>PMNJ01000124.1 GCA_003162595.1 Bacteroidales bacterium | reverse complement strand
GGGGTAAATCCCCAAAGAAAATCTTCTAATTAAACAATCATCCTATTCTTTTGTTACTCTATCATAAAGCTTTTAAAGTTGAAGATATAAGACTACTTTTTTCTTTTAATTAGGCAATTGTGTTAATTTGCGGACTCTTAACTGAAAATAAATTAAAAGCTAAAAAGTTGGAAAATAAAAAAATTGCAATTGTGTCGGATCATGCCGGATATTACCTAAAGGAGAAGTTATTAAGTTATCTTATTAAGGAAAAGTATGATGTAAAGGATTTAGGATGTTCTGCCGGAGAGATCGTCGATTATCCCGATTTTGGTCATCCTCTGGCAAATGCAGTTGTTGCTGGTGACTTTGAGTTGGGGATATCAATCTGCGGGACAGGCAATGGTATAAACATGGTAGTTAACAAGCATCCCGGGATCAGAGCTGCTCTTTGCTGGAATGAAGAGATCAGCCGTTTGTCGCGGGAACATAATGATGCAAATATTCTCACATTGCCAGGCTGGTTTATTTCAGAATCCGAAGCTTATCTTATTGCCAAAACTTTCCTTACAACATCTTTTGAGGGTGGACGACACATAAGGAGAATAGAGAAGATCTCATTAAAAATGTATTAATATGCTTTCAAATTCTTGCAGATACGGAATAAGAGCAGTCATTTATCTGGCCAGTCAACCATTAACAAACGGCAAAACCGGGATAAAAAAAATAAGCAGGGATCTAAACCTTCCGACCCCTTTTCTTGCAAAAATTCTTCAAATGCTGGCAAAACAAAAAATTCTTAGTTCCTCAAAAGGACCTCATGGCGGTTTTTCTTTATTAAAAGATCCGCGAAAAATAACCCTACTCGATATTGTAAATACAATTGATGGGTATGATACTTTCACTAATTGTATAATGCATAACGGTTCTTGTGAAGGGGTAGAAATGGAAGGGAAACATTGTCCGCTTCATGATGATTATGAAAAATCAAGGAAAGATCTTATTAAACTATTCAGGAATAGGACAATTCATGAACTAGTTATAAAATCGAAGAATCCGGAATTAGTTACTATCTGATTATTTCTTTTTTAGTCGGCTTTATCCAGAGCCATAGCAGAATTGATACTAGAATTCCGACGCTATTTGCAAGAGCATCAAAAAAGCTGCCCGACCGGGTAACAGTAAGTGTCGCCTGAAGAATTTCCATTAATATACCGAAGAATAGAGGAATCAGACCCAGAAGGAATAAATGTCCGTTACTCTTTATGTTGTTCCTGTTTTCAAGAATTATAACCGACATCAGGCCAAAGTACATACAAAAATGAACAGCTTTATCGATGTCAGGAATATCAATAAATGATGAAACTTTATCGAAAGTATGAGCGTTGGCCAGGCTTAGATATGTAATAATCAAAGCTACCAGGATTGAAAATATATTCTTCTTAATCATTATTATAATTTCATGCAAATGTAGTTAAAATCAAACAACAGCGAAATGACAAGACTTTTAGACTCCCAGGCTGCGAAAAGCTGTAATAACATATCCTTTATGTAACTTTGCACCTTAGTGTCTGGGTGGTAAAATTTTTTATGCGGGGATTATTATTGAGATTTTTATATGGCAGGAATTTACGTACATATACCCTTTTGTAAGAAACTCTGTTTTTACTGTGATTTTTATCACGTGGTTTCGGTAAATGATAATTCTGCGTTTATTGATGCATTGTTAAAGGAAACCTCATTAAGAAAGGATTATCTTGAAAGCGAAACTGTCTCAACAATATATCTTGGCGGTGGCACTCCGTCGGTCTGTTCAATTAAAGACCTTGGAACAATATTGAATCATATAAACAAACTGTTTAGTGTAGAACAAGATTGTGAAATAACTATTGAATTAAACCCCGATGATGTCCTTCCTGCTTATTTAGAAGGGCTGAAAAATCTTAATATAAACAGAATCAGCCTCGGGATTCAATCGTGGAGAGATTCAGATCTCAAAATGCTCAACAGAAGGCACGATTCAGCACAGGCCATTAAAGCACTCAATGATACGTTAAATGCAGGATTTGAAAACGTAACAATTGACCTTATTTATGGAATTCCGGGGATGAGTCTGAAGGAATGGGAATCAAATCTTGATTTTTCCTTTTCCTTTGATATAAGGCACCTGTCTGCCTATCACCTTACCTTTGAACCGGGAACAGTCTTTGCGAAAATGCTCGGGAAAGGAACGATTTCTGAAATCGATGAAAATGATAGTGTCGCGCAGTTTAATATTCTTATTGAAAAGGCAGAATCTGCAGGATTTATACAATATGAGATTTCAAATTTCGGTAAACCCGGTTATTTCTCTTTACACAATTCAAATTACTGGAAACAGGTTAGTTATCTTGGCCTCGGACCATCAGCACACTCTTTTAATGGCTATTCGCGCCAGTGGAATATCCGTGATCTGAAGGGATATATTAAGTCAATTAATGCAGGGAATTCCTTTTATGAAAGCGAAGAGCTTAACACAAAGACACGGTTTAATGAATATATAATGACTTCCCTGAGAACAATGTGGGGCATTGATCTTGAGTATGTTGAGAAAATGTTTGAAAAAGAAGGATATGATTATATTGTAAATCTGGCAGGGAAATTCAAAAACTATGGCCTTATGAAGCAGGAAAAAAAATCCCTGGTTCTTACAAACCAGGGAAAGTTGATATCGGATAATATAATATCTGAATTTATGATTCCGGCTGAGGAATAGTTATTTTTTGGAAAGCATAAAGTTTGTTCGACCGATAATATTATTATCAAGATAAAGTTCAACACTGTAGTTACCAATAATAAAATCACCTTTATTATCCATAAAAATACACACTTCAATATCCTGATTCAGATAATCCACCTGACGGTTGGCAGAATAAATTATTTTGTTTCCCTTGTATTCAAAAAGATTATCAGGACTGCTTGATACTACCAATGAGTCGGGCCTTATCACTCTCATATATACATCTTTCTGTCCGGGTTTAGCAAGTGGATTCTCACGCAGGGTGAAACATATTCTGAGCTTATCAAGGTTATTGATCCTGGTGGTTTCTTTTCTCTTTTTATTCAGAGATACAGCGGCAATATTCTTAGCCTGTATAACAGAAGCAACCTCAACTTTAGTACTTAGTTCTTCCTTTGCTTTTGACAGCTCGGTGTTTGTATTCCGGACTTGTGTGATTTGCTCCTTTATTTCTGAATTTTCTGAAGTGAGTAGTTTATTTCGTGTATTAAGAGAATCGATCTGGACAATATAACTTTTCATTATTTCTCTCATTGTTGTGATCTCGTTCTTATATGATTTTATCAGCCTTACATTTGATGCATTTATAGATAATATCTGGACAATCTTATTTTTTTGCTTCTCCATTCCTGCCTTCAAGGTATCGTTATTGGTTTTCAAAGTATCAAATGCAACGACCATATGCCTTAGTTCATTGGCCAGGGAATCTTTTTCCTGGGTCAGGGCTGTTTCCATCTCGATCATTTTGTTCTTCTTATCGAAATACATATAAATAAGAAAAATCAGAGCAACGCCCAGGACAATTGATGTGATAATCATGCCTACCGGTGTGCTTTTTTTTGGTCCCGGAGTTGTCGGGATACTACTGTTTAAATCTGTCATTTATCTTATTGTGTTTAAAGGGTTCATTACAAAATTACTAATATCCGTGTACTTTTTCAAATTTATAATATAAACATAAGATAATAGTTTTTGTTATATTATTTAAAGATTCAGGCGATCTTTACATTACTTTAAAAATTATATTTAGCTAACCAAGTTATTTTTAGAACTATGAAATATGTTGGTGCACATGTAAGCGCTTCCGGAGGAGTGGAAAATGCTCCGGTAAATGCAAATTCGATAGGAGCGAAGGCATTTGCCCTGTTTACAAAAAACCAGAGACAATGGTTTTCAAATCCATTATCCAAAGCCAGTATTAAAGCCTTCAGGGAGAATTGTGAGAAGTATGACTACAAACCGTTTCAGATTCTACCACACGACAGCTACCTGATAAATCTGGGACACCCTGAGAAAGAACCATTGGAAAAATCAAGAGCTTCATTTCTCGATGAAATGCAACGATGTGAACAATTGGGTCTTGACAGACTAAATTTCCACCCGGGAAGTCATCTTAAGGCCATCAGCGAAGAGGAGTGCCTCCGGCGGATCGCAGAATCTATTAACATTGTTCTTGACAAAACAAAAGGAGTTACTGCAGTAATAGAGAATACCGCCGGACAGGGTACAAATATGGGACACAAATTCGAGCAGCTCAGATTCATGATTGACAACGTAGAAGATAAATCGAGGGTTGGAGTTTGTATTGATACCTGCCATGCCTATACTTCGGGGTATAATATTAAATCACCTGAAGGATATACAGAGACATTCGACATGTTTGAAAAAATTATCGGCTTTAAATACTTGCGTGGAATGCATATAAATGATTCAAAGAAAGAACTGGCCACCAGGGTCGACAGGCATGATAACATAGGGAAAGGGTATCTTGGTGAAGATGTTTTCAGAATGTTGATGAATGACGGGAGACTGGATAATATGCCTCTTATTCTTGAAACACCAGATGAATCATTGTGGGAAGCAGAAATAAAAAATCTTTATTCGCTGATTAAGAAGTAAACTTCTTTCGCCTTCTGCAAGGTTTAATTACATAGAGTTATACAATTTTCAGACCAAGCAATACATCAATATCAATTTCTTTCAACTTTTCTTTAGTTGCACTATAACCAATCTCGAATAACTCCTGTGCTTTCTCAGGATCGAGAATTTTATAGTTTCTAAGTTCAAGCGGAGCAATAAAAAGATCAAATTTCTTCGCTTTTTCGAATATTTCTTTCGACATACTTAGCATAAATGTTCTTTCAGCAATATTTATCAGGCCGCTGATTTTTTCCATATAGCCAACCGGATTTACAAAAGATCCGATAAGAATTCTGCATTTATTTTCAATTGGCCTGAGAGGA
Organism: Bacteroidales bacterium; assembly: GCA_003162595.1. GTDB lineage: Bacteria > Bacteroidota > Bacteroidia > Bacteroidales > VadinHA17 > LD21. Next base: position 19,552 of record PMNJ01000124.1, on the reverse strand, counting down.
AGATTATCAAGAACGCCGCCATCAACGTATGAGATATCATCGATTTTTACCGGCTGAAAAAGGACCGGTATGCTTGCCGATGCAACAATCGGATCATATAAATTTCCTTTCGAAAAATAAACTGCTTTTCCGTTATTCAGGTCAGTTGCAGTGACAAACAGCGGGATCTTCAGTTCCTCAAAATTTTTCGAACGCAAGCTCGTTTTTAATATTTTAATTATGCCGTTAATCTGAAGCAAACCCTCCCTTGGTAATGCCGGACGCATAAAATCAAGCCGGCTACCAGTATTCATCAGCTTAAGTATCTCCTTCGGAGAATAACCATCGGCATAAAGTACACCAATAATAGCTCCGGCGCTGGTTCCGGATATCACGTCGGGATAGATTCCTGATTTATTCAATGCCTCGATCACTCCCAGATGGGCGAATCCTCTCGCACCGCCACCGCTTAAAACCAGGCCAATTTTATATTGTTTAGCTGACATATTTAAATTTTTCAAAGTTCTATCCCTTAAGAATATCAAACAGCAATTTGAGATTTAAAAAAGTAACAATTCCGGCTATAACCAATAAAAGGCCAGTCAGAAACCGGCTGTTAGCATATTTTCCCATTACTTTTTTGGAAGAAGTTAAGTAAATCTGTATAGCAATGGTAAACGGAAGCTGAATGCTTAAAAACACCTGCGACAAGATAAGGCCTTTAAAGGGATCCCCAATAAAGAAAATCAATATTAAGGCTCCCAACAGGGAAATTATAACACCTATACGGGAGTGATTGTCTTTAACATCGTATGGTTCACTGTACATTCCCGAAACTATCGATCCTCCTGCCATCCCGGAAGTTATTGTAGATGCAACACCGGCAAAGAGAAGGGCAACAGCAAAAACAACTGAAGCATTCGATCCAAGTAATGGTTCAAGGAGTCTTTTTGCCTGCTGAAGCTCGTCAACTTTCTGGCTCTTTGCAAAAAAGGTTGCTGCTGCCAGAAGTATCATCGCACTGTTAATGGCCCAACCGATTATCATTGAAAAAAGTGTATCTGCAAATTCGAATTTGAGTTGTTTTTTAATGATCTTTTCATCCTTCAGGTTCCATTGCCGGCTTTGAATTATTTCCGAATGAAGAAAAAGATTATGAGGCATCACTACTGCTCCCATAACACTCATTATCAACAATATGGAACCTTCAGGAAAAGAAGGTTTAACCCACGATATACCCGCTTGTATCCAATCGACTTTTACCAGGAATAATTCATATAAAAATGAAAGTCCGATGATTGAAACAAACCCAATGATCCATCTTTCAATTTTCTTATATGAATTTGAAAACAACATTATCATCACGAAGAAGGTCACGAGTATAGCGCCTATTTTTAGCGGAACATCAAAGAGCATATTTAATGCAATTGCGCCGCCCAGAATTTCTGCCAGAGAAGTGGAAACTGATGCAACGACAGCGAATGACAGTACTGACTTTGAAATCCAGGGTTTTAAATATATTGTTGCGGCTTCTGACAGACAGAGCCCTGTGGCAATTCCCAGATGGGCAACGTTATGCTGAAGGACAATCAGCATAATTGTAGAAAGGGATACAACCCATAATAATGTATAACCGAATTCTGATCCTGTTGCTATATTTGCTGCCCAGTTACCCGGATCAATGAATCCGACAGTTACAAGCAAGCCAGGACCAATATATTTGAAAATATCAAGAGCACCGAAAATAGGCTTATGGTCCTTTCTTTTCAGGTCCCTGAAAAATCCGAAAATATTAAATAAATTCTTAATATTCAACATATTGGATATAACCCATTCTTAATTGATTTCTTCTTTGAGAACTGTATTAACAGGAACAAATATAAACAATGATGGCGAAAATCATTACCGGTTTTTTCCAGGTCGTTTGAAAATCAATTTCTTTACCCCGGCCCCAGGGGGAGTAAATTGATTTTCAAGGGATCCGAAAAGTAATAGTAATCGAAGAAAATCAATAGATTTGTGTTGAAAATTTCTGGTAGTCATTAAAATTAATATGAAAGGATATGCAGTTTTTACTGGTAGCTTATGACGGAACTGATCCCGAAGCACTTCAACGGAGATTAAGTGTCAGGGAAGAGCATCTTAAGAGAATAAGTATACTTAAAAAAGCCGGTGAATTTTTATTTGGCGGCGCCATTCTTGACAATAACGGAAAGATGATTGGGTCAATGATTGTTTATGATTTTCCCGACCACCAGTCTCTGGAAGAAAAATTAAAAGATGAACCTTATATTACGAAAAAAGTCTGGGAAAAAACAGAAATTCAGCCATTCAGGCATGCGAAAATTGAATGATGCTATATGGACATAAATAAATTTACGCTATCTGTCAATAAGAGTGTTCTTGTACTCATGGCTGGTCTCATGTGGTGTGGAGTAGGGGTCCTGCTTGTCAGTTATGCTGTGTCGTGGTTATCTTCCTGCAATATAAGGGAACAGTTTTTCTTTTATACTGCCGGATTCCTTGCAGCAATGCCTATTCATCATTTTGGTTTTCTTAAAATTGCTGACAAAAACCTGGACCGGATATTGATTCTTACTGAAAAAAAGAGTCCGTTTTATTTTATGAAACCGAAAAGCTATTTAATTGTTTTAATAATGGTTTCAATGGGAATTGCCCTGAGGCATTCATCAATACCAAAACCCTACCTGTCTATTCTTTATAATGGTATCGGATTAGCTCTGTTCCTGTCAGGTATCAGGTATTTCCGATTCTTCTTTAAATTGTTGCTCGAGAAAAGATCTTAGAAATAATTGTATTTACTGTCCTGAAATTTCTTTCTGATATTTTAGTACTGAGTTAAAGACCTGAAGCCGTATCGGGCTTACATTATAATATTCGCCGGTGCTTAATAATCCTGTATTCTGACGGTTGATTAACAATATTACAGATATGTTGTATTTGGGAATAACTGAAATGCTGGTTCCTGTAAATCCCGTGTGGCCAAAAGATCCTTCAGGACTGTTTTTCATGAAAGAATTGTCGGGATCCATCATCCAACCCAGACCATTATTGAATTTGTCTTCTGTCAGAAAGGAAGTGATGGTTTTTTCTGAAATAAACTGAAGGGAACCTTTTTTCCCTTTATTAATCAGCATGTCGACCAGCGTCTGAAGATCGTCGACAGTTGAAAATAATCCCGCAGCACCTGATATTCCCCCATTGGCATACCAGGCATTTCCGTCATTTACTTCTCCTCTCAAAATATAAGTGCGCCAGCCGTTCCAGTGCGAAGGATCAATTTCCTTGATTTTGAACCCAAGAGCTGAATCATAAACCATTCTTTTTTCATAAGGATTACCAGGAGAAGTGGCAGCTATTTTTTTAAAATTACCGGTTGTGAGCGGGTTATAAGTTGTGTTTTTCATTTGCAGAGGGAGAAAAATATTCTGCTTTTCGAATTTTTCTAACGGTAAGCCTGATACAATTTCAACTATTTCACCAAGAATTACAAACCCCAGATCACTATATCGTCTTTGTGCACCTACTGGAAACATGAGAGGAAGTTCTCCTATCAGTTTGTAACTTTCATCTTTATTGGAAGCCCTGTAATAAAGAGGATACCATTCATACAAACCTGCGGTGTGAGTAAGAAGATGTCGTATTGTGATCTCTCTTTTTCCTGGTGTGTCAAAAGCTTTTATATACTTGAATACGGGATCATCAACTTTAAGCAAACCTCTGTCAACCAATAACATAACAGATGTTGTGGTGCCAATAACCTTCGTGAGTGAAGCAATATCAAAAAGATGACTTGTCGTCATTTTCTCCGGTGGATTGAAAAGGTGATGGTAGTAGTCATATTTCTGAGCATAGCCAAAGGCATGTTCATAAATAATCTGTTCCCCCTTTTTTATCTCGATGACAGCTCCCGGAATTTTATCCAGATTAACCTGTGATTGAAGGATACTGTCTATTGCAGAAATAAGGTAAGCTTTGGCTGCTTTCGGTGAAACGATCTGACTGTTTGATGCCAAACCAAAAGCAGACAAAAAGATTAGAATTAGAAGAGATCGTTTGAACATAAGAATAACTTTATTTACCGATTTACCTTATATCCGACTCGCGGGCCGACAGTTTTGCGAAGCAGTAATTCAGTAAAGCCGTCTTTCACAAAATTTTCAAGTTCTCCAATCAGCTTAAATCCAAACTCATAATATAGCTTAATAGCGCCTTTGTTGAATGAAGAAACACATATAAAAACATTTGGCGAAAATTTATGAATTCTTTCTTCGCAAAATTCCAGAAGCTTTTTACCGAAGCCCTTGCCTCTGTAAACTTCATCAATGCAGATCGTCTGAATATATCCNNAGTTTCAATAACATAAATTTCTTTGCAGGTTCCTTCAAATGCTGTAAGGCATTGATCGTAGTTCATTTCCAGGGTGATCCATGGATCAGTTTCAGACATCATCAGTGCACAAACTTTAAATTCCCTGTGATCTGAAGTGAGCCTGATTATAAATTTTTCGTGTGATGTCATTGGATTTCTTTCTGATGATGAACAAGAACAAAATTGTTAACAGAGCATTTACAAAAATATTCATAAAACCGAAATCAAAATGGAAAGATCTTATAAAAAAACCATTAAGAATCCAAGTGAAGAATGCAGCTGAAACACAAGCAACAGGAACCCATTTCTCCTTAAATTTAATTTTTGAAAACAGCCCTGTCAGGTACAAACCTAAAATAGGTCCGTAAGTATAGCCGGCTATTTTAAAAATTGTATTGATAATTGCTCCCTTACTGTTCCAGAATGACATTACTATGAGAAACATAACAATGTTTACACCAAGAAGAACACTGTTTTTTATCTTTTTCCTGGCCTCATGCGGTCGGTTATCGATATCCATAAAATCATAGCTGAAAGCGGTTGTTAATGCAGCAATACAGGAATCAATACTGGCAAAGGTGGAAGCAATTACACCAATTAAAAAAGCAATAGCGCCGATTTTGCCAAAATAATTCAGTGTAAGTAACGGGTAGAGATCATCTGTATTTACAAATTTCCCGTTTTGTGCGGTAAGACTTATACCGTGTTTTTCTGCATACAGGTAGATCAGTATGCCGAGTCCGAGAAACATCGTCTGTGCAAAAGCAATGAAGAAACTGAAAGTCAGGACGTTTTTCTTGGCATCTCTGGCATTTCTTACAGTAAGTGTTTTTTGCATCATACTTTGGTCAAGACCCACAAGTGCAACGGTAATAAGCAAACCCGAGATAAACTGTTTGAAAAAATTAGACCCGGAATGAAAATCCCAGTCAAAGACCTTCGCATAAGGATGGTGAATAATAGTCTTTGCCATTTCAGAAAGGGAAAAACCCAACGAATTTTTAATTGTAAGAATAGAAATGACAATTACCGTTATCAAAAACAACGACTGTAAGGCATCTGTCCAGACAATCGTTTTAATACCCGATTTATTTGTATATAACCAGATAAGAATCAGAACCACAATGATTGTTACGAAGTATGGAATATGCAGTTTATCAAAGAATGCGTATTGTAAAATCTTTATAGACAAAAGCAAACGGAGTGCGGCTCCAAATGATTGTGAAACCAGGAAAAACAGGGACCCCGTTTTATATGTAACATTGCCAAAGCGGATATTCAGGTAGGTATATATGGAAACCAGCTTCAGCCTGTAATAGATAGGAGTCAGGATAAAAGCTATAAAAAGATAGCCTACTATTGTTCCAAGAATAAACTGGAAATAATAGAGATTGTTATTGCCAACATTCCCCGGAATCGAAACCAGTGAAACAGCAGAAATTCCCGATCCGATCATCCCAAAAGCAACCAGAAACCATGGTGAAGCCCTGTCTCCGTCAAAAAAAGTGGTATCATGTACATGCCGGGATGCAATCTGGGAAATCACCATCAGGATTGAAAAATAAAACAGGATGATAATAAACAATAGCAGAGGACTCATCATTCATTATTTATAGAACTGAAGCCAAACCTAACGAAAAAGTCGGATAATTTAACATTTCAGTATAATAGTTGTTATATTGATGAATAAATTTAAATTATATGGCATTTACATTACAACCCGGGCAAAAGGCGATAGATTTTAAACTTCCCTCAACAGATGGAAAGGAATACAGCCTTTCTGATTTTGATAAAATTAAATATCTGGTGATCTTTTTTACATGTAATCATTGCCCATATGTTATTGGATCAGATGAGAATACAAGACTAACAGCTGAAAAATACAGCAAACTGGGAGTTGGGTTTGCAGGAATAAATTCTAACAGTGAAAACACTTATCCTGAGGACAGTTTTCCCAACATGGTCGATAGGATGAAAAAGAATAAGTTTCCATGGGTCTATCTTTATGACAAGCCTCAAAAAGTGGCAAAAGCTTACGGGGCATTACGAACACCTCACTTTTATGTATTTGATGAGAACAGAAAACTTGTTTATACCGGAAGAGGAGTCGATAATCCGAGGGACACCTCAAAGATGACTGTTAATAATCTTGATCTGGCTCTTGGGGAGCTTACAACGGGAAAACCCATTTCAGTTCCGGTAACAAACCCTATCGGCTGTAATATAAAATGGGAAGGCAGGAATGCCCACTGGATGCCTCCTGATGCCTGTGACCTGGTGTAGTCTGAAACATTTATGGTGCCAGACGTTCGATGACCCAGAGATCCTTTCTTTTTGTATAGGTTAACCTGTCGTGTAATCTGAATTGTCTCTCCTGCCAGAATTCAAACCATTCCGGGATAAGACAAAATCCACCCCAGGAATGAGGTTTGTCCACCGGCTTATCAGAATATAAATTTTTATAAATATCAAAGCGCTTATCAAGATATTGCCGATCCTGGATTATTGAGCTCTGTTCACTCGCCCAGGCCGATAACTGACTTTCCTTTGGTCTTGTTATGAAATAAGATTCAGAATCTTTCTCAGTCATTTTATCCGTTACTCCTTCAATCCTAATCTGCCGGCCGGATTCAGGCCAGTAAAAAAGCATGGCAGCCCTTGGATTTGATGATAACTGAAGACCTTTCCTGCTATTATAATTTGTGAAAAATACAAACCCTTTTTCATTATAACCTTTCAGCAGGACAGTCCTGGCAGATATATGCCCGTCTGAAGAAGCCGTTGCGAGAGTTACAGCATCAGATATCTCAATGCCGCGCATCAGATGTTCACCATACCAGATCTTAAACTGAGTAAAAGGATTCGGATCAATTGTATTTTCTGAAAAATAGATTTTATCGGTCATTCTGGTTTCAACAGATAAATTATTATTTAAATAACATCCTTTTAAAAGCATTGTTTTGAAAATGTGAAAATTTAAATTTATTACATATCTTAAGCCCCCCAAAATTACTTCTTATGATTAATAAAAAATCAAATTTCGCTACCACGGCATTTCTTATTGTTACGATGCTGTTGGTACAGGTTACTTCCTCAGCTAGGACTACCTCGGACCTGTCAAAAGCAGCCATAATTCCCAGACCGGTTTCGATAACAGGCACAGGCGGATACTTTGCATTAAAGGCACATACAAATATTTATATCCGGGGAGAATCCGATGAATTAAAGCAGGTAGGACAATACCTGGCCGACAAACTTAAATTATCCACAGGTTATAGTATAGATGTTAAAACTGCTGCAACGACTCCCGGATCAGGAAATATCTATCTGACACTTTCAGAAAACAATTCCAATCCGGGGCTTGGCGATGAAGGATATGAACTGATCATTAATAAGGATCTTGCAATGCTTTCGGCAAATACCACTGCCGGATTGTTCCGGGGAATACAGACAATCAGGCAACTTTTACCGGCAAAAATTGAAATGGCTTCAAAGCAGAAAGGTCCATGGAGAATTGCAACTGGTACAATCACCGACTACCCGGCCTATTCTTATCGGGGAACAGCACTTGATGTTGCAAGGCATTTTTTCAGTGTGGAGGACGTGAAGAGATTGATAGAATTTCTAGCCTGTTATAAAATGAATGTTTTGCATCTGCATTTATCCGACGATCAGGGATGGAGAATAGAAATCAAATCGTGGCCCGAGCTGGCAAAACATGGAGGAAATACACAGGTAGGCGGTGGAAAGGGAGGATATTATACCCAGGAACAATATTCTGAAATTGTGAATTATGCAAAAAAACGATATATAACGATAGTTCCTGAAATTGATATGCCGGGTCATACAAATGCCGCGCTTGCCTCGTATGCTGAGCTGAATTGCAGCGGAAAAGCTACAGAATTATATACCGGGATTGAAGTTGGCTTCAGTTCCTTGTGCACTAAACTGGAAATCACCTACAAATTTATCGACGATGTTGTACGAGAGTTGTCTGCACTTACTCCCGGTCCGTATTTTCATATCGGCGGCGATGAATCACATTCTACAAAAAGAGAGGATTATATTCCGTTCATTAATAAGGTTCAGGATATTGTTATGGCACACGGGAAAAAGGTGCTTGGATGGGATGATATAGCAATTTCAAGCCTGAAACCAGGTGTGGTTGCACAACATTGGTCAAATGTAAAGAATGCAAGTATGGCAGTTGGACAGGGTGCAAAAATTCTTATGTCTCCGGCAAAAAAAGCTTATCTTGATATGCAGTACGATAAATCAACGAAGCTGGGATTACATTGGGCCGGATATATTGAAGTTGACAGTGCATATATCTGGGATCCGGCGAATTATATTCCCGGGATCGGGAAAGAAAATGTACTAGGAATTGAAGCTGCGCTGTGGACGGAAACAATAACTAACATGAAGGAAATGGAATATATGATTTTTCCACGTCTGCCGGGGTACGCTGAAATAGGATGGACTCCTTCATCAGGAAGAAATTGGAGTGAGTACAAAGTAAGACTGGGAAAACAGGCAGAACGGTTTAAAGCTATGGGTATAAATTATTATCCGTCAGTACTGGTTCCATGGGAGGCAACAAAATAGTATTATTCCAACGAAACAGAAAAGTTGCGATTGAAATATGCTAAAAATGAATTTTATAAGGCTAACCCGGTCAGAAAACCTGCAGAGTACTTACCGGATTCCTGCAAAAACATTGAATATAAAGAGATTTGTGACGGTGACTTATATGTTCTGACATTTGATAAACCATAATATAAATAATAAGTTTGCCATAAGTTAATTGCAGACGGTGGGCGGAAAGTATGTGACTTTTAACTATTTTTGCTTTACTGTCTTACTGACAAAATGGAAATCAGGAAAACAAACTAAAAGAAGGGTGATCCTGAAATATTTCCAAAAAAAAACATAAAATACCAATAGTATGAAAAAAATTATTTCGATATTCATTTGCCTGTTACTCATTGGAGGACTATCTGTTACAAATAGTTGTAAGAAAGATAACAAAATTAAAGGCTGTACAGATAAAGACAGTAAAAACTATGATGCAAGTGCCCAGGAAGACGATGGAAGTTGTTTATATGACGGAGCAGTTGTTTTTTGGTACGATCAGGCAGCTTCCACAGGTTTTATAGCAGATGGAGCAACTGCTCTGACCTTCTCTTTGAGCGGAGAAATTGTCGGGAATACACCTACAAGTGTTTACTGGACTATAGCTCCTGTATGTGGCGACAATGCTTCAATAACAGCAACAGAAGATCTTGGCAAAGTTAAGACACATGCGTACACTCTCAGTGTCAAGGATCAAACCGGATATGAATACTCGAATACTGTAATAAATATTGATGCAAACACCTGCCTTCAGTTTCAGCTTCTCTATAATGAGAAAAAAAAATAGGAGGCAATAAAAAGTGAAAGTGTCTTTATAATCTGCTTCCGTTCTACTCTTTAATAAATTTCAGGAGAGCGCCTGTTTTTGCATTTGCTTCAATGATCTTCATAAAATATAAACCCTGGCTCAGCGAAGAAATATTTATAAGAATATTCTTTCCTGATATATTATAAGACGACACCAGAGTTCCTGATGAATTATATATTGAAATAGTTTTTTCGCCTTCATATGTTGTTATAAGGTTAATATTCTCTTTAGCAGGATTAGGATAAAGGACATAATCAGACTTGGTAATTTCAGGAACTGCGTCAATGTCGGAGGAAATATCTCCTTCTACCGTAATGTTATCAAACCTGTTATTTCCTTTGCTTCCAGTGTTTGGGGCAGAGAAGTCAATCCTTAATACAAATTTTCTGTTGTTATTAATTGCAGGAATAGAACGCAAATCCAATGTTACAAGGCTCCAGATAGTATCGGCGAAATTAGAGATAACCGGCAAACCTGTATTTATAAAGGTTGCAGCGCTATCGAGGCTGTATGAAAAGATCTGTTCGTGCTGGCCACTCTTTATACTTGATAATTGAGTCTCATACTTGACAACAATATTCTGGTACCTTGTGGTTGGGATGTACCATAAAAATTCCATACTGTCGCTTGGATTTCGGGTACGGACTGCATTATTCACTTCGCCACAACAGTCTTTATATCCCGATCGCTGATTAATAGTATCTCCCACGAGATTGTCAATATCCCCCCAATCACTGACCACTCCCTTCAAAGGTTTGTAAACAATTGCCGCACCGCCAAGTCTGGAGTAATCGGCTAAAACAGGCTGAGAATCAAATAAGGTACCACCAGAACCGTCTGCAGGTAATGTGTTATTAAAATGCCAGTAATGAATCATCTTTGCCGAACTGGTATTTACAGCAGGATTAGCCACGTTTATATAAAACGTTTGTTCGACAGACGATGCTATATTTGTGGCAGTTATTGTAACCGGACCTATTAATCCCGATGAGGTTGGAGTTCCACTTAATGTACTTCCATTTAAAACCAGCCAGGTAGGATTACCGTCGACTGAAAATTCAGGAGCGGGAATTCCTGAAGCTGCAATGTTGTAAGTATATAAAGAACCGGCTGTTCCTGTGGTCAGAGCCGTACTTGTAATCTGCGGAACTGAAGAAACAACTAGACTAAAAGTCTGTTCAGTGCTGCCTTCTGTATTCGTTGCAGTAATTGTGATTGGGCCGAATGTCCCGACAGAAGGTGGGATACCGCTTAATATATTGCCGGTAAGTGCAATCCATGAAGGGTTACCGCTTATCGAAAGATCCGGTACCGGAAAACCCGAAGCTGCAATAGTATAAGTATAAAGAGCGTTAGCTGTTGCAGAAGTTTTAGCAGCGCTCGTGAAAGATGGAGCAGAAGGCACTGTTATACTGAATGACTGCTGAGCGCTGCCAAGGATGTTTGTTGCCGTGATCGTGATTGGTCCGAATACCCCAAATGAGGTAGGAGTGCCGCTCAATGTGGTATCAGAAAGTGTGAGCCATTCCGGATTACTGCTGACAGAAATAGTCGGCTTTGGAATTCCTGTGCTTGCTATTTTGTAAGTGAACGCAGAACCTATTATACCTATGGTAGGAGCTGTACTTGTAATTACAGGAGCAACCGGAGTAACATCCGCTCCGACTTCCACGTTGAATACCTGCTGAGAACTTCCGGCCATGTTGGTCGCAGTGATCGTAACCGGACCAAAAGTACCGACTGATGGTGAGGTCCCGCTAAGTATATTATCACTGAGAGTCAGCCATGAAGGGTTACCGCTTACCGAATATGTCGGAGCCGGAGTTCCGGTTGAAGTGATAGAATAGGAGTAGAGCCTGTTGATTATACCTGTCGTAAGTGCCGTACTTGTAAATGCCGGTTTAATTATAGTATCGCCTTCAATCGTAATATTGTCAAACCTGTTATTTCCGCTTGTACCTGTAGTTTGGCCGGAAAATAATATCTTCAATACCAATTTACCATTATTATTTGTCGCCGGAATGGAACTCAGATCGAGTGTAACCAATCCCCAGGCAACTCCTGCAGAAACACTGCTAAATGGTAAGCCTGCAGTAGTGAAAGTCTGAGCGCTGTCAAGGCTATATGAGAACAATTGTTGAAGCTGACCACTTGCCAGGCTTGATATTTGTGTTTCATATTTAATCACAATGTTTTGGTACTTTTTAGTGGGGATATACCATAAGAACTGCATATAATCGCTGGGGTTACGCGTTCTCACTCCATAGTTTGTCGCCCCGCAGCATCCTCCATATCCGGATCGCTGATTTATAATATCACCAGCAAGATTATCAATGTAAGCTTGTGTCGTATCAGAAGCGCCTGCTATTTTGACAGGCTTATAGATTATTGAGGCATTCACCAATGTGGAATAATCAGCGGGTATCGGGCCTAGTTTACCCGAAGGTGTATTGTTAAAATGCCAGTAATGGATTAGTTTTTTTGTCTGTGCCTGACTTTCAGCCTGGAATAAAAACAAGGCAAATGAACATGCTAAAATGAAGAGAATATTTTTTTTCATCGAAATATGCAATTTGTTGCCAAAGGTGGAAAAAATTAAGTAGAAATTGTAAGATGTTTGTCATATAATGAATTTAATGATATTGGCTGGCAGAAACCTTAGCCTGCTAAAAAAGGATGCTGGGTCGAAATAAGACGATTTGTCCGATTTCTGAAAATATATTTTAATCAGTAAGTTGTTAAGTTGGCGGATGCAGCCGTTTATGGAACCATGTCCGTACCGAGAGCATTGTTTCCATCTGTTTTGGAGATGCATGGCGATGACACGTAGCCCGTTCGAGGCTGTTTTCAGGCGCCCCCCAGCGGATTTCGATNNAGTCAGTTTTTGTAAAGAACCATCTGTACGGGTATAACTGATCGAGAGTTCGGAAACCTTTTGATCGAGGACCGACTGAAGCTTTTTCTTAACCTGCTCCGGAGAGGCCAGTTTGGAAATATTAAAATCCTCCGGTGATCGGACAACCTGGTCCGGGAAATCGAGCACCGCATCCATAGCAATTAAAAGCCTTAAATCGCGGTTAGGAGTTGAAAAGTCTTCCCATTGACCTCCGGCCTGAAAAATTCCGGCAGCACTTGAAGGTATCGGAATCACAGCACCCGGATGTGATTTGAGATAAGCTTCGCCATTAGCTACCGAGGTGACACGTACCTTTAACTGTTCATGAATCGCCTCGATCAGATCGACCAACTCAGCTTCAGGGTCCAGCGGCTTCGGGTTGATTAATCTTTCCATAGTATGATAGAACACATCGGTTTTCATCTTTCTCTGCTGAAGGGAAAAGGGAACAAACCCTGCTGATGCGGTAAGCGATTTGTTTTGCATCAGGGATTGCACACCGTTATGCACCGAGATGGGACGGAAAGCTTTAAAACCGGGTTCCCCTACAACTCCGGATGTGTTAAACAAAAAATTCCCTTTCCAGAAGCGCTTGATTCCTACCGTCCCGTCGGGTTGGGCATCTACCGAAAGAAGTAATCCGGGATGGTCATGGACCTGTGGAACCCAGCCAACGAGGATCAAAGTATGTCCGTACGGATCGGCATAAACAATGCCTGGACGCAAGACTCCACGCTCAAGTGAGACGGGATAATAATCGGAATTTTCATCATCCAGAGCAGTCCGGGCTGTACCTGAATGGACACCATCCATCACCCTTCTGAGAAAGGAATTGAATGCCAGAGCCGGATTGGTTTTCGAACCGGAAGATTCATTTGTGATCCATTTGCCTGCTTTGGGATTGCGACCGACGTAGCCCCTGTCACACAAATGGTAACCAAATGGGAGGCCCATTTTCCAGGCAAAGTATGCCCTCAGGCAAAATGGATTATCAGCACAATCAGGTTGCATTATGACCTTGTTTTTCCCATCAGGGACATCTTCCCCAAGGGAGAGGTAGTTGTAAAGGAAATTCTGATTTTGATTTTGTGTTACCTCGTTGAGTGCGGACCAGGAAGAGTTCTCATCGCAACCTTGAAACAAAGCGTTGATCCAGGCAGAATAGATTGTCTCCATTCCGCTGTCCCACCCACGGAGAGTCTTCCATACTACACCGGTCGGAGGAGTCTCTTCCCTGGAAGAAATTATAAACTCAAGACTGCTCACATTCTTTTTTCCCTCAATCAAAGTAACTTTATATTTACCGGCAGAGCTTCCTGTAAAATCATCAATCCGCCAAAAAGGCAACTCAGCACCCATTTTGCTTTTCTGAGATTCTAAACTACCCGATGGACCGCTGACGATGATCTTCGCTTTTCCTATATTTTCGCCTCCTGTCGCCAAAATTCGGAATGGTTCACCCGGACCCGGATTTTTAGGTAAAACCAGCAGAGTATTAACCGGTTGGTATTCATCCGGAGTCCCAATCTCTCTGGTTGAATCTGATAATCCGGAAGAAGTCAGTTCTCTCTTTGAGGCAGGGCGATCCCTGCAGGATGCTATGCAATTGAATATTAAAGGAATAATAAGCCCAAAGATCAACGAACGAGTATTGATTCCGGCTATTGTTTTTTGGATTGGCATTTTTGATTTAAAGATAACCGAAATCACATAACAACAAAGAATTTATTCCATGAATGATGTGTTGTGGGGCAATGGAGGAAAGTTCTACTTCATTGGTTAAGTAGGTTACCCCTGTTTCTTCAGACAATAATTGCCACAGGGGAAATTTGGATCAATAACCTGTTGTATGTAATTTAACAATAACCGAGGAAGTCATTATGGGATGTACTTTGCAATGGTATGTAAATGTGCCGTCAGTGTCAAACGTATAGCTGAATGTTCCATCTGAGGTATTGGGGTAGGTTGTTGAACTTTTTGTGCAACTGTATGATATGCTTAAAAGAGGAAGAAGTACGATGGCTCCAATTAATAATCTGTTTATTGAGCTAAATGAATTTTTCATAATTAACTGTGTTTATTTAGACTAATTAAAAAAACGAAACACAGAAAAGTTTCAGTAGTCTGGAAATAATTAATGTAGCATTTTGAAACAAAGAGTTGTCCTACAATACTACAGTAATTAGTTCGCTTCTGTCTTACTTGTATTGTAAATAGCTGTTTATATGATATTTATAATGTTTGGCCCAATTATTGAATTTCATTTCAAAGAAAAAGAATTAACACCCTGAAACTATGAAAAAACAAGCCGAAGCATTTTTATTCCTTTCAGTCTTGTTATGCAGTTGCACTCATTATTATTACGTTCCAAGTACACAGAATGTTCCACTATTCAGAGAAAAGAATGAGTATCGTTTATCAGGAATGCGCGCAGGGGGAGAAGAATCAGTTTGTACCGAAGTTCAGACTGCATATTCAATCACTGATCATATTGGCATTATGGCAAATTTTATGTCTGCCAGGGGAGGAAATATTTCAGATAATGCGAATTGGGCCAAAGGAAATTACCTCGACGGTGCCATAGGATATTTCGAACCAATAAATAAATACGGAGTGTTTGAAATTTACGGAGGCATTGGAGGAAGTAATCAGCATCATCATTACATGAATCCGTTTTACACCAGCACTGCACCATACAACTCTGATGGTGGTGTATCTGATTTATCATTTACAAAAATATTTGTCCAGCCTTCCTTTGGCTTTACATTTAAACCATTTGATATAGCTGCATCGACCCGCATATGCATTCTATCTTTTCACGATATAAATAATCAGATTTCAGGGAACATAGATGAGTATAACAGACTTAATAATCTTTCAAATGATGTTCATTTTTTTTTGGAACCGGCAATCACTATCCGTGGCGGATGGAAATATGTAAAATTGCAGATCCAGGCCTCAACTGCAAGTTATTTTAATAATCCTGACTTACACTTTGAAAACTACCATATTGCCATCGGCTTATATATTGCCTTTTCAAAGAGTTACAGGAAGGACGCTCGCAAAGAATAAGGAATTCAATACTGATGATGGCAGCAGGATGCCTTGTTGTTCTATTTCAGTTTTTCACTTTAACTTTTAATGTGAATTAAAATAATACAGGTAAATCCTAATGAGGGGGAATAAAATTGACTTTACAATCTCTGTGGTATAGCTTTCATAAGATTTATTATTAAAAACTCAGGTTTTAGCAAAAATTGATCATCGATTAGTCAACTTAACTTCAAATAGCAATAGTATGAAAAAGAGTAATAGATCGCTATGTATCGTGATTCTGATAATGATTGCTATCGGAATGCCGTCGAAATTATCATCGCAGTATGCCGGTATTCCTCCCGCGGGAGCAGTCTATGGTTATGTACTCCTCAGTAACGGTGATACCCTTAAGGGATTGGTAAAGTGGAGAATCAAATATATTGAGAATAACCTGGCTGAGATAATGTTCACCTCGAAAAACGGAAACAGCAAGATATTTAACGCCGGAGATATTGGCGGTTTCGGGCATTATACTATGAGGGAAATAAATACTCTTAATACTCCTGAAAACCCGGAAAATGAAAATTATGAAAGCACACTGTCATTGAAAAAAGGGATGCCTGTATTTATGTACAGGTTCCTGGATGGGCGAATAAAGATTTTTCAGCATAGAAGTATCCAGGTAATGTCTTCCGGTCTTGATGCAAAATCATTAAAAATAAACGGTATTTATTTCAGTTTCATTCCGGGGGAAGAACTATCCATTGGGCCTTCATATAAAATATCCAGCATGATTATCGAAGGCAGGTCAGTTTACTCAAGTTATCTTGTCAGCAAGGATAAAGGAAAACTCTTCGAGGTCGATAAGAAGAATTATGACAAAATATTCCCGGTCCTGTTTGGAGATTGTAAGGTGATCGGGCAGGAGATTGAAAAGAACCCCGATCTTGCCGGGTTTAAATACTTCATGATACTTGCAGAAGTTTATAATCAGATCTGTAATGGATCTTCGGAATCACACTGATATACTTTAATTTGCCCGGGGTGCTAATTTTAAAATTCAAACACAAAATCAAAAAATGAAAACATTTACCTCAATTAAGTACGCGATTGTAATATTACTTTCACTCTCCTCATGTACCAGTCTTATACTTGTTCAGAAGACCTATGATCCGGAAATAGATCTCAAAAAAACCCCTTACAAAATTGTCCTTGTCAACCTTTTCGACTATACATCGCCTGCTATTGTAAAGGAGAAGCGCGAGAATACATTCCATACAGGAATAATGAAATTTACTGAGGGATTATCTTCATCATTTTCAAGAAATGGATCATTCGGTTTTTTATGCGGTGACTCTTTGAAAAAGGATATCACGACGGGTCAACTGACAGCTATTCTGCCCAAAGATTCTATTCTTGCAATTTGTAAACGCCATAATTCCAACATGCTGCTGACACTTGATTCAGTGAATATTTTTGTCGATTGGGAAACAGTAGTTAACTATGATGGTGATCACAAAGAAAAAATAAAGAACTTTTACTTACATACCAGGTTTTATTTATCTCTTTATTCGGTAACAGGAGATCTTCTTAAGCGCAGTAAGATGGAGGAATCTTCTTTATTTGAATCCAACACAGCTCTGTCGGCTCTTATAACTATAAAACCATCGTTTGCCGAAATAAAGGGACCACTTCAAACTCTTTCATTTAAGGCCGGGCAGGAGTATGTAAGTAAGTTCTACCCCAGAACGGTTCAGGAATCAAGAACAATCTATGCTGGCAAGGTTTTTAAAGAATCCAATCTCTATATAAAACTCAGGAACTGGGAAAAGGCTACTGAACTTCTTGATCAACTTGCAAAATCAACTGATCCGGATATAGCAATGAAAGCCATACACAATTTATCGGTTGTTAAGGAAGCAGCAGCATTGGAGAATTAGTAATATGAAATAAGCTGAGTCTGGCTTATCCAGTGTTATGTTAATCCAAAAGAGGATAAATAGTATTCAAAACTAAAGTTAATCCCCGATTAACAAAACATTGACATATCTTCTGTCTAACACAGGGCGTACTCTAAACATAACCTTTAAAAGATTGTTAAATGTTTTTGAAGAGAATTTCAGGCGACCTGGAGGTATATAGTTTTTTCCATGGCCCGATTATAAAAACTATTATTATGGCAAATTCAATTTTACATAAAGCTGAAACACGGGGTGATGCAGATCATGGCTGGCTTCACAGCAGGCATACTTTCAGTTTTGCTGATTACTATGATCCTGATAGAGTCCAGTTCGGAATGCTCCGTGTACTGAATGATGATTTTGTAGCTGCCGGAAAAGGATTCGGCACTCATCCTCACGATAACATGGAAATTATTTCAATCCCTCTTGAAGGCGATCTGGAACACAAAGACAGCATGGGGAATGTATCGGTAATTAAGCATGGCGATATACAGGTTATGAGTGCGGGGACCGGAATCACACATAGTGAATATAACAAGAATAAAGATAAACCTGTGAAGTTTCTTCAGATATGGGTTATTCCAAATCTGAGGGATGTAAAGCCCCGGTACGGTCAGGTAACATTAAACCGCTCTGACCGGCATAACAAATTACAGCAGATTCTTTCTCCTGATCCCAATGCTGCCGGAGTCTGGATTTATCAAAAAGCATGGTTTCATCTCGGTCAATTTGATAAAGGGTTCAGCGCAGATTACAATATCAAAGCAAAAGGAGACGGGGTTTATGCTTTCATCCTTAGCGGTGATATAACAATAAACAACCAGGAATTGAATTCCCGCGATGGATTCGGGATCTGGGATGTTGAAAAATTATCTTTGAAGGCTGATACAGATGCTGAATTTTTGCTCATGGAGGTACCCATGAAATAAAATGATTATTGAAAATTAAACCTTAGAAGCAGAATGCAACAATTTTGACGCTGAAATCAAGAAAAAGGGGAACTCCTTTAATGGTACCCCTTTTCATTATTCCTGATGAAAAAAAGCTGAAATTATCCCCCCCATTTTTTATTGGCTGCTTCGATAGCGGGACCTGCTTTGCCTAGATCTGCTGGTGTCATAACAGGATAGAATTCAATCTCTGCCTTTAGCCACAGGAAAAAAGGTTCAGCTATTGCTGGAATTTGTGATGCATCGTCCATATTAATTATAACATAGGCACCCCTGTGTCCACAAATAGTTGTGAAATAGGCTGCTTCAGCTTTCACTTCTGCCAGAAGATCTTGCATTTTCTTACCAAATAGAGGATCCTTCAATAGCTTGTTGCCGTCTTCACCTGACGCCATCTTAACTTTCATAATGTATTTCATAATAACTCCTTTCTTTTAATATAGATAAAATACTGATCTTATTGACTTTGCGTAACAATTATTCATTTAACTAGGAAGAGGTGATACTTTTTGTTAATTAGATTGATTCTAAATAGACAATTGGTTTATTTAAATGTTCACTAATTCCACAACTAAAAATTTTAGATCATCTATTTAAGTCCTATTACCGCTGTGCAGGTTCCTGAAAAACATAAATAGTTCCTTACAAATGTTTAACTTAGCATTGACTAAAATGCATTTTTTAAGTTTATAAAATGCAGGAACTATCATTAAACAAAGCATTTATGCTGCTGGAACCGGGCCCGGTTGTTCTGGTTACCACAACCTGCGGGGGGCGAAATAATATTATGACGATTTCGTGGCATATGGTTATGGATTTCACTCCGCAGTTTGCCCTGGTGACTGGGGCATGGAATTACTCTTATGAAGCTCTCATGAAAAACAGGGAGTGTGTGATA
>PMNJ01000208.1 GCA_003162595.1 Bacteroidales bacterium | reverse complement strand
TTCAGGATGATTCTAATAAATATGTTCTATAAGGATATCGCGTATCTTCTAGGGCATCCCTTTTATATCATCCGGTGTTATTAGCTGGAATAATTGCAGGAAAATAGAGATCACAATCAATGACTAAACTACTCCCACTGGCGAAAGAAGTAAGCGGTTTGAGAGTAGATCAAGTTCATCGACGGAAAGAATCCCGTCAGAGCAGTATTCTTTTGATAGTATATACAATATTGGAGCATAATTTGATGTAACTCTCATCCAATTCTTTGCTCCGGTGGTTAATCTCCGTCGCCAGCCAGGCAATATTGTTCGCTAAGCCGATATCAACATACAATTGAATCAATTCTTGATAATGTGTATTAAGAAACAAATCGGATTCACCATGTTTGCTATCCCAGCATTTAGTATGAAATGAGATCAATTTATCCGACCAAGGCTTGCTGGCAATTACCAGATTAGCTTCTATTTCAATAATTAAATCCGATTTTAAAGGACCTTGCCGTTTTTCTACTGCCGGTGCAATCTTTGGCTCGTTATTTGTGGGTTCCTGTACCAATGGTTTCGTGTCTGTTTTTTTATCTTTAACGGCGGGCGTGTTCTTTCGGATTACGAATTCCGATTTTTTAGAAACAGATGATTTGAAGACCTTCTTTCGTTTTTCCTCTACCGGAGCAGTTTTATCAATTAAAATTTCTGATTTCTGCAGAATACCGGGCGCCGTGGTTTTTTCAGGCTCCCCTTCTAAAAGAGTACCCTTTTGATTGACAGCCACCGGTTCTTTTAAAACAGGTGGTTCAAGAGGTTTCTGATTTTCATTTCCTGCCNNTGTATTCTTCTGACTGGCAATCTCGAGGGCACTTGGAATATCAGCCGCATTAGGTCGCGTTACTTTTTCCGCGACGATGCCATTTTTATGATTTTTTAATAAAATTTCAAGCGGGTCTTCATGCCCGTTTGATCCGGCTATTCCGTTATTAAACGTTGTGGCAATAGTAACTTCTGTGTTTTTAGGTTTGATGGATTTCGCTTCTTGATTTAAAAGAGAAGTTTTCTTTTCTTTTTTCTGACGTAATAGATGTAACAGCAAGAGTCCCACCAATGACCCTATTACGATACAACCCAGTACAATAAGTATTCCNNTCTTTCTCTTCCTCAACAATTTGGCGGATGGCACTCCTATATTCCTCCACTACCTCCCTTATCGCTTTCTTATGCTCTTCTATCAATTCCTGAGCGGCATTTTGCATTTCGAGGTCGTAAATTTTCTTGACTTCATTGTTAAGCTGCTTTTTTATCGCTTCCCGATATTCATCTTTGTCCTGGACGATAGTGCCTTTCCCGCTGTCAGCAGTACGGTTTATTTTAGATTCCATCCTCGCCTCCTAAATAATAAAATCAATGAATTAACTGAAGTTTTCTTGAATACTTATGTTATGATTCTACTGCGTGTTACAAAAAATATCAATGGGTAGAATTTTGTGGTTAAATTTTTATTTGTTTTAAAAACCCTGTGGCAAGACCACAGGGTTTACGAGTTCCCCACCCACAGGGTCAACGCCCTGTGGTGCGGAAAGGACTTTACAATCACAAATATATTGGAATCTCTGAACAAGTATTATGACGCATTTGCAACATCGTTTCAGGGATAAACTTTAAAGAAACAGCGGCTTAAGAAGACGAAGTAAGGTTATTTCAAGTCATTAATATCACCCTTTCTTGGGGTTGTTTTCAGGGTTTTTGGTCGTTTGTACACACTACCCCCTTGCCATTAATAAATCATTTCTGACCAGGTACAAGTTGGCCAGCGCGAACAGGCTAAATACTTGAGTTGAGTTTTTCAACAAACCCTTGTATCTCACTTTCTGATAACGCCATAAGTGTTTCACTACCAGAAATACATGCTCGACTTTAGCAAGTGTCTGGCTTTGCTTGTGATTATACTCTTCGTCTTCGGGACTGAGCTGGTAATATCTACAACCTTTGCGATTGACATACCACTTGATACCCCTGGCTTCGTACTCCGCTTTCCTTTTTTCACCGTTGTAAGCGCTATCACCGTAAACGAATTTTTCCTCTCCGTGTAAAAGCTCGTCCATCACCTGCGAATCGTGAACCGATGCATCCGTTACCACGATGCTATGTACCAGGCCTTTACCTGTATCCGTGCCCACGTGCGCCTTCATACCAAAGTACCATTGATTGCCCTTCTTGGTCTGATGCATCTCCGGGTCTCGAGTCCGATCCTGGTTCTTGGTCGAAGTCGGTGCATTGCTTATCGTGGCGTCAACGATTGTCCCTGCTTTTACGAGTAAGCTTTTTTCTGCAAGGTATCGCTTCGTCTTCTCAAATATCTCCCTGGTGAGTTCGTACTTTTCCAATAAGTGCCGGAAATGCAGTATCGTGGTCTCATCTGGTATCACGTCCCTTTCAATGTCGATATCAGCAAACCGCCTTAGCGACGCAATATCGTAAAGCGCATCTTCCATCGCCGGGTCGGATAACCCATACCATTGCTGCATAAAATATATCCGAAGCATCCTTTCTAGCGGTATCGGCTGCCGCCCGTTGCCAGCTTTCGGATAGCATTTCTCGATGCTTTCTAG
>PMNJ01000312.1 GCA_003162595.1 Bacteroidales bacterium | reverse complement strand
GCTGCTTTTTTGATAGCACGTTGCATGCCTTCAGGATTCTTTCCTCCTGCAGTGGCAAGAAAAGGTTGCCCTCCTCCTCCTCCGTTAATTTCACCTGAAATTTCCCTGATAATTTCAACTGCACTGATATTTCTTCCATTGACAAGATCGTCGCTTACTGCGACCAGAATATTTGCTTTCCCGGCATTCACTGATCCGATGACCATTACGGTATTGTCTGAGGATGTTCTTAACTGATAGGCTATATTCTTCATTACGTCAGCTGAATCCGTTTCAATCTGGCCGGAGACAAAAGTTATATCATTAATTTTAACAGCCTTATCAACCATTTCTTTCAACCTGAGAGCAGCGGATTGAGCCTGGAATTTCTCTACACTCTTCTTAAGTGAGTTATTTTCAGCCATAAGTTTTTCGACGCTTCTAGTTATACTCCCGGTGCTCTTGAGAAGTGTGGCTATCTCATCAACTGTTTTCAGTCTGTCATTAATATATTCCTCGGCTTTTGCAGCAGTCACAGCTTCGATTCTCCTTATTCCGGCTGCCACAGCTCCTTCTGACACAATCTTCACAATTCCGATGCTCCCTGTTGCGTCGACATGTGTTCCCCCGCACAGCTCAATCGATTTCCCAAATTCAACCACTCTGACACGATCACCGTATTTTTCGCCAAAGAGAGCCATAGCGCCCATCGATTTGGCACTTTCCATTGAAACTCCTTCAGTTATCTTCCCTCTATGATTTTCCCGGACCATCTGGTTTACAAGTTCTTCAACCCTGGTTAATTCCTCCTTACTCATCTTGCTGAAATGACTGAAGTCAAAACGAAGACGATCGGGAGTTACCAGTGAGCCTTTTTGTTCCACATGTTTTCCAAGAACAGAACGTAATGCAAAATGAATGAGGTGAGTAGCCGTATGATTATTTGCGGTCATAAGACGTTTTTCAAAATCGACTGTTGCTTTGAAAACTGCGGAAAGGTCAGACGGCAACCTACCAGCAATATGTATTATCAGGTTATTCTCTTTAACAGTGTCCGTTATTAGAATTTTTTCCTTCCCTGATAATATAAAGCCGGTATCTCCTGTCTGACCACCGGCTTCAGCATAGAAAGGAGTTTTATTAAAAACTAGCTGGAAGCTCTCCTTACCTTTAACTTTAACGCTCCGGTATTTTGTTATAACAACTTCATCTTCAGTCTGCCTGTAACCGGTGAATTCAGTTCCGTCAGTTTCTCTTAAAGTTTTCCAATCTTCTTTTTCAACAGAGGCATCCTCACGAGACCTGTTTTTCTGGTTTTTCATCTCTTCTTCAAAACCTATCAGATCGAGATGTATATCATTCTCTTTAAGAATAAGTTGTGTAAGGTCAACAGGAAACCCGAAGGTATCGTACATTTCAAAGGCTACTTTTCCCGGAAGCACATTCTTATTTGTTTTTCTGAGATCAGTAATAGTCCTTTCAATCATTTTCAACCCTTTGCCAAGAGTTTTAAGAAAAGCAGTTTCTTCTTCAAAGATAATTTTTGCAATCTGCTCATTACCTGATTGAAGTTCAGGATACTGGTCACCCATGGTTGCAGCCAGGACAGGGACCAGCCTAAAAATAAATGGTTCCTCCATACCGAGGTTATTATAACCGTACCTGACAGCACGACGGAGGATTCTTCTTATAACATAGCCGGCTTTATTATTTGAAGGAAGCTGGCCATCAGCTATTGAGAATGAAACCGCTCTGAGATGATCGGCGACAACCCGCAATGCGATATCCCATTTTTCATTAATCCCATAAGCTTTGCCGGTAATTGAAGAAATTTCCCTGATAATATCCTGAAATATATCAGTCTCATAATTCGATTTTTTACCCTGGACAACCATACAGAGCCTCTCGAATCCCATGCCTGTATCAATATGCCGGGAGGGAAGTTGTTCCAGGACTCCGTTATTACGCCGGTTATACTGAATAAAGACAAGGTTCCATATTTCAATTACCTGGGGATGCCCTTTATTGACAAGATCTTTCCCGGGAATTTTTTTTCTCTCTTTATCATCACGGATGTCAACGTGGATCTCCGAACAGGGGCCACATGGGCCTGTTTCTCCCATTTCCCAGAAGTTATCCTTTTTTGATCCTTCAATTATCCTTCCTTCCGGTTTTGTAAAACAATTTTCCCAATAGGTAAAAGCTTCATCATCACGCGGTACCTTATCTTCAGGACTGCCTTCAAATATTGTTGCATATAGCCGGTCCTCAGGAATACCGAGTCTTTTCACCAGCAATTCCCATCCCCACCCGATTGCCTCTTTTTTAAAATAGTCGCCAAACGACCAGTTACCAAGCATTTCAAACATTGTATGGTGGTAGGTATCATGCCCGACTTCCTCAAGATCATTATGTTTTCCGGATACTCTTAAACATTTCTGTGAGTTTGCAACTCTTTTGTTTGCCGGCAGACTGTTCCCCAGGAATATGTCTTTAAACTGGTTCATCCCGGCATTGGTAAACATAAGCGTTGGATCGTTTTTAATTACCATTGGAGCTGAAGGCACAATAACATGACCTTTAGACTTGAAAAACTCAAAAAACAACTGCCTCAGTTCATGTGAATCCATGCTATTCAGGTTTTTGTAAAAACGAATCAGGTTTCAATAATCATTTTGAAGAAAATGTAACATTTTTTATCTGATATACGTTAAACATCTATCAGAGTGTTAAATAATCATTCTTCAAATTTAGCTTGTAAAATTAGTTTATTTGATTTAGATTTGTCATATTGCAAAACAAAATTAAAAAAAACCTCTACCTGTTGTTAAGGAACCGGAAATACGTGCTCGATTTGTCTGATCTGCAGTTTAAACAGATCAGGCTGCCGTGGAAGAAGAAGTTTTTACATATTCTTTTATGGTTTGCCGGGGCACTAATTTTAGCAACACTGTATGGAACCTTTATCGAGAATGTGTTTGGTTCTCCCAAAGAGAAAGTGCTTAGTCAGCAGATCGAAAATCTGAAACTTCAATATACACTTATCGGACGGGAGCTTGATAATTCAATTGCTGCTCTTAACAGTTTCAGACTCTCTGATGACAAACGATACCGGCCGATACTTGACATGGACAGTGTTCCGGAATCATACAGAAAAGCCGGATATGGAGGGGTAGACAGATATGGCGATCTTAAAGGCTATCTGAACTCAGATATTCTTATTGAATATAAATCAAAGATTGATGAGATAAAAAGCATGGCGACTGTTCAGAACGAATCGTTTAAGACCATCGCTGAAAGAAGTGCTGAATGGAAACGAGAGATTGATCATTTCCCGGGAATTAGTCCGGTGAATGTGAAATTCAGACTCGGTGACGGATACAAGTGGCGGACAATTCACCCGGTACTGGGTATCCCGCGGATGCATAACGGACAGGATTTTGATGTGCCTTATGGAACTGATGTTTACGCCACGGGAGACGGTTCAGTTATTGAATCGGGCTGGAACCCTGGAGGATTCGGAAATTGCATCGTAATCGATCATGGCTATGGTCTTCAGACTGTTTATGGTCATCTTAGTGATATTAAAGTTGTTAAAGGCCAGAGCGTTAAAAGAGGCGACCTTATAGGAATCAGCGGAAGCAGCGGTTTGTCTTCAGGCCCTCATCTTCATTATCAGGTTGAGCAATTCGGAGCACATAAGAATCCTGTTAATTTCTTTAATAATGATGTCAATGCTGATGAATATAACGATATGATCCAGGCATTCGAATCTAAATCAAAATTAAGATAATCTTCCTCACCATTCAAGTACTGTCATCTTAATGTCCATATTGGATAGTGAGTTTCTTTTTTTTCAGAATTGATTATCTTTGCACAATATGACACCGACAAAATATAAGTTTGATCCCGATTCTCTGAGTTTTGATAAAATAAGACTTGGCATAAAGGCTTTATTGCTAAGGATTCTTGCCTATTTCATAGGGTCACTCATTTTCGCTTTGATTTACTGGATCATTTTTGCA
>PMNJ01000167.1 GCA_003162595.1 Bacteroidales bacterium | reverse complement strand
TGGTCTACAGCCTCATAGGCCAGCGTGCCCGAACGTGAAATTATGCCTATGCTCCCTTTTCTGTGAATGAATCCGGGCATTATACCTACTTTAGATTCGCCGGGCGTAATAATTCCCGGACAATTAGGTCCGATCAGCCGGCAAGGAAATGATTTGAGATACTCTTTTACCATTACCATATCAGATACCGGAATTCCTTCTGTTATGGCAACAATAAGTTTTATACCAGCATTTGCTGCTTCCATAATTGCATCGGCTCCGACTGCTGGAGGTACAAAGATTACTGAGACATCGGCTGAAGTCTTGGCAACGGCTTCTCTCATTGTATTGAAAACAGGCAAACCGAGGTGAATCTGGCCTCCCTTGCCCGGTGTAACACCTCCTACCACATTAGTACCATATTCTATCATTTGTGTTGCATGGAAAGTTCCTTCACTTCCGGTGAATCCCTGAACAATGACTTTTGAGGCTTTATTTAACAGCACACTCATAATTTGCAGCTATTTAATGATTTCTCAATAATACTCTCAAAAATACCGAATAATTCTTTGTTAATCGTTAAACAGAAATGATAATTATCACAATTAATTATTATAGGTTCACCTCACACCTCACTCATCACACCTCACCCCTTTTTTCAATTAAGTTTCATACATTTGCTACCAATCGGATTTTATTAAATGTTCAGGCCGGAAGAAACTATATGTGCACCTGCAACTGCTATTGGGGGAGCTATCGCTGTAATAAGAATAAGCGGTTCGCAGAGTCTTAATATCTGTGATAAAATCTTTTATCCTTCAGACAGAAATATTAAGCTTGTTGATCTAAAAGGTTTTACAGTTGTATTAGGAGAAATACGTTCGGGCGATGAAGTTATTGATGAAGTACTTCTGACTGTTTTCAGGGCGCCTCACTCCTACACCGGCGAAAATTCAGCTGAAATTTCATGTCATGCTTCTCCATTCATTGTCAGGAAAATTCTTGAATTATTAATCAATAGTGGCGCCATCCCGGCAAAACCAGGGGAATTCACCCAGAGAGCCTTCTTTAATGGTAAATTGGATCTTTCCCAGGCTGAAGCAGTTGCTGACATAATAGCCTCAAAAACAAGTTCATCTCACAAAATAGCATTAAATCAGATGCGCGGGGGTTTTTCGGCAGAGATATGCAGGTTAAGATCCGAGTTGCTTAATTTTGCTTCTTTAATTGAACTTGAACTGGATTTTGGCGAGGAAGATGTCGAATTTGCTGACAGGGAAAAGCTTAAGGCAATAATTTTAAAAGTTAAGGATATTGCAGACAGACTGGCAAATTCTTTTAAGCTTGGTAATGCGTTGAAGAATGGTATTCCTGTTGCCATTGTAGGAAAACCAAATTCAGGTAAATCAACATTGTTAAATGCTCTCCTGATGGAAGAAAGAGCGATAGTATCAGAAATCCCGGGAACTACACGCGATACTATTGAAGACACCATTGTGATTGATGGTATTGAATACAGATTTATTGATACTGCAGGACTTCGGGAAACATCAGACATAATTGAGGTTATGGGAATCAAAAAAACCCATGAGAAGATAAACCAGGCCTCGGTAATACTTTTGATTGATGAAATAATCGATTCGGCTGAATCCATCAATAAACGTGCCCGGTCTATCAGAGATATGATCAGGGATTCAGATAAGAGATTGATTATACTCATAAACAAAACTGATACAGTATCAGATAATCGTCAGGACGAACTTAAGGGCAAGATTATACTGGAAGACAATGACGGACTTCTTTTTATTTCAGCTAAAGAGAAATCAGGACTTGATGAGTTAAGGTTGAATCTGGGTCAAGTTGTTATGAAGGATAAGTTGAGTTCAGATGATGTAATAATCACAAATATAAGA
Source organism: Bacteroidales bacterium (assembly GCA_003162595.1). GTDB lineage: Bacteria > Bacteroidota > Bacteroidia > Bacteroidales > VadinHA17 > LD21. The sequence continues at coordinate 13,380 of PMNJ01000167.1, read as the reverse complement.
CATTATGAAGCACTTGTTCGCGTTTCAGAAAGCCTTGGAAGAGTGATTGCAGGTCTAGAGGATCAGATCCCCGAAGACCTTATTGCAATGGATATCCGGCAGGCTATTCATTACCTAGGGGAGATTACCGGTGAGATAACATCAGACGAGATACTAGGTAATATTTTCAGGAATTTTTGTATCGGAAAATAATCGTGCCGGTAATAGCCAATAACCTGGTAATGAATTATTTATTTTAATGATGAATTAATAGAGTTATTGTTTTATAATGCTACAAACCATTGACTCCAATAAACATAATATAGATGAAATTGAATTTTTGCAGCCTTAGCAGCGGGAGCAGTGGAAATTGTTATTACCTTGGAAATGAGTTCCATGGTATATTGATAGATGCCGGAATTTCAGCAACTTCGATACGTAAGTTTCTCAAGGACATCGGAATTTCCATGCAGAGTATTATGGGTGTCCTGATAACACACAATCATATAGATCATATCCGAGGATTGGAAGTACTTACCAGAAAAAACAGCCTTCCTGCTTTCACTACTCTTACAATCTGGGAGAGTATTCTTTCTCCCAAAAAGAAAATATCAAGGGATTGTATTCGTGAAATTGGCTTACAACAAAAGTTCCATCTGGCAGGTTTTGATATCGAGGCATTTCCGGTTTATCATGATGCTCCTGAAACGATTGGTTTCCATATCTGCGCCGGTGATAAGAAAATAACTATTGCTACCGACCTCGGACATATATGCCAGACAGCTGCTCCATATCTGAAAAAAGCTAACTTACTCGTAATAGAATCAAATTACGATGAACAGATGTTGGAGAATGGGAAATATCCATACTATTTAAAAGCAAGAATAAAATCAGATAATGGACATCTGGGGAATCATCAAACATCGGTTTTTCTGGCAGATATTATTAATGACGACCTCCGCAATATCTGCCTGGCCCATCTGAGCAAAAACAATAATACTCCTGAAAAAGCGCTTCAAACTCTTCTTCAGACTTTTTCAGAAAGAGGTATTAACTTCAGCGGACGGCAGCGAATTTCAATTCTGAACCGTAACATTCCGACTGAAATGATAAGACTGGATGATTAGTCAAATACCTTCAATCCATACATGATATCTACCCTGTATTCATAAGGTGCAATGAATCAATGGAAGTTTCGCATTTGAAACTGATCCGTTTGGCGGGAAAGTTGCATGGAAAATCAGGATGTATTCAAAGTAGTTGATTTATTGAGAAAGAGATCCCATGCTGACGCTCGGGATGACAAATCTGATTGAGGGCATAAGGGAAAAAGTGGCGATTATCAGATGATCGAGCATAAAATGATGACTAACCTTGCGAATCGCCATTTTTACCCTAGTAACCATCTAATTATCATATCATTCCGAGCGCAGCGAGGAATCTCATAGTATATTAATGATTCCCTTTGGTCATTGATTTGCCAAGCGTTATTCTGTTTTTACCAGCATTTTGCCCTGATTATTACCACTGAAAAGACCAAGAAATGCATCAGGCAGTTTATCGAAACCTTCAATAATTGTTTCAGCGTACTTGAGCTTTCCATCCTTTAACCATTGAGTAAGATGTGNNGAATAGCCTACTGAAGGTTTTGTATTGTTATATTGTGAAATTTGTCCGCATAAAGCAATTCTTGCATGAAAATCAAGATTGGCAACCACAGCTTCAGTGATTTCTCCTCCTACATTATCAAAGTAAACATCTATGCCTTCAGGGCAAAGTGATGCTAACTCTTTTCTTATTGATTTTGATGTTTTATAATTTATTGTTTCATCATATCCGAATTGCTCTTTTAATAATCTGCATTTGTCATCACTGCCGGCTATGCCTATAACTCTTGCTCCCTGTAATTTTGCAATTTGTCCTGCTACTATTCCAACAGCGCCTGCAGCACCGGACACGACAACTGTCTCTCCTTTTTTGGGTTTTCCTATTTCCATCATTCCAAAATAGGCAGTAAAACCAGGCATTCCCAGAACTCCAAGGTAGTAGCCAGGTGGAATTGTCTGAATATCTATTTTTCTTAGATTTTCTGTTTTTTCAACTGAATATGTTGCCCATGGTAACATTCCGACAACAGTATCTCCTGCTATTAACAATTTACTTTTACTTTCGATGACCTTTGCCACAACCGCTCCTTTTATTGGCTGATCCACTTCAAATGATGCTGCATAAGACTTTGCACTGTTCATCCGTCCCCTCATATAAGGATCAACAGAAAAGTACCATGACTTCAACAATACTTCGTTATCCTTTAGTTCATTAAGCGATTTTTTTTCAATTCTGAAATTGCCGGATGAAGGCAATCCGATTGGTCTGGAGGCAAGTACAAATTGGGTAATTTCCATAGATTTTATTTTAATATTTAATGAGTATCGGTTTTCAATAATAAGTTATTTTAAATAGCAAAAAATCAATTATTTAATAACATGAACTCACCCCAACCCCTCTCTGCTTCGCAAAGAGGGGCAAAACATTGCACTCCCCCTTCTTTTGCCTGCAAGAGAAGGGGGTCGGGGGGATGAGTACATGAAGAACGTATAAATGATTTAGTCTATTATTATTCATTCCTGATAGTCATATATTATTTAATTTATTAAACAACCGGTTTCAATATATTGTTCAATATATCCATAACAAACTATCTTAAAATAAATTAAACTATCCTCATAGAACTTTTTATGCAAACTTTTGTTAAACTGATCGAAGAAATTTCCAAATTAAAAACAGAAAGACATGAAAAGGCAATTTTTTTATAAAGGTTTCTTAATATGCATCATTATGTTTGGTATCATCTCAATCATCAAATCAGCCAGTTTGCCGTTAAAAATAAAGGAGGAAACTGTATCCTATTCAGTAAATGGCGTAACATATAAAGGATTTATTGCCTATGATGATAACATAAAGGGAAAACGACCCGCCATTTTAATTGTACCTGAATGGTGGGGATTGAATGACTATCCCAGAATGAGGGCACGCAAACTGGCTGAGCTGGGTTATATTGCATTGGCATCGGATGTTTTTGGTGACGGTAAAATAGCAATTAATCCAACTGAAGCACAGGAATTTACAACTCCATTTTATAAAGATCCAAATAAGGTAAAAAGCATTCTGGATGCAGCTCTTATGAAATTAAAAGAATATTCACAGACCGATCCAAACAATATAGCAGCAATAGGTTATTGCTTTGGCGGATATGCTGCTCTTAATTATGCCAAACTAGGTGCCGATCTGAAAGGAGTAGTGAGTTTTCACGGCGGAATGGGTGGAGCACCGGTTGATAAGAATTTGCTAAAAGCCAAAGTTCTGGTTTGTCAGGGAGGAAGCGATAAGTTCGTTGCTCAGAAAGATGTTGATAAGTTCAAACATCAGCTGGATTCTATCGGCGCTGACAATACTGTAAAGGTCTATGCTAATGCAACTCATGCATTCACTAATCCTGATGCCACGGAAACAGGTAAGAAATTCAACATGCCTATTGAGTATAATGCTGAAGCTGATAAAGATTCATGGAATGATATGAAAATGTTTTTTGGAAAAATCTTCAATAAATAGACTTTGTGGCCCACTGAATCTCCTCTGTGTAACTAAAAAAATGAAGAACTTACACAACTTGTCCCGCTTAGGCGGGAGAGTGACACAGAGAAGCACTGAGTTACACTGAGAAATCCTTAACCGGTCCATATATCATATGGGCCTTTTTTTTTGCATTTTATAAAATATTTCGCTTTTCGATGTAACCATTTATACCTTTACAAGTAATCAATATAGAGAACCTAAAAGTCGAACAGTGGCAGATATTCGTGACGAAGTAATAATGCAACACGTGAAAGATGGAAATCTGTCTGAAATGTCAGTCCTGTTTGAACGGTACCATATAAAGTTGTATAACTTTTTTCTTAAGCTTACAAGGAACAAAGACATTAGTCAGGATCTTACTCAAAATCTGTTTTACAGGATGATCAAATATAAGAATTCATATAAAAACGAACTAAGTGTCAAATCATGGATGTATCAGATGGCCAGGAATCTTCATGTTGATTATTGTAAAGAGGAAAAGAGATCTGAAGAGCTCTTCCTGAAAACCGATTCTTATCCTGTAGAGGTAACCGACGAGAACTCCGGTTTCCCTGAAGAGGATTATGTGAGACTGGAGCAGGCATTTACTTCTCTAAGCAATGAACAAAAGGAAATTATAGTACTGAGCAGATACCAGGGGTTAAAATATGAAGAAATTTCACTCATTATAAATCAATCTGTGCCTTCAATCAAAGTGGCCATGCACAGAGCTATAAAGAGGCTCCGTGGTATATATTTTAAACAGATTTAAGCGATGAATTATGAAATGTGAGGAAGTTGAAAAAAACATGATCGATTATCTCGATAAAAATCTTGAAGAAGGTTTATGCACGGAGATAGAAAGACACCTCGAAACCTGTGAAAGATGTCTTGATGAATTAAGAGACAGCCAGGAAGTACTGAATATAATTTCAAAGGAGGAAATGGTGAAACCTGATGATTCGTTGCGAATCAATTTTTACCATATGCTTCATAGTCAGATTAAAAAGAATGAGGAAAGTAGGACCTCATCAATTCGAAAACCATCTATTCCATGGTATAATCCTGGCAGGTATGGAATCGCTGCAGGGATTGCCCTCCTCATTTGTGGAACATTCATTGGTATGTTAATCCATGGCGGATTAAACAGCTCTTACACTTCGAATGAATTAAAACAGTTGCATTCGGAAATTTCTGACCTTAAGAAAGCTACAATGTTCACAATGCTGAAGGAAGAATCGTCAAGCGACAGAATTCAGGCGGTGAGTTATGTTGCTGATCTTGATACTCCTGATGAAAATGTTATAGAAGTCCTGGTTAAAACTCTTAATCACGATAAAAATGTTAATGTACGGATGGCAGCAGCTTATGCTCTTTCAAAGTTTGCAGGCCAACGTGCAGTCTGCGACTCACTTGTCAAGTCTCTTGAGATACAGAATGACCCGATCATCCAGGTTACTCTCATAAATATCCTCATGGAGAGGAAGGAAAAAAGCGCATTGATACCAATACAAAAGATTATTGCCAACAAGAGTACATTAAAGGAGGTAAGAGCAGTAGCTGAAAACAGCCTGAGAGTTCTTATCTGAGAAACAAATGAAAAAGATTGAATTCAGTTAAAAATAAATCATGGCAGATTCCGGGTTTGCCTGATTAGAATGTTAATTATTTAATAAAAAATGTTATGAAAACAATGAAAACAAGTATTATAGCACTGTTCATTCTCTTTACAGCAGGTATTTTATCTGCACAGGAATACAAAATTCTCACCCAGAACAACAAAGACGGAAGACTTATTCTTAAGGACTTCAGCGATGCATTACCCATTGAAGGTTATAATGGGACTGATATTATAATCACATCAACATCCGAAGATCTTACACCTCCTGCTAAGGCCAAGGGTTTAAAGCCGGTGTTTCCAGCCGGAACTGATAATACGGGCATTGGTCTTGACGTACAAAAAATTGACAACCTGATTACCATTACGTGTCTTCTGCCATTCACAAGAGGTGGTGAATATAAGATCAAAGTGCCGGAAAACATGGCAATTGAAATTACAAGCGGGTGTGAAAGAAATAATGATATCTCAATTAAAGATATGAAAAATGAGATTGACATCAAAAGCTGTCATAATATTGATCTTAAAAATGTGACCGGCCCACTTGTACTTTCAACCATAAGCGGCGATATTAATATAACTTACAGCAGCATAAATTCCTCCAAATCATCTTCAATTAATTCAATTAGCGGAGAAATTGACATTACATTACCTGTAAAAACAGCAACTGATTTGGAATTAAGGACAGTTTCCGGAGCAATATACTCTGATTTCGATTTTTCAGAATCTCAGAAGAACCTGAAAAAAGTTGGTGGTAATGAAATGAATTATTCTCTTAACGGAGGAGGTTTTAAATTGAACATTGGTACTGTAAGCGGAACTATTTATCTGAGGAAGGGAAACTAGAAGATTGCGGAATTCGGATTGACGATTGCGGATTTAGGAATTATCTCAGGTCATGCAATCCGAAGTCATCAATCTGATATCCGAAATTCCTAAATATCAATCATTTACTCTAACATTTGTAATAAATATTCCAATGAAATCATATATAATTTTAGTTGTAGTTTGGCTATGCTTTGCTCCAATCCAGGCTCAGCAGATAATAGAAAAACATATGGATTTTACGGGAAAAGAATCACTCTCCCTGAAAATTCAGATAGCTGATTCCATAAATATTCAAACTTGGAAAAAAAATGAAGTCTATATAAAAGCTTCTGTTAACATCAATGAAAATAAAGAAAATGATGCATATGTAACCTCATTTGATGATTCAGGCAAAACAATTTATGTCAAAGCAAATTTTAAGGATAACTATTTCAAGGGAAAAAAGAATTGCTGTAATGAGACTGACATTTACTGGCAGCTATATATACCGGCAAAAACTAAGTTTTCGGTTGAGACAATTAATGCCAATGTCACGATTACAGGTCAAACCACTGAGATGAATGTAAAATCCATCAGCGGCTATATCGACCTTACCGAACCGGCAGGCAAACATGCAGACATCGATTTTTCAACAATTTCAGGCCGTATGTATTCGAACCATGAACTTGCATCGAATAAGATGCATAGCGGAATTCCTTTAAAAATAGCTGAAAAACTAAATAACGGAGGAGATCCGATTAAGCTTGAAACCATAAGCGGCGATATTTTTTTCAGGAAGTCAAATGTTGATTAAGGTTTCCTTTTATACCTGGAAGAATGAAGAAGTTCAATATACAGATAGTTACAGCGATCAGAACTAATCCTGCCAAAAGTCTTAAGTACGAATAAGGTTTGCGGCTTGCGTAACCGGCATCCGGCATGATATATTTGGTCTTCGTATATTAAAGATTTTCTGATAATGGAATTGCCTCTAAGGCAAGCATCATTCCAACTTATTTGAAGTCTTTAGAAAGTATTTTGTAACCGTACTTCCCGATCAGCGTTATCAGAGTTATGATTAACTATTAATTGAATTATTCCTTAAATGATTTAACCTTATGAAATATAGCTTTTTAAAAAGAATTTTCCTCTGCCAAATATTTATTCTTTTATTTACAAGTAGTTATGCTCATTCTACTGATTCGACCATCGTTGTAAAAAGAACTTATCATACAGCATTCACTAAAACCGTCCCTGTTATTGATGGTCTTATGAATGATGATTGCTGGAATCTCGTCGACTGGGCAAGCGATTTTATTCAATCTCAGCCTGTTGAGAATAAACCTCCCTCTCAGCAGACAGCTTTTAAAATACTATACGATAATGATAACCTTTATATGTTTGTTCGTTGTTATGATACTGAACCTGATAAGATCAGTAAGATTATGTCGCGGAGGGATAATTTCAACGGAGATATGATATTTATTGAATTTGACAGCCACTTTGACAAACAGACTGATTTCTTATTCTCTGCATCTGCTTCCGGCGCTAAAAGTGATGCGGCTATAAGCAATGATGGGAATAATGAAGACGATAACTGGAATCCGATATGGTATATGAAAACTTCCATTGATGATAAGGGTTGGTGTGCCGAAATGAAAATTCCGTTAAGTCAGCTCCGTTTCGATAAGAACAATGAACAGATATGGGGGCTACAGGTTACACGTGCTATTTATCGTTTGCAGGAACGTTCTCAATGGCAATATATTCCGAAGGGGTCTCCTGGTGTAATTCATCTATTCGGTGAGCTTCAGGGAATAAATAATGTAAAAACAAAACATCAGATAGAATTAATGCCCTACACAGTTGCACGTACGGAAAGATTTCAAAAAATAAATGGAGATCCCTTTAACACAGGAAAATTGTCAAAGATCTCAGCCGGGCTGGACGGGAAGATTGGCCTTTCCAATAATTTTACACTTGATTTCACCATAAACCCCGATTTTGGTCAGGTTGAAGCTGATCCATCGGAAGTCAATCTTACCGCTTTTGAATCATACTTTTCTGAAAAACGTCCTTTTTTTATTGAAGGTCAGAACATTTATCAGTTTATGCCAGATCAGACAATAGTAATTCATAACATGTATTCTGATAATCTGTTTTACTCCAGGAGAATTGGAAGATATCCTCAGTATTATCCTTCCATTGGAGACAGTGTCCACGTGAAAATGCCTGAATCAACAACAATTCTTTGAGCAATGAAGTTATCAGGAAAAACAAAGAAAGGTCTGTCTGTAGGAATTCTCGAAAGTCTTACTTCAAGGGAAGATGCATTGATAGACAGTTTAGGGACAAGACGAAAAGAGACCGTAGAGCCTCTCACAAATTATTTTGTCGGAAGAGTTCAGCAGGATTTCAATAAAGGGCAAACCATTCTTGGCGCAATGCTTACAGCAGTGAACAGAGATATAAAATCAAGCAATCTCGACTTCCTGCACACTGCAGCCTATACAGCCGGATTAGACTTTCAGCATACCTGGAAAGACAGGACATGGTATATAGCAGGAAATGCCGAATTCAGTGATGTCAAAGGGTCCACTACATCCATAACTGAAACACAAACATCATCTGCAAGGTATTATCAGAGGCCCGATGCGAAATATCTTTCCGTAGATTCAACCCTCACTTCGCTTCCAGGTTACGGAGGGACTATCAAATTTGGAAAAACAAGTAAAAAAAGATTGCAGTTTGAGACATGTGTTATTGTGCGATCACCCGGACTTGAGTTCAATGATATAGGCTATATGAGATACTCAGATGTAATTTATCAGGGCAACTGGATGGGTTATTATCTTCGAAATCCATTCTGGATATTAAATAATTTATATTTAAATACAAACTATTGGATGTACTTTAATTTTGGCGGCCAACATTTGTCAAGAAACTACAATACTAATTTTAATTCTCAGTTCAAAAATAAGTGGCAGATCAATGGGCAGTTCAACCGGCAGAGCGAGAATATATCTACAACATTATTACGCGGAGGCTCTTCAATTATTATCCCCGGAAACCAGAGTTTTAATTTGAACCTTAATACTGACCACTCCAAGAAACTCTCCTTCAATGTGGGCAACTATCATGGTTCCGGTGATGCTTTTAGCTTCAGGGCGCATGAATATTGGGCCGGAATTTATTACAGACCAACGAACTCTGTTTCAATTTCTTTTGAACCTGATTACAGCATACAAAACACTGAACTGCAATATGTCAGTACAACTGGTACTGGCACGAATCCTGTCTACCTGTTTGGTAAATTAGATCAGAAGACTTTGTATTTCACCTTCAGATTAAACTATACTATTAATCCTGAGTTAAGTGTTGAGTATTATGGTCAACCTTTTATTTCGGCAGGAAAGTACACTGCGTTTAAGAAAATCACCCAGCCGGATGCAGGTACATTCAAACAAAGATTCTATGATTATACTCCTGCCGAACTGACCTTAGATCCTTCAACAAATACCTATAATGTTTATGATGGAGGAACCTATTCCTTTGGAAATCCTGATTTCAATTTCAGGCAGTTCCGTTCAAACCTTGTTATAAGATGGGAATATTTGCCGGGTTCGACACTTTATCTTGTATGGTCACAGGGCAGAACAAGCAATGATACAAACGGGATGTTTTCTTATGGAAGCGATATGAAGAATCTTTTTAGTATAACGCCTCAGAACGTATTCTTAATAAAGTTCTCTTATTGGTTTGCGTTATAACGGACTCAACCACCACAAGCTGACAACAGATTTGTCTTTTGCATTTTTTTCAGCTTTGTCAGCATCTGATGATGAACTCAGTTCCTGATGTTTCTTTGTTTCTGATGCTGAATGAAAATCCATGATTTGTAAGTATCTCCTGAACAAGGGTTAAACCTATTCCCTGCCCCCCGGGTTTGGTTGAAAAAAATGGAGTGAATATCTTCTCAGACACTTCTCTGGATAATCCGGGTCCGTCATCTTCAAATCTGACAATGGATGGAGAACCTGAAGTGGAGACTTTTATTTGTCCGTTTACTCCTACTGCCTCAATTGAGTTTTTAAGGATATTTGCAAAGACTTGTTCCATCTGGCTCCGGTCGGCAGAAATTATTGGCGAATGGCTATCGAGATGAATATTTATCGCCACATTCTTCTCCTTTGAAACAGAACTAAAAGATTCAATTATTATTTTCACCGATTCATTAAGATCCATCTTTTCTTTTTCTGGAAGAGGAAGTTTAACAACATTTGAAAAGTTCTGCATAAATCTGTTCATCTGATAGTTACGCTGGATAGCGATACCCAGCATCCTGATAACATCTTCTCTGTCAGAAGCAATAACCGATTCAGGATTTGACTGAATACTTGACATTATTGAGTTTACTGACCCTATTGTATTATTAACCTCATGAGCCATCATTCTTATCAGTTTCCCGTATGCCTCTTTCTCTGCTTTTCTTATCTCCTCAGTGAACTCTTCAATAATATAAAAAGGGTGTTTAAATCCATGGTCCATAAAATATAACTTACGACAAAGATATTTCTGTCCGTCTGCAAGAACCAACAGCTGTTTTTCCTCATAATTAATTTTAGCTATTTCAGGCCCAAGGCTGCTCGTAAGTTCGCTTAAGTACTTACCGTTAAAACTTCCCTGAGCTAATCCCAGACATCTTAAACCTGACTTATTGATTTCGATTATCCTGTCATCAAGGTCAAGCATCACTATCCCGAGAGGTGAAGACTCAATTAGCAAATCAAGAAAATGATTTTTTTCTCTAACGGATAACCGTTCTTCCCGTAACCGGTGAATCATTGAATTATAGACGTCAATAATATTATCAACATCCTTATTTCCAGTTGTAACCATAGTAATATTAAAGTCACCTTCTTTCAGCAGGTTAAGACTCCTTCCAATGGCACTGATTGGTTTCAGCGATTTAAGCAGGATCCAAATTGTAACAGCATATAATAATGGTATTACTATTTCGGAGCTTATTAAAAGCAGTGGATTGTTTTTATGAAAGGAATATATGGCAAGTACCAGGAAAAGTGAAAAGATCAGTGTCAGCCATATAAGTGTCCCTCTTTTACTCATTCTTCTCTGTCTGTATTCCGTGTTTTTCCATTTTCCTATACAAGGTGGCCCTGCTTATACCAAGCTTTTCTGACGATCGGGAAAGATTGCCTCCACATTCTTCAATTGTATTTATAATCATTTGTTTTTCCATATCATCGAGAGTTCCTGATGATCCATTCCATTTTGAATCGGGATTTCTGCCGGTTTTCTGAGCCCCGATAAAATCTTCAGGTTTAATCTCATCGCTTTTAGTCAGTAAGAGTGTCCTTTCCATGATATTTTTAAGCTCTCTTACATTTCCCGGCCATGGATGATTACAGAGCCACTCATTTGCTTCCCTGGAAATTGATTTTGCAGGTAATGAATACGTCTTAACTGCCTGGTCAACAAAGTAATTTGCAAGAAGCGGGATGTCATCCGAGCGTTGGCGCAGAGGTGGAACCTCAATCTGGATTAGATTAATACGATATAGAAGATCTTCTCTGAATGACCCTTTGTTAACCAGAGAGTAAAGATTATGATTCGTTGCAGATAAAACTCTTACATCAACTGTTATACTATTTGGGTCACCCAGACGCTCAAATGTTTGATCCTGAAGAACTCTCAGCAGCTTAACCTGGGAGGAGAAATTTAAATCACCGATCTCATCGAGGAAAATAGTTCCTTTATTTGCTTTTTCAAACCTGCCAGCATGGTCGGTCTTTGCATCGGTGAATGCTCCTTTCCTGTAGCCAAACATCTCTGATTCGAACAGGCTTGCCGGGATTCCACCGAGATTAACTTTAACAAATGGTTTTGCTTTTCTTGTGCTGTACAGATGAATAGAGGAAGCTATCAGTTCTTTACCGGTACCGCTTTCCCCTGTAATTAAGACAGGCGCATGTGTAGGTGCGACTCTTTTTACAATCTCAAGAATCTCGATTAGTTTTGGATCTTCCCCGATTATAGCCTGAAATTCAACCAGTTTATCTCTTTTTTTTAAAACTGAGACTTTCTCATCACTTCTATTACCTGATAGTGTAATAGATGTCTCAATAATTTTATGCAACTGGATATTATTCCACGGTTTCGTTACGAAATCGTATGCTCCCAGTTTTATCCCTCTCACAGCAAGTTCAACAGAAGCCCATGCCGTCATAAGAATTACAGGTATGGCAGGTTTAATTAATCTAATTCTTTTTAAGAGTTCTATTCCCTCCTCCCCGTTTATCGAAACGGAGAAATTCATGTCAAGTAATACCAGGTCGAAGTCATTTTCGGTGATATATTCAATAATATCTTCCGGTCTTGAAGCAAAGTTTGGGGTGTATCCGGCTTTTGTCAGCAGAAAACCCAGCGAACTTCTTACAGCATCGTCATCATCACAAACAAGTATTCGGTTCGACATTATCATTACTGACGAAAGTACGAAACTATTCTGTTTTCAGCGCAACAGCCGGATGTATTTTTGAGGCGATAGTTGCAGGAATCCACGTACTCAGAAGTACAAGCAATATCATTACCCCGGTGCTAACCCAGATTGATATGGATTGAACTCCGGGTTCTAATTTTCCATAACCTATTTGCGATGGAGTCTGAACCATTATAATGATTACTATCACTAGTCCGGCTGCCGCTAAGATCATGTTTTCACTTATCAGCAGTCTTTTAATCCCTTTTCCTGTCGATCCAAGTGCCCTTTTTATGCCAATCTCATTTATCCTCAAATTTGTATTGTACCAAAGAATCCCTATTGTACCTAGAAATACATTGATCATTATAAACAGTGCAATGATGACAGCCAGATAATCTCTCTGATAATTTTCAGCATTTTGCTGGCTATGCATGTTTTCAAGAGAGTTTAAGCTATCAATTGTCCAGTTCTCAGGATTGAGAGTTGAATACACCTGTCTCTCAGCAACTGCAAGCATATCACCAGTCCTATTGTCGGCAGTCCTGATAAGGATATCTGCACCCCAGTAAGTTTTAGCATCTGTTTTTTCCTTCAACAAAAAACCAAATGAATCGGGTGTCTCTATATCACTTCTTTTAAATCTGTCAGTTATGCCTATGATTTCGTATGTCTTCTTTTCATATTGAACTCTTTTTCCGATCGCAGCTCCATGAAAATCTGTTTTTTCCACATCCAGCGATACGGTCATTGGAGCTACTTCCTTTCCAATATCGGTTTCATCAAACCACCGGCCTTTTAGCGGTTTAATGTTCATAACTTTTGCATAATCCATATCAGCCATTCTCGGATCGAGATCGAA
>PMNJ01000334.1 GCA_003162595.1 Bacteroidales bacterium | reverse complement strand
ACCGTCCGAGTTATAAGGCGTTTTTTAATTTGTGGAAGTGAAGTATTGTGTCATGATAAAACTGTCCAGATGGCTTAGTCTCGGTAAATGAGCAGATTTTGGTATTTCGTAGTAAAATTGTCTCGGTGGTGAATCTATGGAGAGTAATATAAACCTTTTAGATTTTTACTTAAATATAGTCGATAATGAAACCGTTTTGTAAATCTTATTTTTGTATTTCCATCAATAAAAAAAGGATTATTCTTAATATCTAAATCGGTCATAATCCCGCTTAACGGTTCAACATTTTCTTTGGGTAATTCTATATTAGGATCACCAAAGGCAAAAGAATAGTAATGTCCTTTTTTCAAGAGCTCCAAATTGGGATTGATTAATGACACTTTTTTCGAAATTATTTTAAACAGAGAATCATTTCTCTCAGCTATGATTATAAAATAATCTCCTTTTGATTTAATTCTTGTTACCTTAAATAAAACATCTTGTCCAACAACATAATTGATGAGAAAGAAATTAAATATCAAGAAATAGTATAAGAAGTATAGTTTTTTCATAGTAAGTGTCTAACGATTGAAGTCATTACATGGAGATATTTTCATATGTGTCATAGCTTAAAGCTATCTAATGTGCAGGATTTCCATGCCTTATAACGGCCCGGCGGTTTAATTGAGTTGGCGTCTGTGTCGGGGTGCCGCGTTTTTTGCCAGTCCCGGTAGGTGGACGATAAGTCTTGGGTCACGATGAAACTGTCTTGACGGTACTAAGTCCCGATAAATGGAAGTGAGGTTTTGTGTCATGATGAAATAGTCCAGGTGGCGAGCAAAAAACAAGGCNNGACTTTGTCTCGGCAGCAGGAACTGTCCGGTTGCAACAAGATTTACTAAGTTGAAGTGATTTTACTCTCATAGACTTTGGGGTCGATTACGAAGTAGTTCGGGCTGCCGAAGCCAATTAATTAAACCGACCGAGTTAGGTGTTCGGGTTTTTTAAATTGTCAAGACGCAAGATTTCAATTAATTTGAATGACCTTTAATGAATGACTGGTTACTGACTGGATTTCTAACTTGTAGGATTTTGGGCCATCGTAATTAGTCCTATTTACTTGGATAAGGTTTTCTTTTAAAATAGTCCAGCTACCTGAGTAATCTGAATAAGATACTGGTGGTGTGGCACAAAAACCTGCGAGATTTCTTTCAGTTAGTGTCCCGTCTAGATTGAATTTGAAACCGGTAGTTTGAGTAAAATCTTGAGCCCTTGTATAGACGGATGCATCACCAGTAGAATGTGAATAAATCCAGGTGCCGATTAACAGATTGTCTTTATCTATTTTTATATCATTTTTAGAGCAGGAACCCATTATAAAACTAAAAAGAAAAATTAGAAGGATGACCTTTTTCATATAAGGATAGATTATAATTAAAAATGCACAATAATTATGCCGAAGTGACTTAGAAAGCTTTTAATTTATTTTTTGAGCTATCTCCCTTAACATCTTCAGTATGAAGGAGACCTGACACCTAACGGCCCGGCGGTTTGGTTCGTTGCCACTGCGTCGCGGCGTAAATGGTTTTTGCTTTTCCGTCTAGATGAGCAGGAGTTGTCTTGTCAAGATTTAATTGTCTAAGTTGAGTAGCAAAAACCATTGGAGCTTGCGCATCAGCCGGCCACCCTATTGACCTTGTCTCGGATGCAGGTATAGTCCAGGTGCCCAAAGTTTAATAAGTGGCATAAATCTGTTCTCAAAGACTTTCTCATGTATTATGGAGTTGTCCGGGTGGCCGAAGGCAATGAACTAAACCGTCCGAGTTAGGTGTTGCCTTTTTAAATTTGTCTCGGTACCAGAAAATTGTCTCGTTAAACTTACAATTACGTTACGAATTTGTCTCGATTATAACGATTATTCTTAGGATTAAGTCCAGCTAGATAACTGCAAATTTGTTATCTATTTTCGCAAGTTTAGCAACAGATATCTTGTGAATACACCCTTGTGCCAAACAGAATAAATGCAATAATAATGAATAGAATTTTTAAATAAAATTTCAAACGTTTTGACAGGTTGTAGGTTAAATGTTTCATACAATGGATAAATTTTTTATTTTACAGATGTATTCTATATATTGTTTGTGAACCGAACACTTATTTTATGATCTAATGGAATTGCACTTAAAAGTAAATTTATATCATCAATAATTATTGGTTATATAAACACCATAACTCGTTCCGGCATAAATAATATTCCCTTGTATTGCTAATCCCCAGACTTCGATATCGTCAGGCAGCCCTCCATTTATTGCAGTCCAATTACTCCCAATATCACTTGATAAATACACTCCATTTTTCCGAGTTCCAGCATAAATGTTATTCCCAAGTATCGCTATGGTGTTGACATAAGGATTGGTCGGTAAACCATTATCTCTTAAGGATGCCCAACTACTCCCATTATCATTTGATAAATACATATCTCCAGCCTCAAGAATATAGATATAATTACCTTGGAATACGATTTTGTTAACATCCGAAGACAATGGCAACCCATTATTAATAGCAGTCCAATTGCTTCCATTATTACTTGAGAAATATATTCCTCCTCCATCAGTACCTGCATAGATATTATTTCCCTGACAAGCTATTGAGCTAATATTGTAGTTATTTAGCCCATTATTCACGGCTTTCCAGGTTTTGCCGGTATCACTTGATAAATAAATCCCTTTCCCCCACATACCTGCATAGATATTGTTTTCCTGGATGGCTAATGCCCAAACACTGGCATCAGGCAACCCATTGTTCGCTGCATTCCATGTTTTGCCATAATCACTCGAAAGATAAACCCCATTGCTGTCCAAACCGATATAGATATTATTCCCCTGTATGGCGATAGTGTTGACCCTAATATCGTCAGGCACGCCGTTATTTACTGCTGTCCAACTGTTACCTGGGTTACTTAACAAATAAACCCCTCTTTCAAAAGTATTGCCACTTTCTGTATGTGCCATGATGCTTATATAAACATTA
>PMNJ01000137.1 GCA_003162595.1 Bacteroidales bacterium | reverse complement strand
AATCCAAGGTTTTTATTATGAGCCGAAGTAATAATAATTTCCCTGTTAGAATTGTTTTTGATCGCAAATTTATGATATACAGGGGCATTCTGAATTGGCTGTGTAAAGGTAAGCGTATCTGTACTGAAGGTAAATGACTTAGGTTCCCATAATGACCGGTAAACCCTATATGTAGGATAAATTGTTGAATCGAATTTTGCTTCAAAAATTAAATTTCCTGTTTGATTAAATTCGTCGATAAATTGTTTAGAATGGTCGATAGCCGGTCCCCAGAAAATAAATGTATTCCCATCATCCAGTCGCTGAAGGTTGCCTGAAATATTTGCAAATACATCTGGAACATGCCTGTACTCATGTACCAGTTTTACCTTTTTACCAGTCTCATCCATTTCATATTCAATACCTCTGGAGTACTGAGGATCTAAACCCAGTCCGTTATCGAATAAAGTCAGGTTGCCATTCTTCTGCTTAATTGCTGAATGCTGCCCTGCAAAATGTCTTGTATCATTCTCAAAAGTAAATTCATTGTTTTTGCCTCCCAGTCTCCATATTATCTGGCCGCTTAACCTGTTTATCTTTGTAACTTCATTCATGTTCCGCGATGAGATAATAAGCGTGGAATCGGTATCTGCATCTAAAGAATTGCCATGAACATAATCTACGACTGAAGAAAGAAGATCGGAATATGAATCCGAAATATTAAAATAGTCCCAGCTTCGCCATTGGAACACTAAGTTTCGGTTTGCATCCAGTTCCTGAATTACCAATCCGGTCACCGTTGCAGCAGGATTTCCTCCGGATACCACTTTGCTCATGTCAACAATCCTCGGATCGTATGAAAATAATAAAACGTTCCCGTTTTTTAAAAGAAGAATTTCATGAGAATCAGTTTTATATCCGTTTCTCATTGTAAAAGTATCTACTGCGCTAAGAGTGGAATCCAATGCAACAAAGCCTTTTATAAAACCATCGTAGTATGTTAATTTCCCTAAAGGCTGAGGTTTTAAATCTGATACTGTGTGGGGCATTAACCTGGCATATTTTGGTATTGCATTATTGTCAAATACATATATATAATTTGATGCATTTTCAATCAGTGTGGTCAGAATATTTCCCTGGGATGGATTACTGGAAAAAACAATTTCAGGAAATTTAAAATCCAAAAATGAAAGAGTGGAACCTTTCACTGATCCTGAATAATCAGATTTTCCCATAAGTTTTATTGTCCCGTTTAAGTCTTCAGGAAGTCCTGTCAAAAAATCTGAATCAGACTTTTGCCGTATTGTAAACCAAAAATCAAATGGAGGCAAAAATTTACCGGATTGGGTTTGTACTCCTTCACCGAGATGAAAAGAAACTTCCTCATTAAATGAGAATGCCTGATCGGGGCTAAATATTATTGTACGTTGATCCTGGCTGACGGTTATCTTACATGTATGTTTCCCGCTTATGCCGCCAGTCGCCTGAAGTAATTCATTCTTTAACGAAGAAATGTCTATTTTCGCTCCGTATCTTATAAGTACTGCCGTCTCCGGATTATTATATACACTGAATGGGATCGGAGACAAATACTCATACAGTTTAAACACATCTTCCTGAGAAAATGCATTTTCTGCTGAAAAAACCAGAAATAACTGAAAAAGAAATATCAGTAGGATTTTCCTACTTAACCCCATTTTGTTTTATCAGTTTATAAGAATTAACAGCACCTGAATCAGCATCTTCAATATATAAGAAATACATGCCATCCGGGCAATAGCTCAGATCGAGTTGAAAAGATTCAACTGATAGATTGTTTTTCTCAAAGACAGACCTTCCATTCAGATCAGTTACTTTAATCTTCTTTATAATTTGATTTGAAAACTCAAGTGTATATATCCCATTCCCCGGATTGGGATAGACTTTCAGCGAACTCTTATTAATATCCACTACCCCGGTTGAAAGTCCGGTAGTAAAAGTTGAACTCGCAGGAGCAGAAGGATTGTTGCTATAGTCTTCCACACTTGCTCCAATTGCAACATAATAGGTAGTCTGTCCGGTCAATCGGCCAGCATCAACAGATATAATAGTCTTTGCTGCATTAATAGTTGCGACAAAAGGAATATCGGTTCCGTTCTCATCATTGGTTTTAAGCGTTATAAGAGATCCAACATTTGAATTGGTCAATTCCGAATTATCGAGATTCCTTACCGGTTCATCAAACTGGATTAATATTGGAGTTGTAAGAACTACATACGCTGCATCGTTCCCAGGAGTGATAGTAACAACCGGAGGAGTAAGATCAATAGTCTTAAATGTAGCTGAAATGGCCGCTCCGCTGTTATTTGAATAATCTTCATAGCCATTTGTTATAGCAACATAGTAGGTCTGGGTAGAATCCATCCTGGATTTCGGAGTGATGGTTATAACTTTCTTGTCCGTATTAATTACTGCATCAAAGGGCACATTTTCGCCACTTGCATCATTCTTTTTGAAAATGATTAACTGATCAACATTATCAAATGTAAACTCGGTATTATCCAGCCTTCTCACCGGTTCGCTGAAGTTTATATAAATAACCGTATCCCTTGACACATTTACTTTATTAGCAAGCGGAATGGTTGCGACAGGTGCTGTAACATCGGTTTTCGTTCCTGAAAGCTGAATCTGTTGTGCAATCCTTTGCACTAAAGCTGTAGTGTTGATATCGGAGTTTATTGTCAAAACATCTTTTATAACTCCTGTATTTATGCTGGCAGGGAAATAATCAACTGTTAAAGTAATCTGCCCATTTGCAGGAATATTGATTGGGAAAGGCTCCTCAATCGTAAATGCGCTGGTATGGGTTGAATAACTTGTTAAAGTTACCACCTTATTAGATTTGTTAAAAACCGGCAAAAGGTATGAAGCGGTTGTATAACCATCCCACTGACCAAAATCGATTGAATAGGTATTAGGTACAAAAAGTGTGGTTTTCCAAGGGAATTTAACTGCCCTGTATGAAGTAACATTATCAGGTAAATCCAACCTGAAAGCAACAGACTTATCGGGGTTTACTTCAACGAAAGCAGGCTTACTCTGATCATATCCATAACCTACAACAGTATTCCCTCCAGGAAGTCTTTGTACACTCCCTGAATTGGAACTGTAAACTTTCTTGTCAGCATCATAGCTCCAAACCAGGGTCACAACTTTATTTACCTGATCTATTGAATATTCCATAGCACGGGAATATGGAGGATTTCGTTCATTTCCATTGTCAAAAAGCGTGAAATTCCCGTTTGGCAGTTTTTTGAAATCATGCGGCATGGAAAACACGGAAGTGGTATCGGTGAATCTAAACTGATTATTCTTACCGCCCAGACGCCACATAATTGCTCCGGTTTGCCTGTTAATTTTGGTGACTTCATTGAGTGACCTGCTGATCAGGAAATAATTCCCATCCTCATCAACATCAATTGAATTAGGATGTATAAGGTCGACAGAGGAAACAGTAAGATCAGCATACGAATCTGAAATTTGGAAATGATCATAGGTTTTCCATTGAAATACCACATTTTTATTTTGATCCAGTTCCTGAACAACACCACCGACTACCGATGCATTTGTTTTACCGCCGTAAGAACTCATATCCATGGTGCGCGGATCGCTCGCAATGAATAAGAAGTGCCCATTCTTCAATGCTATAAAATCATGCGGATCAGGTTTGTAGGTCTTTGATTTTACTGAATCTATAATAGTATATGTGCTATCCATTATATAAAACATGGCGCCGGTTGTTGCTCTTCCCATAAATGACAATAAATTGTTCCGCTGAACACCAAAACTATTCAGTACTTTAGTAAAATATCTGTAATATACAGGAGTACCATAATTATCAATTACCGCCAGATAACCAGGAAGCTTATCAGGCATCTGAACAGGCGATATAAAGTAATAACCCTCACTGGGTGAATTATTTGCAACGATTTCATATTTAGGGAAGCTTGCAGGGACATTCAATGCTTGCCCCTCTAATGACACACTATTAATCAGCCAGATAAATGGAAGGATAACCAGAAAAAGAAATGATGTTTTCATAGTTGAATTGTTATTACTTCATAATTGTATTCTGAAATAGTTATTCCCTTAACATTTCTAATATAAAAAATTTAAAAGGAATATTTAACGATACAAATCCATTATAGATCTATCAAAAATATGTTTTATTTTCTAATCCTGCAAACTTGCAGGAGATCAGTAAAAAGATTGTAGAAAAGGGTTCAGAAATTTCCCGTTGATAAAACCCGGAATACTTAAATAATAAACTTCTTTCATTCTATTGCATATATTCAGTAATTTTACTTCCTGGAAATTTGCATTGTAATATATATTGAATACATTTTTAAGTCAATTTAACTTTAAAATCAAAATAATGAAAACTTTCCCGTTATTGATAAGCCTACTCATAATCCCAATATATGTTTCAGGCCAGACACCTCAGTCAATCAAAATGAATAATAACAAGATATCCTCCGAAGCTATAAAACCTGAGCTTCAGTATATCTTCCCGGATTTCCAGAATGGAAAAGTTATTATGAAAAACAGTACTGAAGTTAAATGTAAGTTAAATTATAGTTTTCTGTTAGATGAAGTATTGTTTATTAATGCAAACGGTGAAAAAATGGCTCTTGCCAAACCTGAGGACATATCAGAAGTTCATATTGCCAACCGTTTATTTATTCCCGGATTAAAAGGCTATTGCGAAGTCATAGAAAGAGGCGCAGTTTGTCTTATTTATAAATGGACCTGTAATATTACTGAGAAGGGGAAAGAAGGAGCACTTGGAATACAAACAGATGCCCCCTCAGTTGTTCAGATGAACCGGATGTCATTCGATGCAAGAGAATGGAAACTTGATGTTGATAAAGACGCTGTTGTCTCTGTGGAAGTGATACCGTATCTTAAAATAAGATCAAAATATGTTTCTGTAAAAGG
>PMNJ01000304.1 GCA_003162595.1 Bacteroidales bacterium | reverse complement strand
TCAGTAAAGACGGGACCCTGGATCTGGGGAAGAAACTTGGAATAAAACATATTATCCATCACGAGGAAAACAAAGGGTACGGTGGAAATCAAAAGACATGCTACAGAAAGGCTCTTGAACTGGGTGCTGATATTGTGGTAATGTTACACCCCGATTATCAGTACACTCCGCTTTTAATTCCGGCCATGGTAAGTATTATTGGCAGCGGTTTATATCCTGTTGTATTTGGGTCCAGGATATTAGGCAAGGGAGCGTTGACCGGGGGTATGCCAAAATATAAATACTTTGCCAACAGGTTCCTGACATTTATCCAGAACATTTTAATGCATCAGAAACTAACAGAATATCATACCGGATACCGGGCATATTCTGTCGAAGTACTTAAAAAAATAAAATTTGAATTGAACTCAGATGATTTCATCTTTGATAATGAAATGATTGCACTCCTGTTTTACAATGGCTTTAAAATCGCCGAAATAACATGCCCCACCAAATATTTTGAAAAAGCATCCAGCATTACTTTTAGAAGGAGCCTCAAATACGGTTTTGGAGTATTGGGTGTTTCGTTCCTTTACTTTTTAACAAAGACAGGCATTTATAAATGGAGACTTCTGGTCAATTAGTTTATTATGAATAAAAAAATATATCCATTAATAATCGTCATTTCTGCAATTTTCTTTTTTATCCCTTTCCTGGGTTCCGTTCATCTTTTCGACTGGGATGAAATAAATTTTGCTGAGTCTGCACGTGAGATGATAGTGACCGGTAACTTCAGCCGCGTGCAAATTGACTTTCACCCTTTCTGGGAAAAACCACCATTATTCTTCTGGATGCAGGTTTTGAGTATGAAGCTATTCGGGATAAATGAGTTTGCTGCCCGTTTTCCAAACGCCATTATTGGAATATTTACACTTATCGCCTTATACTTTGTCGGGAAAAGGCTATTTGACGAAAAGTTTGGTTTTATATGGGCTATGGCTTACCTGGGATCGTTTCTTCCACATTTATATTTTAAATCAGGAATTATTGATCCATTCTTCAATTTTTTCATTTTCATATCAGTTATCTTTCTTGCGAAAAGCGTCAGAGAAAATGGAGAAAGAGAGGGATTAAAATATGCTTTGTATGCAGGAATTTCTATCGGTCTGGCGACTCTCACAAAAGGTCCAGTCGGGTTATTGATTGAAGGTATTTCTGTGCTCATCTATTGGGCTACTGTGAAATTCAAAAAAATTACAAACCGGAAAAATATTCTGGTCTTCTCTGTTTCTTGTCTGGTAATTACTTCTGTATGGTTTTTACCTGAAATAATCAATAACGGTTTCTGGTTTATCAGGGAATTTCTTAAATACCAGGCGGAGCTTTTTCTTAAACCAGGTGCCGGACATTCAGGACCAATTTATTATCATTTCCTGATCGTTTTCCTGGGTTGTTTTCCCCTCTCCATTCTTGCAATCCCCGTTCTTTT
The DNA here is from genome assembly GCA_003162595.1 of Bacteroidales bacterium. GTDB lineage: Bacteria > Bacteroidota > Bacteroidia > Bacteroidales > VadinHA17 > LD21. The sequence continues at coordinate 6,958 of PMNJ01000304.1, read as the reverse complement.
CAGGAAATATGCTGGTTCTATTGATAAAGGCAAATACTTTCTCAGATGGATGTTGATCCTGTTCTGGGTTGTAATGATATTATTCTCAATTGTTAAAACAAAAATTGTTCATTACTCATCCCTTGCATATTTCCCGCTTTCTTACTTTGCTGCTTATTTTGTTTATGAACTTGTGAATGAGGCTAAACCATTTAAAAAGTACCTTGTATGGATACTTCTGGTAACCGGAACTATATTCTCAATCATACTTATAGGACTTCCTCTTATACCAAGATACAAAGATCTTATAACACCTTTCATAAAAGATGGTTTTGCCATTGCCTGTCTTAATACACCGGTAAAATGGAACGGTTATGAGTTTCTGATAGGTGTTGCTTATCTCATTTTGATTTTTGTTTCAGTGATAATGATTAAAAAGAAACATGTTTTCAGAGGTGTTATTATGCTGTTTTATTCTACAGCCTTTTGCATCTTTTTCTATCTGATGGCAGTTGTTCCTAAAATTGAAGGATATTCACAGGCTCCGGAGATCAATTTTTATAAAAGTATTTCCGGTCAGGATGTCTATGTTACAACTTTGGGGTTTTACAGCTATGCACCTTATTTCTATTTCCGGAAGTTGCCTGGAGGCAACATTGAAAACAGCAACAAAGAATGGCTGTTAAATGGGAAAATTGATAAACCAGTTTATATAGTTATTCAGTCGACTAAAAAATTTTTGCTCAATAATCATCCCGATTGCAGCTTTATAAAACAGGAAGGTGGATATATGTTTTATCGCAGATTGCCTGAATCGGTAAAATAAGCAAGCTGGAAAGTGCTGGTGTTTTAAAGTTCATCTTTGTGTCCAAATAGTAATTATAGCCTGGTTGACTATTTCCATTCAATTACCATAGTTTCCTCAGATGCTATCTGAATTTTATTGCCTGTAACCTTGCCCTGGTTTGTAGAATAGAGCAGTTTACCTTTAGGACTTTTGCCTCCGAAATCCAGCGCCACCTGGGCAGTATTATCTTGTTTATTAACAATTACTGTTATAACTGAAGATCCGGAACTCATAGATTTCATTAACATATTCTTCTGGGGAGTCTGAAACCTTACCGGTATGTTTGCAAGGCTATGATCCGACTCATCCATTAATAACCTTATAAGTGAGGAATAATCCCCGGATATCCTGCTGCCAAGTCCCAGAAGTGAAGGGATCCATAACACCTCACCGTTACCCAATTTATTTCTGACTGCAACGGCTTCCCCTTCATAGTTTGCCGCAATCTTACCAGTTCCCACAGAAATAAATCCGCGCCACATGTGGGAAGGTATAGTATATTCGTTCCAACTGAATTTAAACAGATTATCTATAAGTTTAAACTCACTGATATTTCCACCAAACAGATTCTCAAAAGCAAATCCGGTTTTCATTGTATTATGAAGGTTTTCGTCAAAGAAACCTGTAAGACCATCAACAATCAACTTACCTCCTTTTTTTACAAAATTTTCAAGCTGAACAGAATAGATATCAGGCACAGAGATCTGATGAGCCAGGATAATCGTTGAACCTCTATAGTCCGGTTTTCCAAAATCAAACTCTTCAAATGCTTTTAGATTTACATTTACGCCCATCTCACTAAAGGCCTCAAAGTAACCAAGGGCTGATTTCATCACCCCACCTGCTCTGCGGGCTTCATAATTCTGATCTGAACCGGTAACCATTTTACTCTCGGCCCACATTGACTGACGTATGTATAGGATATTAATGCCTGATTCTACTTCCTTACTGCTTGCAAAAAGAGCTCTGTTCCGGTTATAGGTTTCTGCAATCCTGGCTGCCTCTCTCATCCGATCAGACGGATGATTCTGAAAATCAAGCAATGCCCATTCTCCGGCTTCAATCCCTGAGCTGCGAGGATTCAATGACCAGAAAATACTCCCTTTGCCTTCAGTTGAGGTAATGATCCACAACCACTGTGCTATCTCTTCTTTTGTCGGACACATCGGAGCGCCTCCGCTGTAGGTATTATTTCCGCCCTGCAATTCGGTCATTAACCAGGGAATATTTCCTGCACCTGAACGTACTATTTCACTATTTGCCGACATAGCCACGTCATACTGTTGTCGTGTAAAATAACCAAAATGCCATGAGGCATGAGCTGATCCACCAAGACTCGTAAGAAATTTACGCCATTCGGGGAAATTATATTCGGCGCAATTCTGGAACATCTGGTGGTTATTTACATGAAGCTCATGGATGGTATCATATTTCCTTATTTCAGCTGACAACCAATTCAGATACCATGTATTCAGGTCGTAGAGAAAAGCCTGGTCAGAAAGATCAACAAGTATTGGGTAACCTTTTGAAGTGTATTCTTTCTGTGGATGGCTCAGTTTCCATTCACTATATTTATTCTTTGTAAAATCTGTCCATGGAATTCTTCCTCCAACACCCGGTTCATTTATCAGAACCCAGCCATAGAGACTTTTAAACTGAGAAAAATGAGTTGTAAGCTGCTTAATAAATAGCGCTATTGATTGCAGTTGAGCTTCATCGCGCGGAAATTTAAAACCTCCTATATCCGTTTTTTCAGTATAAGGGAAAATTGTACCAAAGATTTTTATCCCATATTTTTCCGCAGCAATGAACGCGTTATCAAACAGGGAAAATTCCCAGCTCCCATCCTCTTTCTTCATGTATGATTCAAACATTCTGATTCTACAAACTGTAAACTTATTCACCTTCAATACCCTGAACCACGTATCGATCTCTTCCTTTGTCTGTCCGGGTTCAATAAATACCTGGGCTCCTATAAATGGAAATCTTAAGGTTGTTGAACTGTCGGCTGGCGGAATTATACCTGAATTCTGTGCACCTGAGACTGTCTTTACTGTCATTATGAGAATAAAAAATAGAATGAGGACAACTATTTGATTTTTCATCTGATACTTTTTAAAATAACAAATACAAAAAAACAAAATATTTTCCCTTTTAATCGTAGTTAAAAAGAAATATTTCAGGTTTGAAAAAATATTGAAGGCTGAAGTCTCTGGCTATAGGAATTTCCTGACCTGATCCCAATACAGAATGGTACTTTTTCCTGAACCGTTCCATGTTTTAGCTATGCGTTCAAAATTGTACGGACCTATCTCTGAAGCATAGTATAAAAATATCTTCTCGGAAATTTTATAATTAAAAAGGTCGTTCATAGAATAAATGTTCCCTGTTCTGCTATTATAGTCCTCCAGACGTATCGGACGGATCTGGAAGTATCCCACTGCCTCTTCAAGAGGATTGTAAGCGAGAGTATCAAATTGGGTTTCGACCATGCCAATTGCGTGAATAAGACTCTTGTACGGTTCAAGAGGAGAAGGCTTAAGAACTATCAGAGATTCACTGGTAGGAGCAAATGCTTTGAAAGCAAATGTCAATAAAAAGGCAATAGAGACTATCTTTTTAAAATTACTTTTCATAATAAAATCATAAGGAAGTGAGTGAAAATTTATTCGGCTATTTGTTGCAGTAACCGCAACATTAGAGATTGATATTTCTCTTTTTGGAGAGAAATCTCTGGTTAGCTTCATATATAAAAACAAGTTAATCATTGTAATAAGAACAATGGTTTACCTGAATTGTTTAATTTAGAAACTAAAAGATATTAACTACAGATCTCATTCCCCTTCCCGGGATGGGGTTTTTCTTATAGGGGCATTGCCCTGAACCTTGTCTAAATAAATGTTACTTTCTTTGCTTTAACACAATGAACGTAACATGATTTTTGGTGAGCAAAAAAACAAATAATTTTATTCCTTAAACAACCTTACATTTAAAGCTGTCATTCCCTTGGGTCCTTTTCCTATTTCAAAAGTGACAATATTGTTCTCTTTAATAGGTTCCTGGAGGTTATTGGCATGAACGAAAACACTCTGCTTGTTTTCCATATCACGGATAAATCCGAAGCCCTTTGAATCATTGAAGAAAGTCACTACTCCTTTTCGTATATAACTTGCTTTTGCAGCCGGGATATTTTTCTTAGATCCGGTCTCTATATCCTCTGCTTCAACTTCAATCTTTTTGGCAGGATCGGGAGGTGTCGAGGTAATCTTCCCAAACTCATCAACATAGGCAATCATATCAGCAAAGCTGCTTTTTCCACTCTCTTTCCTGATAAGCCGCTTCTTTTCCTTCTCTTTTCTTTTTTTGTCCTTTTTATTTTTTACTTCTTTTTTGTTTGATGTTTCCTGCGATCTGCCCATAAAATGATATTTGGTTCGTTAATATTTACCCTGTCGGCCGAATTTGCTCAAAGATAAGGTTTTATTTCCGGTTTTACTATTTAGTTAAATATACAGGGGACCAATTATATGATTTGAATTTCGATTTTTATGACAACAGGGAAAATTCAGCCAATCATAATGGATGTCATTGATAATGAACCCATCACTGTTTTATCGTTGAAAAACGATATATTTTCATTTTCTTCCTTCAGTGCCAATGAATAAAGTAATGGAAGGTAATGATCCGGTGTGGGGACAGCCATCTGCACCTCTTTTCCGAGTCCGGAATAATTGATAAGATCCTTATGGTTATTGTTACTAATCAAATTTTTGAACATCTCATTTGCCCTGAGTGCCCAATCAAAACCATAGTCTGGTTCGTTAACATGATCCCAGGCTATCATACGGAGATTATGAACAATATTACCGCTTCCAATGATCAGAACCCCGCTTTTCCGGAGTGGAGCAAGCTCCTTTGCCAGATTATAATGACTTCGTGGAGTCAGATGCCAATCCAGACTCATTTCAATTACCGGAATATCTGCCCCGGGATAAATATTCCTAATCACACTCCAGGCTCCATGATCGAGTCCCCAATTCTCATCAAGTTTAATATTGGCAGAATTAACAATACGTTTTACTTCATAGGCTAATTCGGGGCTTCCCGGAGCCGGATATTGAACATTATACAATTCCGGCGGGAATCCGCCAAAGTCGTGGATCGTAGCCGGTCTTTGCATCGCAGTAACCTGTGTACCAGTGGTTTCCCAATGGGCAGAAATACATAGTATTGCTTTGGGCCTGGGGATCGATTTTCCAAGTTCCTTCCAGGAGAGTACAAATTCATTATCTTCAATTGCATTCATCGGACTTCCATGGCCAACGAAAAGCACAGGCATCATACCTGTGCTTTCACCTGATGTAATTAAGTTTTTTATTATGTCATTGTTCATGTCTCAAATAATTATAAGGAAAACCATGACGCTTTCAAAACCTCAACATTGAAATCAATGTAATGTGTCAGACTACCTTCGCTGACAATGATAAGCTCTTCAAAATCATGAAAATGGGTAATGTATTCTTTTGAAGCAATATCATAGGCCAGCTCGCTTGTTATTTCTATTATCCGAAACAGTTTCTCCATTGCACGAATTTACAACAAATAAATTTGAATGTGCTGGTATTTTGATCCCGATGACTTCTTAAAAATCACATATAAAACTAAAGGTTTGGAGGTGCAGAATAAGTCATTCAATGTTGGCTCGTTGAACTGATGGCACCAGGATTTTAATGATAAACTATGTTTAAACAAAAGTTCTTGCTGCTTGTTATATTTAATTCGAACATATAGGATAGAAAAGGAACAAAAAAACAATGAAATTATAGCAACCATGAAAACGAAAAATTGGTTAAGTAAACATATTTTCAATACAGAAAACAATAACAGAGCGATTCTGATAAGGTTAACCGTCGGCTTGATATTTCTTACAGAAGGGATACAGAAATATTTATTCCCGGAGCTTTTGGGAACCGGAAGATTTTTAACAATAGGATTCAGTCATCCGGCATTCTGGGCATATTTCACCGGTTCTTTTGAGATTATTTGTGGATTCCTTATCATTATAGGACTAATTACACGAGTGGCTTCCATTCCACTTATTATTATTATGATTACCGCTTTCGTTTCGACGAAAATACCTATTCTGATTCATAAAGGATTGTGGCCATGGGCTCATGAATACCGTACAGACTTTGCCATGACACTTCTTCTTGTTTATCTGGTGATTTATGGAGCAGGAAGATGGTCGGTTGATTCAAAAATCACCGGAGGGTTTAGTAGCTAAAACATCTTTACTTCATTTATGAAATATATTGCCTTTGCAGTCGTATTGATTCTATTAAATATTCAACGAATTTATGCCGGTCCCCCTTTCGATACAGATGATCCGGAAACTGTCAGATTTAAACATTGGGAGTATTATATTTCATCAATAAACACCTATCAGACAGGAGTATGGGCAGGAACTTCCCCTCATATTGAATTAAATTACGGGTTGATTCCAAATGTACAGGTACATTTACTTTTACCAATGAATTATTATTATTCAAGAAGCCATGGCGCCGATTTCGGATACGCCGAAACAGAATTTGGAGTAAAATTCCGATTCATAAAGGAGACAGACAATTCGCCGCAGATAGGTACATTCCCTATTCTGGAAATACCTACAGTAAATAACAGTGAATTCAGTAACGGGAAAACAAAAATCTATATTCCTGTCTGGTTGCAAAAATCCTGGGGAAAATTAACTACATATGGAGGCGCCGGTTATTGGATAAATCCTGGCACAAACAATAAAAACTGGATATTTTCAGGTTGGGAAATACAGTACGACTTTTCAAAGTATATAACATTGGGTGGAGAACTATATTTTCATTCAGCTGATACAAAAAGCACTAAATCTGAGACCGGATTTAATCTTGGAGGTTCAATTAATCCGACAGAGAAATTTCATTTTATTTTTTCTTTTGGTCGCACCTTCACCAGAGATAATATATATAACTCCTACATTGGATTATTATGGACAATATGAGTGCAAAAGTGGATTCCCAGCCATTTTTTTCAATTATCATTACTACATTCAACAGGGCGCTTATCTTACAAAGAGCACTAGACTCACTGATTTCCCAGACT
>PMNJ01000262.1 GCA_003162595.1 Bacteroidales bacterium | reverse complement strand
TCTGTTCAAGAGGGTTAATAAGTTCGAACTGAATAGGATGGCCTGCCGGAAGATCGCTCTTCATATCTTTGATGAAGATTGAAAGATAAATGGAATCGCCGGGTCTCCATACATCCCTTTCGCCGTATATAAAAGCCTTTATACCATTTTCCGGTTTGTTCCCGGCAACATCGAACGAGCTTAATGAAAGAGAAGAGCCATCATTTACCTTAAGGTAATTACGGTCTTTGTCCTTTTTAGCTATTATCAGGAAGGGTTTCCTTTCGCAAAATATGGCTGCGGATCCATCCTGATTTGTAATTCCTGAAGATATAAGCTGCATCTGTAAATCGAAAACATCAACTGCAACTTCATTCAGCGGCAGGGCGGAAAGAAGATCGTTCACAATCACATGAAGAATATTGTCATCCCCCTTCTTGGCCATCAAACCCAGGTTTGATGCAAGGACATTTCTTGAAACCTTTTTGTCGGGACTGAAATAAGCATCACCGCAGGGATTATTGCGATCGTTCCAGTCGAATCCGGATCTGTAATACACTTCATCCTCTCCGTCGCCGTAAAAATTCTCAGGGTTATCCCAGAATTCCCGGCTCTGCTGTTCTGCTTCCTGAAGGGACTCTTCGTATTTACTTACTTCTCCCGAATTGCTGCAGGGGAAAAGAGAATATGATCTTCTCATCCCGAGTTCAACTTTATAAAGGATCCCCGGTTCAACATCGATATAGTCGGCAAGATCAATGGTATAAAGATTCCATGCTCCTGTATTCATTCCCGACCCGTTAACCAGATCAACTCTTCCTGAATAAACCGGCCGTCCGAACCGCTTAACGGAGTTATTGCCATTTATGTCATTCTCCTGGAGAAAATAAGGCAGGTTATTGTCAAATATCCTGATTATTTTTAGGTCAACTGCTTTCAGGTTTGCAGCTTTGAAAGGGAAAATAAGATTTTTTGAAGAGGGGAGAATAACCCCGTTGCCTTCAAGCTTAATACCGGGAGGAACCGCTGTGAAGTCGAGTTGTTTTAAAAAGGATGATGAAAGAGTCACCCCTTTATTATTCCTTATTGANNGTAATTATATCCAGTATGCTAAATACACCTGCCGGAGGTATACTTATCGAAGAAGCTCCCTTCTGTTTTACTCCGGCAGAATAGCCGTCCCAGGTAAGGGTAAGATCCTGTGATTTGTCGATCCGTTCAATACCGGATATAGTGAATTTGTGAATAAGGTTAACTGAATGGTCCCAGGTTACTTCCATTTTTTTTCTGCCCAGTTTTGCAGAGAAGTAACTCTCGGCTTCAGTCGGTTCAATAAAGTCGGATGCATCGATCTGCCCGTGCAGAATATAGCTATTACCATCAGCATTCTGGCATTCAAGGGCTCCTGTAGTAACCCGGAAATCTTTTTTAAGAGTCTGCACTCTTAATGGGAAAACCCTGAGTCGTTCTTTAACATCTGAGAGTTTATTCAGGTTAAGCCCGCCGGAGTATATTTTCCCGGGATCGAGAAGCCGGGAAGGAGTGAACACAAGAGTTGTTTCATCTTTCCATTCTGTTTTTCCTTTTATTGAAGGTTCAAAAACGAACAATCCTGTGGCTGACTTATTTGCTTTAGATGCAAATTCAGGAGTGAACCTGATTTCGATTGCCGAATTAGCCGGAATGATTCCGGAAGTATAGCCCGATATATATTCGCTGAATCCTTTATCAAGAGGGATATTTACGGGAACAGCTTCAACATCCTGACCTTTTAATTGAGAGGCAGATTTATTATCCCTTGAACCACATGAGGTTAGGATAAGGGAAGCCAAAATAAATGAAATGAGTTTTGCAGCTTTCATCTTCAGGGGAATTGATTTTGCAATTAATCAGTTTAGAGAACCCAAGTTACAAAAAAATCCGGACAGGCATAGTACACCCCTCTGTCATCCGCCGGCTGGGCGGATGACATCTCCCCAAGAGGGCGATAATACTCTGGTATTTACAACAATTACGATAAAACAGTGAGGATTTTTCCCCCAGTGGGGGGAAATAAAAAGGGGGTCTGAAAAACACCAGGAACTCAGATTTAAGGCGTCACCATCTCCGTCCTGAGCTTGTTTACATAATCGCGTATCCTGTTCAGTGTTTCAACAGATACGGTCATCTGGCTGCCAGTAGAACGAAAGACTTGTTTAACAGTGTCAATTTCAAGATCGCCTTTTTTGAAATAGATATCAAAAGAATCGAAATAGTTTTTCAGGTATTTAAGTTTTTTTGAATAATAGACAACAACTGGATCGTCATAATAATTTTTCAGGAAGCTAAGCAGGGTCGTAAGGGTATATTTCTGCTGGGCGATTTTCTGTATCACTTCAGGATCTGGCTTGTCGGGATTATAAACGAGCTGTGTTGCAATATACATCGCTTCTACCCATCCTCCCATTACCATAAGACCGGCTGTACTCTCTCTTCCTCCTTCACGCAGATGAGACTCCATCTTGGTGAATGCATCATCCATCAGGAACATGATTGTATCAGGTTCTGAAATATCGCTCTGCACCTTCTTTATTGGTTCTGTAAGATAACTGTCAGGGATTCCAAGCTTGTTGCTCATTTCACGGATGGTCACCATATAGTCTATCATTTGCTGACCGATACCAAACATCTTAAGATATCCGAAATCAACTCCATATATCCCGGTGTTAATTGAAGCTTTTGAGCTGCTGAGGTACTGATCCCTGTTTGAAATGGGGTTTAGTGTGGCATTATTGTAAGTGATACCGAGTCTGTTGAAGATTGTACATATTTCAACAGGAGTAAGAATTCCATAGAATATCTCATTCTTTGGCGCCTTTCCATTTTTCTTTGTGGTATCTGATTTATATGTAGAAAAGACCGCATTAAAAGATTCTTTTTCTTTTAATCCATGTTTGCAGGAAAAGGCAAATGGTATCAAAAGAATTATAAGGAAATAGAGTAGCCTTTTCATTTCTTCATAATTAATATATCAAAATTAGTAATAAATATGATTCAACTTAATCGAAAATGATAAATTAGATTTATTGACCATAATTTTTCAATACCAATGTACTCACCCCCCGCCCCTCTCTACTTTGTAAAGAGGGGTGCTAATTTTTCATATTTTATATATTTACTGAAATATTAATAATATGCTTAAATCTAAACATTTTGATTTTAAGGTTGTAAAAAAACATGCCAGAGAACTTCGGGGTTGCATGACAGATTCGGAAGAACGCCTTTGGAAAGAACTAAGAAACAGGCGACTTTCAGGATATAAATTTCTGCGTCAGCATCCAATCATTTATAAATCAAATTATAAAGGATTAAATTATTTTATAGCTGATTTCTATTGTGATCTTAAAAAGGCGGTAATTGAACTTGATGGCCTGATACATGAAACAACTGCAGAATATGATAAGTTTAGAAATTCAGAAATGGAATTTTTAGGTATGCATGTTTTAAGATTAAAGAATGATGACCTTTTAAACATGAAAGAAACCCTTCTAAAAATCGACAACTTTTTGAAGTCAATTCCATAATCTTAAAATGGATTTCTTTCCCCATCTTTACGAAGTAGAGAGGGGGAAATCCTGAGTGGAGCGAAGGAAAGGGGGTGAGTACATTTGAATAGTAGAGAGAAACAACACTCTTACAGTAATATCCTGTTCCCAAGTTTCCTTGAAATTAATCCCAGTACGGTACTGAGATTTGCATATCTCTTCATTAACTGTTGTACTTTTTCTAAATCATTTGCTTTTTGAGCTTCTTCAAGAAGAATCTTTAACTCCTTCTGTATTTTAATTATTTTATCGCTCTTGAATTTAAGGACGGCATCACCAACGATCTCTTTCAGCTTCATCTCCTCCGTTTCAACGTAGGTCTGCTTATCTTTCCATATTCTGCTCAGTTCGTGTGAGTCTGCAAGAAGATCGGCTGACAGACTTGAAATCTCGGGGTCTTCATTCTTTACAAATTGCTTATCTCCTGTAATAAGTCCATGTTCAACATGAAANNAAATCGGCAAAGATCTTCGAACAAACCATGTCATCAAAAAGAAGATCGTCGGATATGATCTCTCTTACAATATAATCGGATACAGTTAACACCTCCTCTTTGCCATCTTCCTTATTCATTGTCCGTTCAAACTCCATACCGCCAAATTTCAGAAGAAGTCTTATGATCTCTTTTTCAGAATAATATGTAACTGTTTCACGCCGGACTGGCTTAATATTAACCGGTGGAGGAACCGGAAGATCTTCCGGACCGGGATATTTGTTCCTGTCCTGGAAACTCTTTTGCTGTCTCAGCTTATTCACTTCATGATAAAGGATCGGCTCGCTGACCTCAAGAACGGTACTGCACTCCTTAATATATACTGTTCTGGTTATTGCCTCGGGAATGACTGCAATTGACTTCACTACATCACGGATAAGATCTGCTCTTCTCACCGGATCGTTATTGGCTTCCGAAAGCAGAAGTTGTGTTTTGAAGCGGATAAAATCAGTTTCATTCTCCTTAAGGAACTTCAGGAACTCCTCATTGCTTAACTTTTTTGAATAGGAATCCGGGTCCTCGTTATCGGGAATAAGCACTATCTTAACATTCATTCCTTCTTCGAGAACAAGATCAATGCCTCTGAGAGAAGCTTTTATTCCGGCAGCGTCGCCATCATATAGGATGGTAATGTTCTGTGTGAACCTTTTGATAAGTCTTACCTGCTCCTGTGTAAGGGATGTTCCCGACGATGCCACAACGTTTTCTACGTTAGCTTCATGGAGAGACATCACATCGGTATAACCTTCAACGAGATAACACCGGTCCTCCTGTGTTATTGATTTTCGTGCCTGGAAGATCCCATAGAGTATTCTGCTCTTATGATATATCTCCGATTCAGGAGAGTTCAGATATTTTGCTGTTTTGACGTCAGTTTTAAGAACTCTCCCTCCGAACCCCAGTACCTGCCCTGAGAGAGAATGAATAGGGAACATCACCCTGCCGCTGAACCTGTCGAAGATCCGGTCCTCATGCTGAACTGAAAGGCCTGTCTTAACAAGAAAATCCTGTTTGTATCCGTCTTCGAGCGCCTTTTTGGAGAAAGCATCACGTTTTTCGAAGCTGTAACCTACCTCAAATTTCTTAAGAGTATCCTGACGGAAGCCTCTTTCTTTGAAATAGGTAAGCCCGATGGATATTCCCTCGTCAGTATGGAAAAGATTTTCGGTGAACTGGCGGGCTGCATACGACGAAACAACAAGAAGGCTCTCTCTTTCATTCTGTTTTTCAAGCTCTTCCTGTGTTAGCTCTTTTTCGACAACCTCAATGTGATATTTTTTTGCAAGGTATTTTAAAGCTTCAGGATAGGTCAGGTGCTCATGTTCCATAACGAAATTGACCGAGTTGCCAACCTTCCCGCAACCAAAACATTTGAAGATCTCTTTCGAAGGAGATACGGTAAACGAAGGTGTTTTCTCATTATGGAAAGGACACAATCCCAGGTAGTTCACTCCCCGTTTCTTCAGTGGAACAAACTCCTGTATCACATCAACTATCTGTGCGGCATCAAGAATACGTTCTATTGTGGAGCGGTCTATCATGGTTCAAAGATAGGGTTTTTTACCTACTTCTTGGGAACCCATCCCCCGTCCCCTTCCCTTCTGTCTAAGGGAAGGGGGGCAGCTAATTTTACAAGATTTCGCCCTTCCCTTATTGTTTAAGGGAAGGGTTGGGGAAGGGTTAAGAGATACGGAACACAAAGAAGAGGCATTACTTTAATATTTTCCTGAAATACTCCACAGTCTTCGCCAGCCCTGTTTCTGCATCAATTTTCGGAGACCAGCCTAGCTCCTTTCTGGCAAGAGAAATATCGGGCTTCCTCTGTTTCGGATCATCCTGGGGAATAGGAAGATAAACGATCTTTGATTTTGATCCGGTCATCTTTATTATCATTCCGGCAAGCAAACCGATCGTTATCTCGACCGGA
>PMNJ01000036.1 GCA_003162595.1 Bacteroidales bacterium | reverse complement strand
TAAGCCAGCCTTGCATAAATCCGATATTTAATACACGCTCCTTTCAGGATTCATTATTAAAGTGGTCGGGATCCAATGACTCTTATCATGATTATATTCTGAAAAACTGGGAAAAGGAGTACTTCCCGCTTTCAGGTAAATCTGATTTTAGAAATTTCTGGAATGAATCTCTTGGAAATGGTGTTTTCAGTTACAGGGTTTCATCTGCCAAAGAGCTGATTTTTAGAAAAGAAGCGCTTTCCAGGAGAATGAACGTATCAGGTAAGCCGGCTCCATCCGGGTTTGAAATTGTAATACAGGAGAGTGTATCAATAGGAACGGGAATGCATTCCAATAATCCCTGGTTAATGGAATTGCCTGACCCGGTTTCAAAGCAATGCTGGGAGAATGTTGCAGCAATATCAGCTACTGATGCAGAAAAATTCAGTATTAAGACCGGTGATTTGATAAAGCTTACTGAGGGATTAATACTACCGGCGTTTATACAGCCGGGACAGGCGGAAAGTACTCTATCTGTTGCTCCTGGATATGGGCATACGAATTCCGGGAAGGTTTGTACAAATACAGGTGTCAACGTATATCCATATATCACAATTATTGGAGGAAACCGGGTTTATGGATTTTCAACCGGAAAGCTTGAAAAGACTCTGAAGCAAAGACAGCTGGCTCTTACCCAGGAGCACTCTTCAATGGAAGGCAGACCAATAGTGAGAGACACTGTTCTGAGTGAATTTAAAAAGAACCCATCTGCAGGGAATGAGTTTCATAAGGAATTTGAATCAACACATAAAACACTCTACCCCGAAATAAAGTACGATGGTTTTCACTGGGGGCTTGCAATAGATTTGAACGCCTGCGTCGGGTGTAATTCATGTGTTATTGCCTGTCAGGCTGAGAATAATATTCCTGTTGTTGGAAAAGAGGAGGTTATACGCAGGAGGATAATGCACTGGATTAAAATCGACCGGTATTATTCAGATGCACCCGATGATCCCAAAGTTTACTTCCAGCCGCTTGCATGTCAGCACTGCGATAATGCTCCATGCGAAAATGTCTGTCCGGTTTCTGCCACAACCCACAGTAGTGAAGGATTAAATCAGATGACTTACAACAGATGTCTAGGGACGAAGTATTGTATAAATAACTGTCCGTATAAAGTAAGAAGGTTTAACTGGTATCGCTATACCAACAATAAAGCATTTGATTTTAATACTGCCTCGGATCTGGGTAAAATGGTCTTAAATCCTGATGTGACCGTAAGAGAAAGAGGGGTGGTAGAAAAATGTTCTTTCTGTGTTCAGAGGATCCAGGAAAAAAAGTTACTGGCAAAGCTCGAAAACAGGATTCTTAAGGATTATGAGATTAAGACAGCATGTATGCAGGCATGCCCTTCGGGCGCCATAGTATTTGGTAACCTTAATGATAAAAACAGTAAGGTCTCGGCGTTATTCAGAGATCCAAGATGTTACCATTTACTGGAAGAGTTGCATACCCTTCCAAATACAGGGTACCTGACTAAAGTCCGGAATGATGAAAAAACAAATATATAAAAATCAGAAGCTAACGGATGTATAACAGGAAAATCAGAGGTCCGCTGATCGAAGGGAATAAATCGATTGGTCAGATTACAAAGGAGGTTGCACTTCCAATGGAAATGCAACCCGGTCTGTGGTGGTATATTGCTTTTGTTCTTTCCTCAATAGCAGCCGTTTTTGGATTTTATGCTATTTATATTACCGTTTATAAAGGGATAGGTACCTGGGGTGTAAATAATTCTGTCGCGTGGGGCTGGGAGATCGTAAATTTTGTATGGTGGATTGGAATCGGACATGCCGGGACTGCTTTTTCTATTTTCCTTCTCATCCTCAGGCAGAAGTGGAGGACCTCAATAAACAGGGCTGCCGAGGCAATGACAGTTTTTGCGGTTATGAGCGCTGCACTATTTCCTGCTTTGCATATGGGAAGAGTTTGGGATGCTTTTTATATTTTCCCATATCCGAATACCCGTGGTCCGTTATGGGTGAATTTCAACTCACCACTTTTCTGGGACTTTTCAGCCATAACAGCCTACCTGATTATTTCAGCTTCATTCTGGTATCTTGGAATGTTACCCGATCTAGGTACAATCCGTGACAGAACAACTTCAAAAATTAAAAAAGCAGTCTATGGTTTTTTCAGTCTGGGGTGGACAGGTTCCAGCCGGCAATGGATAAGGTTTGATTCGCTTAGTTTTATTCTTGGTGGTATTGCTGCGGTACTTGTGGTCTCAGTTCATTCAATTGTTTCAACAGATTTTGCTGTAGGTATCGAACCCGGATGGCATACAACCATCTTTCCTCCTTTCTTTGTTATCGGTGCTATCTTCTCGGGTTTTGCCATGGTTATGACTCTTATGGTACTTATCAGGAAAGTTTACAAGCTTACCGATTATATTACAGATAATCACATGGATGCGATTGCCAGAATACTTGTTTTTATATCCATGATCATGGGACTCGCCTATTTAACAGAGATCTTTATGTCGTGGTACTCAGGCAACCAATATGAAATGTTCACATTTTTCAGGAACAGAATTACCGGAGACTATGCTGTACAATTCTGGGGAATGATTGTTTGTAATGCATTGATACCACAGCTTTTCTGGTTCAGAAAAGTAAGAAGAAACTGGATCGGACTGCTTTCAGTTTCCCTTATAATTAATATCGGGATGTGGCTGGAGAGGTATAATATTGTGATTACTTCACTAAGTAAGGATTATCTGCCCTCTAACTGGGTATCTTACTCCCCTACAATTATCGATATAGGTGTTTTTGTCGGAACAATAGGATTGTTTGCCACAGGGGTGTTGCTTTTCATGCGTTATATCCCGATGATGGCCATCAGTGAACTGAAGAGTGTGGCACACATTGGTAACAAAAAAGAGGATTAACAGGTTTAGTTATGGCCAGAACTTTCAAAATAGGCGTTTTTGATGATGAAGGAAAATTTATTTCCAGTATCAGGTCATTACAGGAACAGAAATTCCGGATCTTTGATGTATTTACACCTTATCCGGTTCATGAGGTATTTCATTTGCTTAAACGCAAGTCAAGACTGCCCACAGCTGCATATTTTTTCGGCTTGTTTGGCATTATCTCAACACTGGCATTTCTTTATTACACATCTGTTATTAACTGGCCAATTGTCTACGGAGGCAAGCCTTTCAACTCGTTTCCGTCATTCATTATAGTTACCATTATAGTTACTATTCTAACTGTTACGATAGCAAGCCTTGCGCTATTCTCAGCCAGATCAAAACTTTTTCCCGGTCGTGATAATACAATCTTCGATTTAAGAGCGACAGATGACAAATTTGTAATAGTTATTGATACAAATTCGCTCGACAAATCCGCCATCGGAAATGCCGGAAATATAATGGAAGAGCAGGGGGCGGTTGAGATAATTGATAAAGAATTTGAAAATGTAGAATCATGATAAAGATTAATTCACCGGGGATTTTTTTCAAAACCCTATTCCTGGTTTTTTTATTAATGAATCTGTACTCCTGTAACAGGAACAGGAGTAATCCGGGATGGGATTACTTCCCCGATATGTTTTACTCTACCGCTTACGAGACTTATTCAAAGAATCCGAACTTTGAAAACGGAATGACAATGAGAGTCCCGGTACCGGGAACAGTGCCGCGTGATTTCACGCCATTTGAATATACAAATGATCCTGAGTCAAGGATAAAGGCAGGAAAAGAGCTCGCAAACCCTTTTTTAATGACCCCAGAGGCACTTTCCAGGGGGAAAGTAATATATACCACATTCTGCATAGGATGCCATGGAATAGAGGGGAAAGGGGATGGTCATCTTTATACGAGCGGTCTTTATCCGATAAAACCTCTTTCGCTTTCAGGAGATACAGCTTCTAAACTGAAGGACGGCGAAATATATCATACCATAACACTGGGAATTCGTTCTATGGGTGCACACGGATCACAGATAATACCGGATGACAGATGGAAGCTGGTTCTTTATGTAAGAAAGCTCCAGGAAGAAAGGGGAAATACCAATGTATACCCAAAATAAAAAGTAATGAAGGAGCAAACAACAGTATCCAGAAACTTTAAGATAATAACATTGCTGTTAATGGCTTTAGGTGCCGTGACCATTATACTCGGTTTTATTACGGACCGGCAGACAACATGGGCTAATTATCTGATAGTCAACTATTACTTTCTTTCACTTGCTATGGGAGGGGCATTCTTTTTTGTCATACAAAGTATATCCCAGTCGGGATGGTCATCGGCATTCAAACGTGTCCCGGAAGCCATGATGTCATATATTCCCTTTGCAGCCTTATTTTTCTTACTGATCTGGTTTGGGATGAATGACCTTTATCAATGGTCCCATAAAGACATTGTGGCTCTTGACCCTTTAGTGCAGCATAAATCAGTTTTCCTTAATGTTCCTTTCTTTTTTGCCAGGATGATACTTTTCTTTGTGCTCTGGATTGTGTTTGTCAGGAAACTAAGACAGATATCACTAAGTGAAGATCTGGCTGAGCCAGCAGATACTAATCGTATAAT
>PMNJ01000194.1 GCA_003162595.1 Bacteroidales bacterium | reverse complement strand
GCCCCTGAACATGGATTCAGAAACTTAGCCGATGCTGGGGAGACCATCGAAAACGGAAAGGATATTGAATCAGGCATTCCGGTTATAAGTCTTTATGGTTCGCATCTGAAGCCAACTTCACAGGACCTTATTGGTATTGATGTGGTTATTTTTGACATTCAGGATGTCGGTACGCGATTTTATACCTATATATCAACACTTCATTATCTTATGGAATCGTGCGCAGAAAATCATGTCAAATGTATTGTCCTTGACAGACCCAATCCGAATGGTTTTTATTTTGACGGGAATATACTTGATACAGCCTATAGTTCTTTTGTAGGTATGGATCCGGTACCGGTAGTACATGGTATGACTGTTGGAGAGTATGCAAAAATGTTAAATGGAGAGAAATGGCTGAAGAACAGGGTAAAATGCGATCTGGTTGTTATTAAGTGTAAAAACTACACTCATAAAACACTCTATGAACTTCCTATAAAACCATCGCCTAATCTGCCTAATCAGAATTCTGTTTATTTATATCCTTCTCTCTGCTTTTTCGAAGGTACTGTTATCTCGTTAGGACGTGGAACATCTTTCCCGTTTCAGGTATTCGGAAGCCCGGATATGCCTGACAGAGGTTTCAATTTTGTCCCCGGGAGTGTTCCTGGAGCAAAAAATCCACCACTTCTTGGGGTTAGATGCTTTGGAACGGATCTGCGGGATGCACTTAAAAAGAAACTTGTACCAAAGTCTGAACTTAATCTTGATTGGCTAATCAGCGCTTATAAGGATTTCCCGAAGAAGGATAAGTTTTTTAACTCATATTTTGATGTTCTTGCCGGCGGCCCCATTTTAAGGGAACAGATACTGAAGGGGATGACTTCGGAACAAATCAGGGCAACCTGGAAAGACGGGCTTGCGAAATTTGCAAAAATCAGGGAGAAATATTTGCTTTATAAATAAACGGATTGTTGGCCCCCCTGCCCCCCTAAAGGGGGGTTAAATCTCGATTTTAGGTATGGTTTGTTCATATATCCGGATTAGCCCCCCTTTAGGGGGGCAGGGGGGCTAGGAAATGAGATATGCGGGGGGCTAAACTCTTCCCGGATAAACCTTCAAAGCTTCTGCAAGTACTTCCACAGCATTTCTAAGATCATCGATTTTCAGAACATATGCAATCCGTACCTCATTCCTGCCGTATCCTGGAGTTGAATAGAAGCCTGATGCCGGAGCAACCATGAGGGTCTGATTATTATATTCAAATTCCTCAAGCAGCCATTGAGCAAATTTATCAGCATCGTCAACAGGCAGTTTAACAACAGTATAAAAGGCACCTTTAGGTTTCGGGCAATAGACACCAGGTATTTTGTTAAGAGCTTCAACCATGAAGTCCCGTCGTGCAGTATATTCCCTGTTCACCTCTTTAAAATATATATCGGGCGTTTCAATTGAAGCTTCACCGACTATCTGTCCCAACGCAGGAGGGGATAGGCGGGCCTGCGCAAATCTAAGCGCTATCGAAATGACCTCTTTGTTTTTTGTAATCAACGCACCTATTCTTATACCACATTCACTATAGCGTTTAGATACTGAGTCGAGCATAATAACATTATTTTCAATTCCCTCAAGATTCATTGCGGAGAAATGTTCTGCGCCATCATAGCAAAACTCACGGTAAACCTCATCTGAGAAGAGGAAAAGGTCGTGTTTCTTCACTATTTCTTTAAGATGAAGAAGTTCTTCTTTTGAATAGAGATATCCTGTCGGATTATTGGGATTACAGATAATAATAACCTTGGTTTTTGATGTGATCTTTTTTTCAATATCCTCAATCGGAGGAAGTGCAAAATCTTCTTTTATATACGATGTTATCGGGACAATTTTAATCCCGGCAATTGCTGCAATGCTGTTATAATTGGCATAAAATGGTTCCGGTGTAATAACTTCTTCGCCCGGGTTAACACACGACATCAGTGCAAAAAGTACAGCTTCGGATCCGCCGGTTGTGATGAGCATCTCGTTATGATTGATATTTATGCCGATCTTTCTGTAATAAGCTGCCAGCTTAATGCGATAAGATTCATTCCCTGCCGAATGGCTGTACTCAATCACTTTCAGGTTAATATTACGGAGTGCATTAAGAGCCACTTCAGGAGTATGAATATCGGGTTGCCCGATATTAAGATGGTACACTTTTCTCCCTTTACGTTTAGCTTCTTCAGAATATGGAACAAGTTTTCTTATTGGTGATGCAGGCATCAATTTGCCTTTATCTGATATCGATGGCATATTAAAATGTTTATTTTTTAGGTGAGACAAAAGTAAGAAAAATTACTCATTATATGATTGCAATTTAAGTTTTGGAACAGATGTAATTTCCCGCAGATTACGCAGATTTTCGCTGATCTTTCTGTGCCTATCTGCGAGATCAGCGGGAAATATTATATTTTTGCATTCTGTTTTACAAATTTAACACGAAACAACAGTAATGGATATTCCTTCAAAATTTGAACCCGGGAAAGCTGAAAACAGATGGTATAAATACTGGATGGAAAATGGATTTTTCAAAAGCACGCCCGACGAGAGAGAGCCTTATACAATTGTTATTCCTCCGCCTAATGTTACAGGGGTACTGCATATGGGCCATATGCTTAACAATACAATACAGGATGTCCTTGTTCGCAGGGCAAGAATGCAGGGGAAAAATGCCTGCTGGGTACCGGGAACCGATCATGCCTCAATTGCAACCGAGGCAAAAGTAGTTGCAAAACTTAAGGCGGAAGGAATTGAAAAACGTGATCTCAAACGGGAGGAATTTCTGGAACATGCCTGGGAATGGACCAATAAACATGGAGGTATTATACTCGAGCAGCTTAAACGGCTTGGCGCTTCATGTGACTGGGACCGTACACTTTTCACTATGGATGAGAAAAGGTATGACTCCGTTATTAAGGTGTTTGTTGATTTGTATAAAAAAGGTCTCATTTACAGAGGCATCAGAATGGTAAACTGGGATCCTCAGGCTATGACCGCTGTTTCAGATGAAGAGGTTATTTATACCGATGAAAAATCAAAACTTTATTATGTCCGTTATAAAATTGTCGGAGAGGATGGGTATGTAATGGTGGCAACTACACGTCCGGAAACAATACTCGGAGATACTGCTGTTTGTGCAAATCCCGATGATGAAAGGTACAGGCATCTGAAAGGCAAGAAAGTCATAGTTCCTATGGCCAACCGTGAAGTACCGTTTATTTTCGACAATTATGTTGATCCGGAATTCGGAACAGGATGCCTGAAGATTACCCCGGCTCACGATATTAATGACTACGAGATCGGCCTCAGGCACAAGTTGCCATCAATTGACGTCTTCAATGAAGATGGGACGATGAGCGAAAGAGCGGGATTATTTGTAGGTATTGACAGGTTTAAGGCAAAAGAGCTTGCCGAAAAGGAACTACAGAGAACAGGAAGCCTGGTTAAGGTTGAAAACTACGATAACAAGATCGGACGTTCGGAACGAACTAATTCAGTTATTGAACCAAGGCTTTCACTTCAATGGTTCTTAAAGATGAAAGAGCTGTCGCGGCCCGCTTTAGATGCGGTCTTGAACGGAGATGTTCACATACATCCGGCAAAGTTTAAAAACCTTTACCGCCATTGGATAGAAAATGTCCGCGACTGGTGTATAAGCCGGCAGCTCTGGTGGGGTCACAGGATACCGGCGTGGTACTACAATAATAATGAATTTGTTGTTGCAGAGAATATTACTGATGCTCTTGAACTTGCCAGAACGAAAAGTGGGAATAACGCTTTGAGCAAGAATGATCTCCGCGAGGATGAGGATGTTCTTGATACATGGTTCTCATCATGGCTCTGGCCGATCACTTCATTTGACGGGATAAATAAACCGGAAAATGAAGACATCAGATATTATTATCCTACAAACGATCTTATTACTGCGCCTGAGATTCTCTTTTTCTGGGTGGCCCGTATGATCATTGCCGGTTATGAGTACAGAGGTCAGAAGCCTTTTGAGAATGTTTATCTTACAGGTCTTGTTCGTGACCAGCAGAGAAGAAAAATGTCGAAATCGCTTGGTAACTCGCCTGACCCGATTGAACTTATTGAAAAATATGGCGCAGACGGAGTTCGGGTAGGTATGCTATTATGTTCACCCGCAGGTAATGACCTGCTTTTTGAAGATAGCCTGCCGGAACAGGGACGAAATTTTGCAAATAAGATATGGAATGCTTTCAGACTCGTAAAGAGCTGGAATATTGACGAGAAAATTGATCAGCCTGATTCATCAGGAATTGCCGTTAGATGGATGGATGAGATGCTGAAAAAATCAATTAATGAAATTGATGTGAACTTCAGAAAATTCAGAATATCAGAAGCTTTGATGATCACATATAAGTTGTTCTGGGATGAATTCTCCGGCTGGTTTCTTGAAATCATCAAACCCGAATATCAAAAGCCAGTTGACAGGAAAACTTATAATTCCACGGTAGCTATTTTTGAAAAGCTTGTGAAGGTAATACACCCTTTTATGCCCTTCATAACTGAGGAGATCTGGCAACTGCTCCTTGAAAGAAATGAAGGTGAAAGCATTATGGTGACCAAGATGCCTGAATCAAAAAGATTCAATAAGGAGCTGGTAGCCCGTTTTGAATCCGTAAAGGAAACAATCAGCGCTATCAGAACAGTAAGAAAAAATAAGGAAATTCCAACAAGGGATAAGATTATACTTCTCATTCTTTCGGATAAAAATCATTATGATACTGAATTTCTTCCGGTTGTAAGTAAACTCTGTAATCTTTCAGAAATACTGTTTGTTACAGATAAACAGAAAGGGACAGTCTCATTTATGGTAAGGACCACAGAGTATTTTATACCTCTAGCAGGCAAGATTGATATAGAAAGTGAGATTGCTAAGATACAGGAGGATCTGACTTATAACAGGGGCTTCCTTGTAAGTGTCATGAAGAAACTTGACAACGAGCGATTTGTAAAAAATGCTCCCGCAAATGTTCTTGAGTTGGAGAGGAAGAAAAAAAGTGATACGGAGTCGAAGATAAAGTCGCTCGAAGAGGCAATGAAATCGCTGAAGAAATAGCCAACCATACTTTTTTTGGCCCACCAACGCCCTTCTTTTTCTGCCCCCCAACCCC
>PMNJ01000288.1 GCA_003162595.1 Bacteroidales bacterium | reverse complement strand
TAACGTGCCGCTAGTAGGAGCAGTTACCGCCATGGAACGGTATTTGCCCCATCAGAACGGTTCTTCTATAAGTTCTGATGGGATTCCTCAGCAAATACCGTGACACAGGTAATTGCTCTTACTAGCGTGTTAGGAGTAGTGACCGGATTAGTCATGTCTGTCTATTAACCTCGTATCCTGTCTGGACAAGCGAGGTGATTTTTAATAATTTGTCATTGGATATATCTACCAGCAGATATGTCCATGTGATGAATTATGTCAGGATTATCTAATAAAAACCAGTATAAAGCGCTGCTGACACGCCGAAAGTATAGCATTTGGAATCATTGAAACATCAACCGAGGACGTAGTCCGAGTTAAAACATCCGAGGACACAGTCCGAGGTATTACATATGATTATGAATATACTGACGAGGACGTAGTCCGAGATGGCAGGTAATGATTATTGAATAAACTGACGAGGACGCAGTCCGAGATAGCAGGTAATGTTAAGTGAATAAACAAAACGAGGACGTTAGTCCGAAGTATTGACTTTGTCATTTTTTTTGTGTAACTTGTAAAAGCTTTTGTTTTAGCGTCTTGGCGAAAGCTTGCTTTCACGCCGCTGCAACAAAAGCTTTTACTTACCCCCTGTCCTCTTTAATTCTTCTTCTTCTGGCGTGGCAGCAACGCTAACTACCTTATTTTTAAAGTGATAATCATGAAAAATCACCTCGATTGCGTGATTCACTCCTACCGGCATTACTCTCTAACTCGTTTATTGCGTCATTAAATTTGCATAATATATGCTTAAAGGAGTAGATAGCAGTAGGTTTATTACCGTTTTTGTACATAATATATTTTTTACTTCAAAAAACCCACTTTTTACCTTAAACGGACCAATATTTAATTACCTGCGAAGGGCCTTGATAATATCAGGAAATTATCAACATTCGTAGTTCCTGCTATAACGATTCCGGCAGGCTTAAATTTAACAACCATTCCCATCAACACTATAAACATATCAATGTTCCCGGTAAATTCTTCCCGACCTAAGTACGGCCAGGTCAAATTTGAACATCATTGATTTCCCCACTCCTCTGTATGATGACTGTTCTATATCCTTGAAAAAATGAATTGATTTTCTTTAAAATCTTCTTTTAATCGGTTTGCCACATGACGGAACCTTTCCATCCATCTTATTATTCATGAATCAGTAAAAACTCTGATTAAAATATTCTCAATCCGCGACTTGATCGACAAAAACATAATTCATGACTGAACAGGGAAAATGGAATATACAAAATATTATCATCTGCCTTGCGTTAAGCCGTATCATGCATATCTACTTAACATCCATATCTTCTATCGGACTCCTGATAATTACAAGATTCCTTCGACTGACATGCGTGTATATCTCTGTTGTCCTGGTGCTCCTGTGCCCCAACAATTCCTGTATATATCTTATATCCAGACCACTCTCATGCAGATGCGTGGCATAACTGTGCCTTAGACTATGAACACCAACTTCCTTCTTAATACCCGCTATATGAAGCGCCTGCTTGAATACCCGGTAAACACTCTCAACAGAATACCTGCCACCCGTCTGCCCCTCAAAAAGATACTTCGCCGGATGGAAACCATCAATATACTCATCCAGCTTCTCCCATACCTTTTTCGATACGGGAACTATCCTGTCTACCCGCCCTTTCCCTTCCCTGATATGCACGACACTCCGGTCGCGGTCAAGATCGGTCAACCTGATATTTGTCACCTCTGACCTTCTCAACCCGCATGAATATATAATCCACAACAAGAGCTTATGCTTGGTGTTCCTAGCAGAATTCAATATCCTTTTAACCTCTTCCTTCGAAAAAACCTTTGGCAGAGCCCTGCTTCTCCTGGGCCGTTCAATCAGATGAAGATCAATATTGCTCTTCCCCGAAATCCTGTAAAAGGTCTTGATGGCAGATATCATCTGATTCTGATAAGATGCAGAATATCCATTAGTAACAATAAATTTATAAACAAACTCCGATACCTCTTCCGTAGAAATTTCTAGCGGATCTTTTTCATGAAAATATTTAAAAAACAATTCAAGAAGCGCGAGATAAGATACATTCGTTCTGTCACTGTATCTTACCTCATCAAGATATCTGCTAATAACATCGAGACTTTCTATCGCCTTCTCTCCAAGTACCCTGTTCCGCAATTCGTCACCCATTTCTTTCCTGGCGCTCTTCAGTCCTTCTGCCGGAACCGATTTGATTACTATTACTTCCACACCACGTGCTGAGAAATAATCGGAAAGCGAATCACCTGTCGAAACCGACCATGGCATCAGAAACTCCTTTCTTGCCTTATCATAATAATATTTCCCGAAAGATCTGATCTCTTCAAACCATTCCCGGTCGTAATTTCCGGTAAACCTTATTGCTAACCTTCCGTCCTGCTCATTGATCCTGAATTCAACCGGACTGTACCGAATCCGGTCAACAACATTTTCAATTGTTCTTCTGGTCGGAATCATTTCTGGCTCAGGAAAGGTCAGATCAGGTATAGTCTCCGATAGATCAGCTTCAGGTTTTTGCGACTCAGAATTTATATTTATTAAAACATCAGGTGAATCTGGTTTTATTGTAGAGACGCCTAAATTGGTCGTCTCTACTTCTGATGTACTACCTATAGGTTTTTGAGTGAGGCCGGATATATCGATGTCTGCAATATCCCTGAATGTCTTCAGAATCTGTTTCAGGGTTTCTTCATTATCATCTGCGTACCAGCTCTTGTAGCTACTGCTGTAACTGCGGCCATAAATCTGTTTTACCAGGGAACCAAGCTCTCCATCGTATTTGAACGAAATCAGGATACGCCATTTATCACGATGAAATAACCTTTTCAGAATAATCTTTTTTTTCATAACAGCGAGAAAATTAGTTAGCACTACCTACGCCAATGCCACGTCAGTCACAGAAGTATTGCACCAATAATGCACTGAAATACAAACTTATACAACACTTTTATCTGACCTTCAACATCATATTTCATATTAAAGTTAAACAAAAAAATTGGATTGGTATTTAGATATTTAGATTTTCGTATCCTTCTTAAGTCCCAAGCGTTAAGAAATAACCCAGTAGGCTATTTTAGTGAAGAGGCCAGTCTGCAGAGGCGGATTTTAACTCTGTGTGCTTTGTGCCTTCTTTGCGCTCTTTGTGGTTAAATTGGATTTCCCCGGTAAACATAGTAACCATTAAATAAAAAACTAATTATTATGAAATATACGTTATTTGTATTTATATATTATATTTGTACACTTTTTTAAGATCCGTAATGCATATGGAAAAACAATCCGGGAAATTTGAAGCTATCGCAGCGGCTGCAAAATCACTCTTCTGGAAACATGGAATAAGAAGAGTAAGCATTGAAGAAATCTGTCACGATGCAGGAGTAAGCAAGATGACCTGCTACAAGTACTTCAGCAATAAGACAGCAATTGCAAAGTACCTGATAGAAGAGATGTTCGAATCAGGAATAAAAGCTTATAAGGAAATATACCATAGTGATATTTCCTATGAAGAAAAAGTAAAAAAGATGCTCGATCTTAAAATGAGCAATGCTCACGAGATGAGCCAGGAGCTTTTAGATGATATCTATAAAAATCAGGATGAAGAATTATCCGAAACCATAGAAACAATTAAAAAGAGGATGATTGGAATTTATCTTGATGATATCCGTGAAGCACAGAAAATCGGAGAAATACGCAATGATGTCAAACCTGAGTTTATGCTCTATTTTCTTAACAATTTAACTGAAATGCTTACCGATCAGAGATTGGTTAGTATTTATTCCAATCCTCAGCAAATGATTTCTGAAGTAATGACTTTCTTTTTTTATGGTATTATGCCCCGGAAGAACGGGGAAAAGTAAATGAATAATCTGAGATTAAATATAAGCCTGTTCCTCGTTCTGATGGTTACATCGCTGAACGCCCAGGACAGTATTTTCAAATTCAAGGGTCAGGTGGATGGTTATGCAGGTTTAAACTTTGCAAAACCTGTCCTTATGCAGACAGGGGTGAGATTCCTGCCTTCTCTTTCTATTGGAAAAAACCTTAACAGCAATCTGAAATTCGATTCCGAAATATCATTCGACAGTTATCTGGATTATCAATATGCCGGTTCGGGAAATGAAGTTTCTGATTTAAAAATAAAACCATACAGGTTATGGATCAGATTAAGCACCGAACGTTTTGAACTTAGGGCGGGGCTTCAGAAAATTAATTTTGGTTCAGCAAGCGCTCTTCGTCCGCTAATGTGGTTTGATCATCTCGACCCGCGCGATCCGCTTCAGCTTACCGATGGTGTTTATGGTCTGCTTGGCAGATACTATTTCCAGAATAATGCAAACGCATGGTTATGGGTCCTTTGGGGAAATGATAAAACTATGGGGTGGGAGACAGTTCCTGCAGTCAGGAAAATTCCGGAATTCGGAGGAAGGATGCAATTTCCGGTTCCAAAAGGCGAAATCGCTGTCTCATATAATCACCGTACAGCAAATTTAGCGGGAGTATTAAGTCCGGCTGATATTCATGGTGCCTCAAGCTATCCGGAAGATAAGATCGGTCTTGATGGTAAATGGGATATCGGTCCCGGAGTATGGGCAGAGTATTCCCTTACACACAGCACCCTCGATTCAGCATATTTCCAGCCATGGACTAAATTATTCACTCTCGGCATTGACTATACCTTCAGTCTTGGAAATGGATTATATGCTGCATCGGAGTATTTCAGATATAGCTCCGCCGGCAAGATATTCATTCCTGGCGTGAATCAGACATTCTCTTCACTTACAGTAAATTACCCGATAGGAATTAACAAAATAGGAAGCATTATTTACT
>PMNJ01000271.1 GCA_003162595.1 Bacteroidales bacterium | reverse complement strand
AGATATTAGTATCGAGATTACTATAAATGACCTGAAATTTTATAACAGTGACCTGAAGTATGATTGGGAACCAGGTGATTTTATTATCTATATTGGTACCAACTCAAGAGATGTAAAATCAGTAAAAGTTAACTGGGTAAAGTGATCAGATGAAGTACGACTCCATCCTCAGCCTTAACCTCAACTTCAGGCTCAACCTGCTATTTATTATTGTGTTTTGCCTGGTTCTGTCTTCTTGTGTTGAAAAGACTCGGGCCCCTGTTGATCTGGTAAATCCTAATATTGGGGGGATCAGTCCCCTGCTTGAAACCACGGTCCCTCTTGTGAACCTGCCGAATAGTATGATGCGTATCCATCGCCTTCCGGGTAATTATCAGGCTGAGAGGGTGAATGGATTTCCTTTCATTGTGTGCGGACATCGAAATGGTACAGCCGGGTTGCTTATGCCAACAAGCGGAAGTATATCAACAGATCCGGTGAAATGGCAAAGCTATTATGACCATGATTATGAGGTATGTATGCCATATTATTATTCTGTATGGCTGGAGGACCCGGATATTAACCTGGAATTTACTGTCGCCGGGAAATCTTCTTTCTACCGGATTTTATGGAATAAAAATAATCAGAAAAACCTCATGCTGGCAGTAACCACAAAAGGTTCAATAAATATTATTGATAAAAACACCGTTGAAGGATATGAGATTTACCAGAATAAAGTAAAGGTTTTCTTCTATCTGAAAACAGAAATGAACTTTACATCAGATTCCATATGGGAGGCAGGTAAAAAATCTACAACAGGGATTGACAGCATAGAAGGCATCAGACCTGTTGTTTCTTTGATTTTTAATGTTCGTGAAAAGGCAAAAGCAGGAATAAAAATGGGCGTTTCTTTTGTAAATGCTGAACAAGCCCGTAAGAATCTTGAAAAGGATATACCAGACTGGAATTTTGAATTGGTAAAGGAGAAGGGTAGAAAGATATGGAACGAAGCCCTCGGAAAGATTGAAGTTGAGGGAGGTACCCAGGATCAGAAAGTTGTTTTCTATACGGCTTTGTATCGCACATATGAACGTATGGTAAATATTTCTGAGGATGGACGCTACTACAGTGGCTTTGATAATCTCATTCATAATGATAATGACACCTCTTTCTTTGTTGATGACTGGATGTGGGATACTTATCGTGCTGCACATCCATTGCATGCAATGCTCAATCCGGAAATTGAAGGGCTGAAAATCCAGTCATATGTCAGAATGTACGAACAGAGCGGATGGATGCCTTCATTTCCAATTCTTTTCGGTGATTACCCATGCATGAACGGTCATCATTCTGCTGCAATAATTGCAGACGCCTATTTTAAAGGTATAAGGAATTTTGATATACAAAAAGCGTACGAAGGGCTAAGAAAGAACGCGATGGAAGCTACCATGCTGCCATGGCGTAATGGCCCGATGTGTTCACTCGACACTTTTTATCTCGAAAAAGGATATTATCCTGCTTTGAACCCAGGTGAGAAAGAAACCGTTGCTCTTGTTCATCCGTTTGAAAAACGTCAGGCTGTGGCTTTAACCCTTGGACACAGTTATGATGACTGGTGTCTTGCCCAACTTGCAAAAGCTCTTAATAAAAATGATGACTATAAATATTTTCTTAAAAGATCGCAAAACTTTAAAAATCTCTTTAATACTGAAACAGGATTCTTTGCTCCGCGCACAGCCGATGGTAATTGGGTGAAGGATTTCGATCCGAAGTTCTCGGGTGGATTGGGTAATCGTGATTATTATGACGAAAATAATGGTTGGACATATCTATGGGATGTACAACATGATATTCCAGGATTGATTAACCTGATTGGCGGGAGGGAGAAGTTTGTAAAAAGGCTCGATCAGTTATTTATTGAACCTTTGGGGAAATGGAAACCCGATTACCTGCAGCAGATGCCAGATGCTACGGGTCAGGTTGGGCAGTTTGTTATGGGAAATGAGCCCAGTTTGCATATACCTTATTTATATAACTATGCGGGAGCGCCCTGGAAAACACAACAACGCGTGAGAATGCTCCTCGATACATGGTTTACCAATTCAGTTTTCGGTATACCCGGCGATGAAGATGGAGGCGGACTCTCTGCTTTTGTTGTTTTTTCAAGTATGGGATTTTACCCGGTAACCCCCGGGATACCTGCTTTCAATATTTGCAGTCCTGTATTCAAAACTGTTTCAGTGAAGTTATTGAATAATAAAACTTTCAGGATTATCGCAAAAGGCAGTGACAGGCAAAACAAATACATTCAGAAAGCAATATTGAATGGAAAAGCATGGAATAAACCATGGTTCAGCTGGGATGATATAAAGGAAGGAGGAGTATTGGTACTCGAGATGGGGTCCAGACCCAATTATAGCTGGGGATCCGGAACTGGCGATGCGCCACCATCAGGGCTGAACTAGAATGCAAAATGCAAGGGTCAAAATGTAAAAATAGAGAGTTCATATGAAATCAAAACCCGACAAACAATTTCTCGATGTAATGAGCAGAGATCCAGGAAACTGGAGAGGTCCATTTTATTTTAACAGGAAAGATCCCAGATTGATGGTGCCTAAATTACATCCATCGATGGGATGGACTCTGAATTTTGCAAACCCTGGTTCGTTTATTGCTATCATTGCGTTGGTTGCACTTATAATAGTTTGTGCTCTAATCATGAAATAGATTGAATTCATGACTTATAATTATTTGAAATAATTAAACTTTCCCAAATGAATAAGAATATTCCATTTCAGACCATTGATTGGACAACGGTTCCTAAAACTGAATGTAAAGGGGAGACCGGAACTGCATACTGGCAGACAGTTCAGTATCCCGGATTAAGAATACGAATAGTTGAGTATTCAGAGGGTTATTTGGCTGACCATTGGTGTCAGAAAGGGCATATTGTACATTGTCTCGAAGGGGAATTTGTGTCTGAATTAATCGAAGGGAAAGAATTCAGATTGATCAAAGGAATGTCATATATTGTTTCGGATGCATTTAGTTCACATCGCTCATATTCAAAAGCGGGTGTAAAAGTTATGATTATTGATGGAGACTTCCTGCAACAGATTGATGAATGATAAAAAGTACATAAGATAAATTATGTTGGAGGATTTGTTAAGACATATTAAATAATTGATTTCTCATTTTTTAGTACTTTTGTGCCATCATGTGAACAAAATCCCGAATAATTACAGTTTAAGGTTTAGGCAACTGAAAAGTATCAGTCAAGAGAATATTTATGGATTTAAAGAGCGAAATCAGAAGAAGAAGAACATTTGCAATTATAAGTCACCCGGATGCCGGCAAAACNNTCTGTATCCACTTCGGTAATGGCATTCGAGTACAATGATATAAGGGTTAATATATTGGATACCCCCGGCCATAAAGATTTCGCTGAGGATACCTACCGGACACTTTCGGCAGTCGACAGTGTTATTTTAGTCATCGATAGTGTGAAAGGAGTGGAAGAGCAAACGCGTAAATTGATGGAGGTTTGCCGGATGAGAAACACCCCGGTTATGATCTTTATAAATAAGATGGACAGAGAAGGTATTTCTCCTTATGATTTACTTGATGAATTGGAGCAGGAACTTAAAATTGCAGTGTGTCCATACACCTGGCCAATCGGTAATGGCAAACAGTTTAAAGGCGTTTATAATCTTCATAAAAAGGAGATTCAGATCTTTTCACCGGAAAAAACGACTATTTCAGATAGACTTATTCGCACTACGAACATAAAAGACCCTAAATTGAGAGAATATGTGGGTATTGTAAGTATAAACAAGTTATGGGAAGAGATAGAATTTGTAAATGATATGTTCGAATCTTTTAATATGCCGTTGTACCGCGAAGGCTATTTAGCACCGTTGTTTTTCGGAAGTGCATTAAATAATTTCGGTGTACTGGAGTTATTGGAAACCTTTCTTGAAATTGCCCCTTGTCCGGGAGCCATTCAGGCAGCAGAGAGGGCAGTAGAACCAGATGAAGAACAGTTATCAGGGTTTATATTTAAAATCCATGCAAACCTCGATCCGAAGCACCATGACAGAATAGCATTTATGCGGATTAGTTCAGGAAAATTTGAAAGGAACAAGTTTTATTTTCACACCAGGTCAGAAAAAAGGATCAGGTTTTCTTCTCCGACAAGTTTTATGGCAAATAACAAAAGTATTGTTGAAGAGGCATATCCTGGAGATGTGGTCGGCCTTTATGATAGTGGCAATTTTAAGATAGGTGACACTCTTACTGAAGGTGAATTGTTGCACTTTAATGGTGTACCCAGCTTTTCACCAGAGATACTCAGGGAAGTCAATAACCTCGATCCCATGAAAACCAAGCAGCTTGACAAAGGTGTCAGACAGATGACCGACGAGGGAGTGGCCCAGCTTTTTATGCAGCAACCAGGAAACAGAAAGATAATAGGAACGGTTGGAGAGCTTCAGTATGAGGTAATAAAATTCAGACTGGAACATGAGTACGGAGCCAGATGCAGCTTTTCCAACCTTCCGTTTATCAAAGCTTGCTGGATTACTACCGAAAATAAAAAGGAACTGGAAGATTTTTTAAAGAAAAAATCAGGAGCAATTGCTTATGATAAGGAGCATAACCCTGTTTTTTTTGCAGAGAGCGAATGGATGCTCAATTTAATGAGAGAGAATTTTCCGTCAATAACTTTTCATAGTACATCGGATTTTAAAACAGTGAAGATCAAGGAAGGTATAATTAATACTAAGAAATAGCTGTAACTAATTGACTGATAGTATTCACTTGAAAAAATAGTGAAAAATTAGTTTCATTTATGTCCGTTGCCCGTTCTAGTTAAAAGACAGAACATTTTTTATATAAGGTTTGTTAAATGAGCATCAGGTTATTAACTTTATACAGTTTCATTATTCATTAAAAAGATAATTATGAGCTCAGGAAAAGTATTACTAGGTGTATTGGCAGGCGTTGCCGTCGGTGCAGTATTAGGGGTATTATTTGCTCCGGATAAAGGTTGGAATACAAGGAAGAGGATCGCAAAGAAAGGAGAGGACCTTGCAGATGATTTAAGAGAAAAATTTGAAGAATTTCTTAACAGCATTTCAGAAAAAGTTGATGAGGTAAAGGAAGATGTTGCTGACATTTCTGAAAAGAGCAAGTCAAAGGCAACCGAATCGAAAAAAGAGGCAAAGACTGCTACAGCCTGAACCAGACATGAAAGTGATGGAAGAAAATGCTAATTTGCTCGAAACTTTACTGGAACGGGCATCAGAATATGGTAAAACAAGCATCGAATTAGCCAGACTTAAAGCGCTTGACAAAACAACCGAGATTGTATCTTCAGTTATACCTCTTTCTGTTGTTATTTTGCTTGTCGCATCATCTTTGCTTTTTCTGAATCTGGGATTGGCCTTTTGGCTGGGCGAAGTTCTTGGGAAAATATATTATGGATTCTTTATTGTCGCTGTATTTTATGTTCTAGCAGGAATTTTTATTCATTTCTTTCTGCATAAATGGATCAAGAGGCTTGTAGGAGATTATTTCATAAAACGTGTCCTTAAATAGTGATATATGGAAAAAATCTCTTCTGTTGCAGGACTAAAAAACGCAATTCAGATGTTAGAAGTTGAACAAAGGATCAAGGGGCGTGAGTTAAAGGAAGAGGTCTTCCTTATTTATGATAGCCTAAAGCCAATAAATCTTCTCAGGAGTACAATTAAAGAATTATTTTCTTCACAATATGCTTCGGAAAATATCTCAGGTTC
Organism: Bacteroidales bacterium; assembly: GCA_003162595.1. Classification (GTDB taxonomy): domain Bacteria; phylum Bacteroidota; class Bacteroidia; order Bacteroidales; family VadinHA17; genus LD21. The sequence continues at coordinate 6,675 of PMNJ01000271.1, read as the reverse complement.
TGTCATGGGTGCAGCTAGCGGATTCCTTTTTAAAAAATTATTTATCGGATCATCGGCGAATAAATTCAGAAAACTCATTGGTAACGTTCTTCAGTTTGGTATGACAAACATTATTGCACAAAATTCTGATCAAATCAAAGCATTCGGTCAGGCTTTATTTCAGCATTATTTACGCAAAAAAGAGAAGAACTCAAAGAAGCACTCCGAAAGGAAGGATAATAATTAATAGGAATTATGCCAAAAACAGCAATCCCGGTCTCCCTGAATTTTACATTGGGAAACCGGGAATTGCTATATATCATTAAAATGAACTATGACATTTTGGTGAGCGAAATGATGAAATGTTAATAGTTAATAAACGATCATTCTCTGTGAAGCCATTTGCTGTCCACCTGACGTCATCGCAACCGTATATATGCCCGATGAGAGGTTTATTGGAATTTTTAAGCTCGTGACTCCTGTGACTAACTCTTTCTCAAGAAAAAGATTGCCTGAAAGATCAGCGATACTTATTATCTCCGGTGAGTTAGCGCTGTAGGAGTAGCGGAGTATGTTCACAGAGCATTTATAATTTTGTGGACGTGATTGGGAGAAACGGTCATCGTGATTGCGACTGGTGTTCCATCTTTAGTTGAGTTGATTACGCTATTAGTCACTGACTGGGCCGAAGAAAAACTTNNCTTGGTAAAGTTAACTGAACTTTAGTCCCTGAAATAGCAACTGTACTGACACTCCTGGCTCCTGAATTGACCAGAACCGAAAAAGCTGAAGCAGCAGGAACAATATTGGCAAGAGTAAGATTATAGGTCATTTCCAGGATAGAAGGAGTTGCATTGGCGACAGCGGAGCTGACATAAACAGGTATGACTTACGACACCAACGGGAACCTGATTACAGAAATGTTATATAATCTGTCTTCAGCGGGAGTCAGTGAACTTATAACAACCACACAATATGATTTTGATAGTGAAAAGAATCCGTATCTGGCAACTAACAGATTAATGATCCCGGGTATCAATACTAACAAGAATAATATTATAAAAGAAACTTATACTATTCATTTGTCAACTGACCAGGGATCTGATAATGTATAGGCTACTGAAACTTCATATAAGTACAATAAAATGGGTTATCCTGTAACTAAAAACGGCAATATTTCGTTTATTTATATCTAATATCCGGCTCTTTTAAAGTTGCCTTAAAGTTTGCCCGGAGTTCTTTGTGATTCCATTGAAACCTGCTATTTTTAGTTCAATAGAAAATTGAATTTAAATTTAACAAGTAATTTAAACTGTAATTTATTTTAACCCTCCAAATATTTACTAAATTGTAACTGTTCATTCGCTTCTTTCTTCCTATTAATATACAATAGGTTGAAAGAAGTTGAAATGGACTTTTCTCGTATTGTTTCAAATTTGTAAAGGTTGCAAAGACGAAAAACTTATGAATTGTCAATTAAAGTCATATAAAAATCACCAACTTCCTCAAACTTTTCAGACCTTTATAGTGAATTCTTCTAGTCCTCAACTCAAAATCTGATTAACCCAATTTAAAAGAAAGATGGATTTCGTAGACTATTACAAATTACTGGGACTTGATAAGACCGCAACATCGAAAGATATTAAAAGTGCCTACCGAAAGCTGGCACGAAAATATCACCCCGATTTGAATCCCAATGATAAAAATGCCAAAAAGAAATTTCAGGAGATTAACGAAGCAAATGAAGTACTGAGCGATCCGGAAAAGCGGAAAAAATATGATCAGTATGGAAAGGATTGGCAGCACTCTGAACAATTTGAAAAACAACAACAATATCAGCAACAATCTGCAAATTCAAGGAAAACAGCGTATTCCGGATCACAATCCGGAGACGATTTTTCTGATTTTTTTGAATCAATGTTTGGAAGAGCAGCTGGAGCAGGCCATGGCAGACAGGTAAAATACAGAGGTGAAGACTATACTGCAGAATTGCAGCTCGACCTTACCGATGCTTATAAAACCCATAAAAGAACCTTAACAATAAACAATAGAAAAATCAGAATTACTATCCCGGCAGGAATTGAAAATGGTCAAACCATCAAAATTGCCGGTATTGGGGGCAAAGGGATAAATGGAGGACCGGATGGTGATTTATATATTACATTCTCTATCGCTAATCATCCTGGATTTAAGCGTTTAGGGAATGATTTATTCACCACAGTGGATCTTGATTTGTATAAAGCTGTGCTTGGTGGAGAAATAACAATAGAGACATTGAGCGGTAAAGTAAAACTTAAGGTGAAACCTGAAACTCAGAACGGCAGTAAAATTAAATTAAAAAATAAGGGATTTCCTGTTTATAAAAATGAGGGTCAATACGGAGATTTATATGTGACTTACCTCATTAAAATTCCGACAAATTTAACTGAAAAACAAAGGGCTTTATTTAATCAACTGTCTGAATTGCAAATTAATAAGTAAAAAATGAGAACAGAATATTTAATACCAATAGATAAGTTTTGTGCCAGTCATGATATTGAAATCTCATTTATAAGTTCACTTCAGGAAAGCGGCTTGATAGAGATTACCACAATTAAAGAATCAGCCTTTATTGAGGTTGACCAGCTTCAGAAGTTAGAGAAATTCGTACGGCTATACTATGAGTTGGATATAAACCTTGAAGGTATTGAAACCGTGAACTATTTATTACAACACATAAATGTTTTGCAGGATGAAATAACTATCCTCAAAAACAAGCTTCGGATTTATGAAACTGAATTCTAATTATCAGTTGTCAATACACCGGAGTCTTCAAAATAAATAAAGATATGGCAATATTTACCATATTTTAACCCTCAAACTATCAGGAACCCAAAGGGCGTCCCCCTGTTTTACTCCGAATGCCTGGTAAAATTCAGGTATATTTGATAATGGTCCGTTGACACGGAATTTTGCAGGTGAATGTTCATTGCTTTTCACCTGGCTGGCTACAGTTTCGGGTCGTTCATTCACCATCCATGCCAGTGCATATCCAAGAAAGAAGCGTTGTGATGGATTCAAACCTGCAATAATTACGTTGTTTTTAAACTGATCAGTTCTCTTAAAAGCCTCATAAGCCATTATGGTACCGCCAAGATCGGCAATATTTTCACCTTGTGTAAGTTCACCATTAATATGAAGACTGTCAACAGCAATATATTTATTGAATTGTTTAACTATCATTTTTGTCTTGGTATAAAACTTGATACTGTCTTCTGGTGTCCACCAGTTTTGTAGGTTCCCCATTGCATTGTATTTGCATCCCTGATCGTCAAAGCCATGTGTGATCTCATGTCCGAATGTGGCTCCTATAATGGAATAGAGAAGTGCATCGTCAGCCATCTTACCTTCATAACCCGGAACTATAATATTACAACCGGGAATGCATATTTCGTTGTTTGACGGATTATAATATGCATTATATGTTTGTGGCTCCATTCCCCATTCTGAGCGGTCAACGGGCTTCCCATATTTTGAAATCATATAATTGACTTCCCATTTAGTTGCATTCATTACATTCTTTACGAACGAAGTACGATCTATCTGCATAGCGCTGAGATCTTTCCATTTGTCGGGATAGCCAACTTTCATAATTACTGAACTAAGTTTTTTCAATGCTTTTTCTTTTGTGGCGCTGCTCATCCAGTCCAGAGCGTTTATCCGTTCAGCAAAAATGATTTTGATGACATTTCCGATCTCGATAAGTTTTTCCTTTGTCCCCTTAGGTAAATATTCATCCACATAAACCTGGCCGATCAGTTCTCCAAGTGAACCATCGGTTTGTTGAACGACTCTTTTCCATCTTGGCTTGGGCTCCTTGACTCCTCTCAGGGTTGCAGAATAAAAGTTGAAAAATTCTATATACGTTTTATCATCCATGTAACCTGATAGATTTCTTAAAAGATGATATTTCAGATAGTTTTTCCAGTCAGCAAGAGGGTATGATGTAAGGTAACCATTAAGCGATTTTAAGAAATCAGGTTGCCCGACAATAACACTGTCGACATTGTGCAGACCGACACCTGACATAAAAATTTTCCAGTCAATGTTAGGAGTAGATTCTGTAAGTTGTTTAAAGGGCAACTTGTTGTAATTCATCCATGGATCACGGGTATCTTCGCGTTTTCGGGAAGTTTTTGCAATTGAGGTTTCAAGTTTCATGAGTCCCTGAGCAGCAGTTTTGCCTTTTTCAGGGCTGTAACCCATTATAGCAAACATATTTTCAAGATGATTGACAAATTTCTGACGGATAGAAACAGCACGTGCATCGTTATCGAAATAAAAACTACGGTCGGGCAGACTTAAACCACCCTGGTAGATCATGATAGCAATCTTGCTGCTTATTTTGTCATCCTGACCGGCATAAAATCCGAACAAAGGAGATCCAGCAACTGTATGCATATATGATGCAGTTTTTATTACTCCATTTATATCTTTTATTGCATCGATCATGTCAAAATCGCTTTTTAAATCCGAGATGCCTCTTTTATTAAGAGTTACACTATCCATACCTGTGTAGAAGAAATCTCCGATTTTTTGCTTGTTACTTCCTTTAAGAGCATCTTTCATTGTTGCCGAAGATTCACAAACGTGGCGAATCTGAGCATTTATTGTATCCTGAATAAGTTGCCAGATACCATTGCTCTGTTCACTGCCGGGAATTGGATTTTGCCTGAACCATTTACCGTTGGCAAAAAGAAAGAAATCATCTCCGGGTTTAATTGTTGAATCAATGTGTGAAACAAGAGCGTCAGCAACCTGTTCTTTTTTTGATTGTTTACACGATGAAATTGTTATAACAGTAACAATTATAAGCAACGAAAGAAAAAAATGTTTTTTCATGGTTTAAGTTTTTGGAATTCTGATTCAAATGAAAAACTAAATTTATAAAATATATATTAATATTGATTTTCTGTCATCCGGGCGGTCATATCGAATCAATTGCTTTTCTCAATACATCAGCAGAGTGTGACATAGAATTAAGTTCTTCTGAAGATAAAGGACTCTCAATTATCCTTGTAACTCCTCCATCGGATACTACGCATGGCACGCTAAGGCAAATATCTTTAATTCCAAAATCAGATTCTACCAGAGTTGAGACAGACAATATACTATTCTGACTCCTGAGTATCGCAGCTGTTATTCTTACAAGTGCCAGTCCGACTGCAAACTGGGTTGATCCCTTATAGTTTATAATATGATATGCCGAGTCACGTACCTGCTGTTCGATGAGCCGTCGCTGGATTTTCCAGTCGGAGCACTTGCCGCAGACAGGACAATATTCATCAATATTAATGCCGGCGACATTTGTCATGGACCATGCTGCGAACTCACTGTCCCCATGCTCACCAAGGATATAGGCATGAACATTATGAACATCAACGCCACAGTGCTTGCTCAGAAGATGTCTGAATCTGGAACTGTCAAGAACTGTACCTGATCCTATTACCCTGCCTTTTTCCCATCCTGATCGTTTAAGAGCTACATAAGTAAGAACATCCACCGGGTTAGTGACAACCAGCATTACTCCTTTGCATTCAGACTTAGCTACCTCTTCAGCAATGCTTCCGGTTATTTCAGCATTTTTTTTAATGAGCTGAAGTCTTGTCTCCCCTGGTTTCTGAGCAGCACCGGCAGTAATAACTACAACCTGTGCATCGGCACAATCGTCAATGGTCCCGGAACGGATGCCTACAGTAGGAAAAAAAGTCTGCCCATGAACGAGATCCAGTACCTGCCCTTTCATCAGATCCTCATTTTTATCGGTCAAAACAATCTCATCTGCAAGACCACTTTGTGCGAGCGCATAACAATATGTAGCCCCGACGGATCCGGCGCCGATCACTACAACCTTTCGTTGCTGCATGGAGTATATTCTGTTTTTCATGATTCAATTTATATTTTGCAAAGAAACAATTTATTTTTGTCAATGTTTTTTCATGGTCATGCCATAGAGTGGCCTTTATTGTGCAGTCTGATAATTTTTTCCTGATAAACAGAATTTATTAAGAATTGTGAGGACCCGAAAATGATCAGGTACTGATCAAAGTTGTCAAAAGTCGTTTTTTTATTCTGTTGCAGCATTGCTGTTTTTATTTCGTCTATTGAAGGAGATCACAATATTAAAAAGAATTCGGGTCTCTTTTAAAAACATTTTGAACTAACTCTAATAATACTGACGGACATGTTAAAAAATCTACTCACACACAGCTTACGGTCATTTAAAAGACAGCGTGCTTACATTATCATCAATGTTCTTGGCTTATCTATTGGTATCACCTGTAGCCTTCTTATTGCACTTTATGTGATCAATGAATCAAGCTATGATAAATATAATACTAAGAAGGACAGGATTTTCAGAACCATACTTAACGGAAAGATAAGTGGTCAGGAAATAACATATGCTACATCGCCTTCTATAATGGGACCTACGCTTTTAAGGGAATTTCCTGAAATTGAAGATTATTGCAGGATGACAAAAGATGGCCCGTCGGTAGTTGAGTATAAAAATCAGGCTTTTACGGATGATCATATAGTTGAAGCGGATTCCTCATTCTTTAATATCTTTTCAATACCGGTTTTAAAGGGTGATCCAAAAAATCTTCTGAATGCTCCGCATAGGGTGGTATTAGCAGAGTCAACTGCAAAAAAGATTTT
>PMNJ01000075.1 GCA_003162595.1 Bacteroidales bacterium | reverse complement strand
GAATTAGAAGGCTTTTTAAAACCGGATATGGGAAGCCTGACTCTTAGTTCTTTGAATTTCAATCAAATTGCAAGCATTAATTCACCTGAAATGATTCTGAATCTGGCAATTAAAATGAAGAATCTGGGAATAGTTCCCGAGCTGGAAGCATTTGATGCAGGTATGATTAATTATGCAAAATATCTTATCAAAAAAGGATTGCTTGAACCTCCATATTATTTTAATCTTTTATTAGGAAATATAGCCTGTGCCCAGGCAGATTTATTACATGCAGGTATTATGATTCGCGATTTACCGGAAAACTCTGTTTGGAGCCTTGCAGGGATAGGCGACTCTCAATTGATGATGAATTCAGTTGCAATCGCAATAGGAGGAGGAGTCAGAGTCGGACTTGAAGATAACATCTGGTTTACATCCTCAAGAACAAAACTAGCCAGTAATACCGATCTTGTCAAAAGAATTCATGTACTTGCAGAAGCAAACGAAAGAAAGATAATGACATCAGAAGAATTCAGGAAAAAAATGAATCTCGAGAGTGGCAATGGCAAATATGGTCGAGCTATTATTAAAACATGAAAAAACATGACCTCTGAATCACAAAAGAAAAATAAGGCTTCATTATTAAAAAAAATAATGGGCAAGGTTCGATACGGCTTAACATTGCAAGGCATCAGATATGTGCTTATCAAAGTTGGAATTGAGTTTAGTCCATACTATTTGTTTCAGGAGGGAATAAATGTCACAGAAATCCCTGAGATTAAAGGAATGGATACGGATTATTCATGCGAATTGCTCAAACCCGAAGACATGAAAGTAATAGGAGCAATAAATTATGCCGGATACTCAGAAGAAAAATTACTCGTGTTTTTAAAGGCCGGTGAACAGTGTTTAGGAATAAAACACAACAATGAAATTGTTGCCTTCATGTGGATGAATTTTAAAGAGCTAAACTATAAGTCGACAGTTATTCCATTAAAAGACAATGAAGCATACTTATGGTTTATGTATACAAGGGATTCTTACAGGGGGAAAAATTTAGCACCCTATTTACGATATAAAAGTTACGAAATGCTTAAAGAAAAGGGTAGGGATAAATTATATAGCGTAAGTGACTATTTTAATTCTCCGGCTGTAATATTTAAAAAGAAACTAAATGCTAAAAAATTAAAACTTATACTCTTTGTTCAATTTTTCGAGAAAGTGCGTCGTACTTACACATTAAAATCGCATTATTCCACAATGTAAGATCGTACTTTCTCAGGTTTACATGGAATATCTTCGTCATTTGAGTTAAAACTATGACTAAAACCTATGGCGACTCATACCCCAAAAATTTAGCTGAAACAAATTGCATGAAAAGACCGCTCTGATACAAATATCTTGGAAAGTGGTCAAAAAGAATTTTTAGTTATTCAAAAAATGATCTATCTTAGATCCTGGAATAACTATTTAGATGCATCTGGCTAGATTGTAGAAAACTTTTAAAAAAGATTCAAAGTATTTTTCTTGTAGAGAAAACCTAAAAGAAATCTTAGTTAACACTATGTCCTGCTTTAATTTATAAGGTTAAAGCCGGAAGTGATTATTTAGATTATACTGAAAGCAAATTAACCACTTGACAGAAGTCACAGGAAATATCGTTGATAGCGTTTCAAAAGCTGTCCGGAATCTGAGGAGGAGAATTAATATACGGAAGTTGTTGCCGGGGGTCGGGTTCTGGGTACTCGGGTATGCTGCAGTTTGGGGGCAGACAACATTCACTTTGCCATATGCCTTAACACAACCTGCTTCGCCTCTGACAATTATCAGTCAACCGCTGCCTCAAACAGACTGTTATGGAAACCATGTTGAATTTTCGATAGATGTAAGTGGTTCCGTCGGAACTGTTTTCTACCAATGGCAGGAAAGACCACCGGGCGGCAATTTTTCAGATATCAGCGGGGAAACCGGCGATTTGCTTTCGGTTGATAATATAGGTGTGAATGGAAAGAATGTAAATGGCACCGAATACCGTCTATTGATCACAGATGACAACGGGACAATAATTTCTGATCCTGCCCTATTAAACATAAACTCGATTACCTCTCTTACGCCGGCAGTTGTTAATTCTACAATATGTAATGGAGGGAGCATAACCTATAAGGTATTTACAGAAGGAAATATAATCAATAATGGATACCAATGGTCTTGGAACACCGGGTCGGGTTGGGCTTTTTTATCAGACGGTGGTGCATATTCAGGGACAACTACATCTCAACTGACAATTTCAAATGTAACAACTGCTCAAAACGGGTCCTACCGTGTTTCTGTCACTTTTTCCACACTCAATCAACCACCGGGTGATCCAACCTGTATTGAAACAAGTTTTACCAGGGAAAGAAATCTTGTAGTCAGAGAGCCTCTTTTGCCACCAGTCGTTTCCGGCAGCCAGCAGATTTGCAATGGAAATGTTCCTTCCACACTTATGGCAACATCCTCTTCCGGAGGTTCGGGTCCAGGTTATACTTATCAATGGCAGATCAGTACGAATGGTTTTGTCTGGACTGATATTCCCGGAGCAACTATCCTGTCATATTCACCTCATGCACTCACAGCAACATCCTATTACAGGATTGCTGCCACAGATGGAGGAACTCCTCATTGTGGTTCTGTTTACAGTGGTTATGTAATGATTACAGTTAACCCTTTACCAACTACCTCTTTCATTTATCACCGATAGTACAAACCAGACAATTAACCAAATAAACATAAAACCAATGTATAAACTAAAACAACTAAAAAGGAAGTCCGGATTGCTTAACCAGAGCAACGGGCAAATGTTCAACAACATAGATGCTGAACAGTTTTCACAAAGTCGGATTCAATATGAGCAACCCGGAAAAGAAGTTAAAACAGGGGAAATTATGAGATCAGAATATCTATTTTTTGTGAAACCAAAATTATTAATGTTCAGAGGTATGCTTCTTATTCTACTTCTGGCATGTTCGGTTGGAACATGGGCTCAGAATGATCCTAGTCCGGTACAAACAGTTTGTATAGGGAGTGAACCCTACTTAGTTACAGCTACGCCTGGTTCCATTTATACCTGGACCATCACACCTGGCACTTCCGGAACCGAATGGAGAATAAACGGAACTGGAAACAATATTTCAGTAAATTGGAATATTGCAGGTGTTTATACTTTATCAGTGGTTGAAAGAAATGCTGCAGGTTGTGTGGGACAGCCACAGCGGGTCGTGGTTACTGTAAGTGAGAGGCCGGTTGTAATAGCGACACCCGCTTCCCAG
>PMNJ01000063.1:4498-8625 GCA_003162595.1 Bacteroidales bacterium | reverse complement strand
TTTATGGTATTTATTAGGAATAGTATTAATAAGTTAAAGATTTGGGTAGAGACGCATCTCATCAAAAAATGGCGTTCCTTTTACTTCAACGCATTTTACTGCGTAGAGATATAGTGCGGCGCTCCATGTCTGCCAGTCCTGGCCCATAGGTTTACCGTCCTGTGCTTTTATCCACTCATTAAATCCAAAGTTGACCTTAGCTGTATTTGAAAGTTTAATCAAATGAGTTAGCTCCACCAGCTTTTCGCTTGCTAATGCATACTTTTTAGCAGCTACTAAAGCAGCCACGTAAAATCCGCAAACAAAAGGCCAGATGCCTCCATTATGGTATTCCCCCGGATTATTATAGATTGCATATCTTGGATGCCAGTCTGGGTCTTCAGGTTTAATATAGGGGAAGAAATTAGGTGGCAGGTCAACTGCCAATTCACCTTTTTCTCTCAGAGCTGAACACTCCTCTTCGATCCAGGAAATAATATGTTCAGCTCTTGTTGGAGAGGCTAATCCGGAGAGAATGGCAATACTATTGCCGAGAAGATCAAACCGTTCGCTGCTGTAAATTTTATAAGACCATAAAGCATAGTAAGGTTTATGTTTTACTACCAGCCCTTCATGAACGTGATGATGTATTGTTCCGCCGGTGATCGTGAACCGGCTCATTGCACCATGCATTTTGTCAGCTTCATCATTTTTCCCGAGGAGGCGCAGATAGCTATAGACAAGTGTATTAACAAATAGTCCATATCCTGTGACCCATTGTTCATCTCGCCAATCGCTGGTTGGTTGCTGGGCAACAATGTACCTGTCAGAAGGACTTTGATACATCATCCAGGTGAGGGATTTTTGAACAGCATCATTCAGAAAATCTTTTTCTCCTGATACTTTTCTGAAAATTCCGACGCCTAATAAAAACAAAGGTGTGGTATCACTCGATCCACGGTTCTCTTTATCGTTGACAAGTGACGGGATAAGACCATGTTCTGTCTGGTTTTTTGCCAGAGTTTCCAATACCTTCCGGATGCTCTCCAGCAGCTTTTTGTTCTCATATACTGCTATTCCAAAAACAGATAACATAAGATCTCTTGTATATGGTTCAGGATATCCCCAGCCTGCTGTACGTGGAAGACCATGAAATGGTCCGTGTGCATTATGCTGCAAAACTTCAATAGCGGCTTTTTTAGCCTCTTCAATCTCCTGCTGATCTGTAGCTTTCATTATTTAATTCCTAATTTATTGCCTATTATTTCAACAAAACGTTTTGCAACAACACGGTAATCAAAGTTCTTCACAACCCTTTCTCTTGCAGCTTTACCCATTCTTTCGCGCAATGCTGCATCAGTCATAAGAAGCATCAGATACTTGCCAATATCATGGACATCTGCACGATAATCTACAGTTCGAGGCTCTTTAAACATCACTCTGTGTTTTTCTTCAAATCCTGATTCATCCCCAAGAGTAACCTGGTCAACAACTATTTTCTGAGCTACCTTGGCAAGGAATGCAGTTTCGCCATCTATAAGTGTGTCAAGCATACCCATTGCTTTAATACCTATCACAGGCTTTTCACATGCACCGGCTTCCACCTGTGGCATACCAAAACCTTCAAGCCGGGAAGGAGCTGCATATATATCGCATGCTCCGATAAGGTATGGCATAAATTTTCTTGAAATAGTATTGGTTGCATAGGTGACATTCTTTTCAATTCCAAGTTGTGCAGCCATATCAAGATCGGCGATGTTTTGATTTTCAGTCCGTGGCTGGGGCCATACTTTGCAGACATATTTCCAATCGGGCGCTTTGGTATCAATAATAGCAAGAGCCTGCATCACCTCCTGTGCTCCCTTTGAGGCAGCATCGCCACCAACAGTAAGGATCATAATCTGGTCGGGGGNNAATACCCAGCGCCTCACGCACGGCCAAAATCTTGGGATCGTCTTTACTGTGAGGAATAAAGTTATCGGTATTACAACCGACGGGTAACACTTCAATTTTATCACCGTTTATGCCATCGCGTACATACATCTCCTTCACCCAATTCGAAGTTACCAGTATAAGAGGCAGCGCATTTAAAACCTCCTGATAGTTTGCAATAAACCCATCTGCAACCAGCCAGGGTACAGGTTGAACACCGTAACGTTGCGGATGAAGCACCAGTTGAGGTGTATGTCCCCAGTAGCCTATTCCAACAACGACATCTGGTTCAAACCAGCGGTAGTACCATTCTTTCTCCTGCGCTGATTCGAAATGGACAGCCTGGGCATCAACACCCATTTCAAGAAGTCCGGTGTAAAGCAGATGTCCCTGTGTCGCCAATCCTCCCGGTGAAGGCGGATAATCATATAATAATAAGACTTTCATGAAAAAACATTTTTCAAATTTTCAAATTCATAAGTTTATTAAGCCATTCTTTAGCTGCAACAGGATCTGTAAATTGCCAGAATGATTCTGCTCTGGGTGTGGTTTCTGCCTCGAAACCATTCTTTTCAAATCCATATGTTTCAGTAATTATCCGGTATTTTCGCTGCCATATCCGTTTCATTAGTGTCCGATAGCGATTTGCATTTTCCACAGCAACAGGATAGTGTCTTTTATTATCGTCGGTGTAAGCAAAGACCCATAATTCTCCGGTTAAAATTTTCCCGTCATCCCAGAGTTTAATTACTGTTTTCCCAACCTCTTCATGCCGGCGATGTTTTGTATATTCTCCGGCTGGATTATGAGAAATTACAAGGTCGAAATGTTTCGCTGGTAATAAGTTAAGAATAGCCTGTTCAACCTCATTTTCATCCAATGGCTTTTGTTCAGGGCCATCATCAAGGTCGCCCATGATCCCTTCGGATTTAAGAATTTTTAATGCATTATAAAATTTGGTGGAACGGTCTTCATCGTTTACCCTGGAAAGGCAGACAATAAACCATTGCCATGAAGGATGGCTGAGTATTGTTCCTCCGGCCCATAATGTTTCATCGTCGGGATGGGCTACAATTACGGCAACANNTCTTTACGGGTAAACGATCCATATCATACCGAAGAATTAATTAATTTTCACTTGCAGCTTTTTAACTCGTCCGCATGACTTGGAAATCGTGTAAAAAATCATGAACATGATCGAACGGAAGAGAAAAGCTACTTTCATTTTGAGGAATCAGGTTAAATAATTGTTATACAAAGATCAGTTACCCTGAAAAAATTTATGTTACATAACTTTTTAATAATTTTACATTATTCACGCATTTTCGATTAGTTCATGTCTTTTAATTAATGGAGTCAATCTGACAAAATCTTCTTTTCCTACCATAATAAGCACAGGTACTTTTATCTCCTGAAGTTAGCTGCATGTTTCTTTACGCTTACACAGAGCAAGCAGGGTGTTGCAGAGCGATTGTTCAGAAGTATTAATTATCATCTTACTTATTATCAGATTCTGGCTTATACAATCTCAGGTTGCTGTATTTATTGCAACATCTGTTGCCGGTACCTTCCCTGAGACATGATCAGCATAAGCCCGGGTAAACTCAGCGCCATAAAAGAATATCATGGAAGAATAACTCACCCACAAAAGAAATAATATAATGGAACCGGCTGCACCATATGCCGAACCCGGATTTGTTTTACTTAAATAAAAACCGATAGCAGTTTTTCCAAGTAAAAAAAGTAAAGCTGTTAAACCTGAACCCGGCCACAAATGTTTCCATTGAATTTTTGCATCAGGTATCATTTTAAACATAAGTGCAAACAGTATCATTACGACTCCAAATGAAATAATAAATTTGAGCGCATAAAAAATCACAAGAATAAAGTTTGGCCAGTTATTGATGACCCAGTTGCTCAAAGCTGCAAGAATAGTGGTGATAATTAGCGAGATTAATAACAAAAAACCAATGGACACGATCAGGCCAAATGAAAAAAGGCGTGTACGTATCAGCGTGAAAATGGCTCTNNATAATCATATCTTTAACCTGTTTGGCTGTCTCCACACCCATTATTGAGGCAATTTGTGTATAAAGGTTACCAGTAACCACATCGCGTTTAAAAAAAATGTTGGAGATAGAAAGTATCATTACCAGTAAACCAGGAATGCTGAAAATAGCATAATAAGCAATAACGGCACTTTGCATAAATGGATC
>PMNJ01000063.1:0-4453 GCA_003162595.1 Bacteroidales bacterium | reverse complement strand
TTCTTATAGAGCATCAGATTAATGATTAAAATGACTTTATCAATATTCCTGATTTTGATCTTAACGGGTTTCCCATTTTCAATTGAACTATTGCTTAACCTTCTATGACAATCAATAAACAGCTGATGGTGCTATTTAGAGTTTTTAAGTTCAATAAGGAGTTCGTTTAAATCAACGGTGGCGTAAGTAGATGCGAAGTCTGACATGCCATAAGGGACAATAAGAGTTCTGTTATGAATGATTGAACCGCAGGAGTAAACTACATTGGGTACATAACCTTCCCTCTCTTCACTATTGGGCGACAAAAAAGGTGTCTTTAATCTGCCAATTTCATTTTCAGGATTATTAAGCTCATATAGAGAAGCTCCTAAAACGTATTCCCTCATTGGACCCACTCCGTGTGTTATAATCAGCCAGCCTTCTTCCGTTTCGATAGGGGAGCCGCTATTTCCAACCTGTACAAGATCCCACGAATATTTTGGTTTCTGAATTAATTTGGCTTCTCGCCAGATATTGATATTATTTGAAAAAGCTAAATAATTATTTATTCCGTCCACTCTGCAAAGCATGGCATATTTCCCATTGATCTTTCTGGGAAACAGTGCCATTCCTTTGTTTTGTGCGAGTTCTCCATGAATAGGTAAACCTTTGAAATGATAGAAATCTCTGGTTGAAAGTAACTTCGGCAAAATAGAAGTACCATCATATGCAGTAAGGGTGGCATAATAAATAACTTCACCATTTTCCTGAACGAACTTAACAAAACGTGCATCTTCCATGCCATTTTTTTCAGTATCGGAGATTGGGAAAATCACTCTCTCAGAAATTGCCGAGTCGAGTGAGAATTCAATTTCATAATGCGACCGGGCGAGCCACACCATTTGATTAATGATTAGTTCTTTATTTGGCGTAAGCTGATGCGTTTTTCTTGTTTCTGCCACTGCCCTTTTCAATTCACCATAGGTAAATCTGTCTCCCAGTTTCTCCAGTACAAAGAGCGGTGACAACTTATTGTCGAAATCATGCATTTCATCCAGCTTCTTTATAAATGATTTTTTATTGTAAATATGCCTCTTGATCCGGTCAGCTTCTGCCAGCATTTTACCTACAGGTTCAATAATCAGATTATTGTTTTTATCAATTATTGCTGAACGAAAAACTATGGATGAAATATGCCCTTCACCGGTTGCCCTGAAACTAATTATAACTCTTTTCTCATCCGTTCCTGTTCCTGATTGATCAGGGTCTTCCACCATTGACGGATTAAAAAATGCTGCCGATTCAATTGAGTATTCCATTGTGAAATAGGAACCGATAAGCTCTTTTCGTGAATGATTAACTTTAGCTGGTTTTATACCCAATTCACTGAAAACCCCAGCCAGTTTATTAAAGTGGGTTTCAAAAGTCAGCGAAATATTTCTGTGACGTCGGGAATAGCCTCTCAGTACCTGACTTAATGCAATGAATACCTCACTGTCAGACATAGCTAACACACTAAGTATGATATTTTTGCTGCTTTCACCCGGATAATTGCAGAATCGTGTTATTACCCTGGTCGGATCAGGGGAAAACTTGCAATCCTTCCTGGTGACTGTTACTTTCATGACTCCGATTTGATTACTTAAATTTTTTCCTTGTTATTCCGTAGGTATCCGCAACGAAAAAATATGAAGTAAGGTTCGATGAATTCTCCTTTACCTGGGAGAGTAAAGCTTCTTCTTTTATTGATTTCTTTTCAGAATGGCCCATATATCGGTCACCATATAATCTATCTGTTTCATTATACTTTTCAACAGTCAGTCGTGCCATAAGGTAACTTACTGTAGATTCTGCTCCTTGGTTGAGATTCACGTGGGTCTCTTCCAATCCGTCGTAACAGCCGCCGGTACATGGATTATAAATTATCTGATGTAAACGGTTACTTCCTAAAAACCAGTTAAATGCAGTTTCCATATTTATAAGATAGTCTTCATCATCGAATACGTCATAAAATTTACTCAATGTCATAATGGTATAAGCGACGTCAATAGGCTGTTCCCCAAAATGACCTGCTGTCTGACCCCTTTGCAACCAGTTTTTATTGGTAATTACTTCTATCCCGTTTTCATTAAAAATTTTAGACAACAGGAAATTAAATGATGACAGGGCTATCTCTTTATAAATTGCCTCTCCTGTTAACAACCAGGCATATAGCATGGCTTCAGGTAATATACTGTTTGCGTAAGTAAGATAACCTTCATACCATTGCCATTTTTCATTGGATTCATGCTTAAACATCTGTACCAATCTGTTTGCTAGGGTTCTTACAAGAGTAAGGTTTTCTGGCGATTTTTTCGCCCTGTGATAATAGTACAACCCTTTTATGGCAAAGGCCATTGCCCGGGTGGAATATATTTTTTCAATACGGGGAATAACTTTTTGAAAGATTGCAATAGCTTCAGCACTTGTTTTTCCGGGGAGTAACTTCTTTTCCGAGATCAGATAACCCAGGGCCCAGATAGCCCTTCCATTTGCGTCATCCAGATTTGAAGTTTTGTTTTGATCTGTAAATTTGTCATCGATATCTACATAGTTTAAAAAGTCACCGGCAGGTTGCTGACAAAGTCTAATAAAACTGAGATATTTATTTATGTAGCATATACTTTTGATATCGCCTGTTAAAAGGAAATGCATACACATGGCTATCATTGATCTGGCATTATCGTCAAGTGTATAGCCGGAATAGAGATCAGGTTGGTTGATTTTTGAAAACTGAATGATTCCCGTGTCGGTTGTCATTTGTTTTATGTGGTTCAGATTAATAGCCGGGAGATTATATTGAAGTGTTATTTTTTCATGGGCTATTTTTTCGAACAGCATTGTATGTTCAACGGCAGAGTTTTCCCAGGCTGTGGAGACTATTTTCTGCAAAGTATTTACCCTGATATTCCTTCGTAATGAATTATTGTTCAGTAACCGGTTAACACCTTCAGCTAGTTGTTGTGAATTACGAAAATCAAAAATAATTCCGGTATCCTTGGTTAATACTTCCTTTGCATGGGGAATAGGAGTCGATATAATAGGGCAGCCACAACTCATCGCATACGCAAAAGTGCCGCTAACAGCCTGGTTGGGGTCATTGGTAGTGAACAAATAAATATCGGTAAGCTGCAAATATTCAAGCAAATCCGGTAAAGGCAAATAGCTGTTGATAAATTTTACATGTTGTGTTAAATTTCTGCTGATTATCATTGCTTCAAGGCTGTTCCGGTATTGTTCTCCTTCCTTTTTCAAAACTTCGGGGTGGGTTTTTCCTATTACAAGAAATATTACATCCGGATTGGTTTTTATAATAGCCGGCAGCGCTTCCAATGTAGTTTCAATGCTCTTTCCCGAACTTAGCAGACCAAACGTAGTAAGAACTTTCTGGCCTTCGATTCCATATTTTTTTTTCAGAGATTCTCTGTCTAAATGAGGTACCAGATGAGTACCATGGGCTATCACCGATATCTTCTTTTTTGGCAAATCATAATCGTAGATTAATATTTTAGCCGAGTTATGAGTCATAACGATGATTGATTCACATGATGAGGAAATTCTTTTTATATTGGATTTCAACTTCTTATCAGGATTTGGCAGTACTGTATGGAAAACCACAATAACAGGTTTTGTAAGTCTGTTTAAAAATTGAAGAAATGGCTCTTCCTGTTTGCTAAAAAAACCAAACTCATGCTGAATCAGAACAATTCTGATCTGATCGTCATTGTTAATCTTCAAAGCCAGTTTTCCGTATTTGTCAGCTAATGAAGTCTTAAGAACATATTTTACCTCATTGGTATACTGAAAATTTTCATCACCAGATTCCAGCGCACAAACTTTTATAGACAAAGTGTTGCTGAATTTGTTATTCAGCGCCTTTATCAAATCCTGGGAATAGGTAGCTATCCCGCATACCCTAGGCGGGAATGAAGTTATAAACAATATTTCAGCACGATCAATGGTTTCCTTAACAAGAGATTTTTGTTCCCCTATTATTGAAGTCATTGAAGAATACACGGAATTATCAAAGCCAAATAATCCATTGTGATTATATAAAAGCTCTCCGATTTGCTTTAAATCTGATTTATTTTTCATCTTTCCCAGCCTGTGTTAATAATTCTTTCAATAATTCAGATAAACTAACCGATGCGCATGCAACATGTGAATCAGCCGCTCCGTAGTAAATAAATAAAGTATCGCCAAACAGGGCAGTCCCCGTTGGAAAAACCACGTTATTAACGTCTCCTTTCAGTTCCCATTCATATTCCGGTGAAAATAGAGCATAAGGCAATCGCGATATTACTTTTCCTGGATTATCCAGATCGAGTAAAGCTGCAGCACATGCAGAATATACCATTCCCTTGGCAGTTTCTTCGGCTCCATGGTAAATCAACAACCATCCATGTTCAGTTTCTATCGGAGGGCAACCACTCCC
>PMNJ01000170.1 GCA_003162595.1 Bacteroidales bacterium | reverse complement strand
AAAAACAGGGTTAACGGTAAAGAAGCTCAGATAGGATTTGACAGGATTAAATTCGTAAAAACCTGTGAGAAAAGCTTTGATTCAGCTTTTGACTATAAAAGGTCGCAACATCTTACTTTTTCTCACTACCATACCATGAAAAACCAAATGAGAAATACTGCCAAAAATGTTGCTTTGGATATGGTTAGGGACGTTCCATTGGTAAAAGAGTATAGGAATGGAGTAAGGGTTGTCAATGTAATTTCAGGCTTAACTAAATCAAAAGATCCGTTGGAAGTACTCTCAGCTGCATTCAGACAGGTACCAGGAGCCAGAAATTGTATAAAAGCTATTAACTACAGCTACAACCCTTCTAAAATTGTACTGGACATTGGTAAAAAGGTAATAACAACTGCTTTAAACGCAGGTTCGCTCTAAGAAACTAGTTCTTTTCTGCTCAATGAATAGTAAGTAATATCAGTAATATCAGTAATATCAGTAATATCAGTAATACGAAGCATATGAGTAATACTGATCATATTAATAACCCAAACATGAATCTATGAAACCACAAATCTTCGCTATCAGTAACCACAAAGGGGGAGTTGCCAAAACTAGCACTACCGTTAATCTAGGTGCAGGATTAGCCTTGATGAAAAGAAGAGTGCTTCTTGTTGATCTTGATCCTCAAGGTAATTTATCACATAGTTTTGGGATTAAGGAAGCTGAACCAAGCATGTATAATGCGTTAAAAGGTCAATGTCCAATCCCTGAGGTACCAATAATCGACAACCTCTGGTTAGCCCCTTCAAATATGAATCTTTCAGGAGCAGAACTTGAACTCTCAATGGAACCTGGCAGAGAAAATCTTCTTAAGAGGTTACTTCTTAAAACTCAAAATGATTATGATTATATATTCTGTGATTGTCCTCCTTCATTGGGGCTGATGACGGTGAATGCTTTAAATGCAGCTGATAAGGTGCTGATCCCCTTACAGGCACATTACCTGGCAAGTCAGGGCTTAGCAAAGCTGATGGAGATAATCGACAAGGTCAAAGAGAGGTTAAATCCGGATCTCTCTATTGGTGGAATTATCATTACCATGTACAAAAAGAACACTGTGCTAAGTCGTGATGTGGTAGAATTCACCAATTCACGTTTCGCAGAACTTGTCTTTAACACAAAAATAAGAGATAATATTGCAGTTGCCGAGGCCCCGGCATCAGGGCAGGATATCTTTAGATATTCTAAGAATTCATCAGGTGCGATGGATTACTCTCATCTTTGTACGGAATTCTTCAATCGTTTTGAAAAGTAGTGTTGATTTTTTATACTAATATTATCAATATTACTAATGTTACTCAGTAATATGAGTAATATAAAACCAAAAAAATGAATTAATGGCAAAGAAACAGTTTTCTAGTAGTTTTCAGGATATCTTCTCTCCAACCGACTCCCATTTGTTAAAAGAGGAATTTATCAAATCGCCGGAGGACAATGATGATAAAATACAACGAACAACGCTTTTGTTGAGCAGGCAAACGTATAAAACAATTAAAGCAATTGCTTACTGGGAGAGAAAGCAAATTAAAGATATTATTGAGGAAGCCCTCGATATTTATCTAAACTCAATAGATGAAAAGGAACTTGAAAAAGCTATTATTCAGTTCGAAGCTGATTCAGTAAAGTCACCGGCTGGCAGGGTACTTCATCAATAATACTGTTATAGTTGCGTTTTGTAAGATTATCAAATTGTATTTTTATACTGCTCCTTAATATTTCTGTCCTAAATGATCAGCTTAGAAACGTACGTAATAAACAAATATAAACGTACATTAATTTAACCTATAATTGAAATTATACTAATGAAGGTGATTATTTTCTTTTTTTCTTAGTGATATATTTAGAATCTGCTGAATCGTCATCCGGTGGCGTGAAATTATCTTCCTCCGGAACTGGGTAGGGTTTGTATTCTACTTCTTCAGCAGGTAACCCAGATTTCTTCTTAGATTTTATCACGGTTGGTGTAGTTTCTAATAAATCTCTTATTTCTTGTCCTGTACTGATTCTTCTTTATAACGCCATTCTTCTTTATATTTTTTTTCTGTCATCTTTATTCATTTGTTTCGATGCTGAAACTTACCAGATTTCGATCCCCATACGATCTCCTGTTGAAATTTCGGAATGAATATTTTCATCCGTTACATTTTTCAAAAGCTCTTCTAATGAATTCCCGTTTTTACTAATCGTTTTCATGTGTTTTAAGACAGGGTTATTTTTCGTTATAATGTCCTCTTGCTTGTAAGATTATTACTGTTACTATTTCATTATCTATTCGATAAACATCTGTGCTTATTGTTTATTCTTCTTGACCAACAACCGTTAAAGTTGTATTTCATTTCTTCGGGTTTACCAGTCCCTGTCTTTGGATGTTCAATTAATTCATCAAACAAAACAGAAAGCTTCTTTAAAGTGGCTTTGTCTCCCGATCTCTTATGATACTCTATATCCTCAATACCAATAGGGGTTAATTTTAACGTGTAATTCATACCCCAAGAAATTTATTAATATCCTCTTTAGGTACTGTAGTAAGCTCCCCTTTTGCAGCCTGCTCAAGAGAATTCATAATTCGCATTTTTATCTCCGGATCTGAAAAATAACGGTCTGTTTCAGTTATAGCCGTTAATACATAGGCTTTGTTTTTGCCTCTCTGCACAATTACTTGTTCATCTTTATCGACAAGGTCAAGATACTTTTTTTGTTTTTGTCTGAATTCTCTTGTACTTATCACTAACATAACTAATCCTATTTAAATTTTGTGTACCAATATAGTACACAAAAATAATAACTAATTTTAAATAATGATTAATTTATTTATTTATTTTGCAAAACTACACTGTTCAATCTCTTGCTTTTCACTTTCATAAAGAGTAAATGGGAAATACCATTGGCCTTGACAAAAGGGGAGCAATGTGTCCGGTTTCTATAACATGGTTTCAGATAATTATTTTATAGATAATACTTATTTTCTATAATATAATCACGTATTCTTATCAGGAAATAAAAATATTACCGGATTTCCCAGAAATATTGAAATGTGAAGATTATTCCAGCAGAGATAGCAAATGAATATAAGATAATAATAGTATAAACCAATTCAATTTTTATATTTAATTTTAATATGATTTGTGATTGTGATAGTCAGAGAATAGGCAAAGTACGATTTGTCTTTAGACCAAGTATATCGAAATGCTTCTGTGACTGAAGGTACAAAACCGGCTCATGAGTGCCATTTGCAAGTTTTCCTACGCACACAAGCCTATTCGCTTGCCTTTTATCAGAACAGGGCAAATGCTACAACACCTAATGTCATTTAGAATATTTATATCTGGACGAATAGCTTCTGTTTCTACTTTTTTTCCATATAGATCCTTTAAAAAGTAGATAAGATAAACAGACATTATAAAGTTTGGACAATTACGGGTAACACTTTATGGACAAAAGAAAAGTATTTTATACAATGAATTAACAATAATTTAATACTTTTTGCATATGATTGTAATTAGTCCATCCTAACTTAAACAAACTTTTAAAACAATTTTAATTATGGAAACACATGACCATCAAAAAGATGTCGCACGTCATTTTGAATTGGCAGCCGAGTATCACAAAAAGACTCTCGAACATCATTTAAAGGATTGATTTAAATATTATTGTGAAAACCTCGAACTGCACTCTCAAGTTTTTTTGCATTTAATAGATAATATGAGTTTTATCTGTATTTCACTAAGTTATTTTCGGTCACTCATTCTTTCCTCTTTCTCGACTAAAGGCAAGTATGTTACGGTTGTATATGTATCGTCCTATTATCTGCAAAATCCGTTCCTCATGACCAGATTTCACCAATATATTCAGCATAACATATCTTTTTAATATGCAGTTTAATATATGCGCCTTTTGATGGGCAAATTACTCTAGCTAATCACGGTGAATGTTACTGGCTTTTTCTAATTAATACAGATAGCAGAATCTTTTAATATATCTTTACTCATGTTGTATGGAGCTCAACAAAAACAAAATATCAACTTCTTAGAGAGACTTTATAAGCTCATCACTTTTTTTTGAGATATATTCATTCAGTAATAGATAATTATGGAACCAAAAGTATCTTTTATTATTCCAGCATTAAATGAAGAGAAACGAATAGCAATTCTAATTGATAATATTAAAAAACTTGACGAAAACTACAATTATGAAATTATTGTTGCAGATGGCAATAGTACAGACAAAACAAGAGAAATAGCAGAGAAGATGGGGGCAATTATAATTAGAGACAATATGGATGCTCCAAAAACAATAGCAAATGGCAGGAATAGCGGTGCTAGTCTTGCTTCAGGAGAGATATTTATTTTTTGTGACGCTGACACAGTCATGAAGGATCCAAATATATTCTTAACCGAAGTATTTTCAGTATTTAAAAATCCAATAATTATTGGAGGAGCACCCAGATTGAGCATTTTTCCTGACGAAACTAATTGGAAAGATAAAATATTTCATTCCCTTTTTAATAATATTGTTCGTTTTAGCTTTATGACAAAGACTCCTATATGTGGAGGCCAGTGTC
>PMNJ01000315.1:3567-19356 GCA_003162595.1 Bacteroidales bacterium | reverse complement strand
TTTGAACATAATCTTTCACAACAGATATATATGAGTCCCCAGGCCTGGGAGGTAGTCAGGAATGCACGTTCCAATATGATCAAAATAATCAACAGTGAAGTTGAAAAGTTACCGGCTGATTCATCAGGAATGGCTCTAAGTAAACGGCTTCTTGAGAGAATCATGGAACTCGAGAAAGAGCCAACCCGGGTCGCGATAGATTATATAAAGAATGAGATTGCCATAATGATTTGAGAACATTCTAAAACCCCAGTTGTATTTTCCCGCCGAGGCGGGAAAAACCTTACAGTTTTAGTCTAATTTACCTAAATATCAGAATATTATCGCCCCTACAGGGGAGATGTCCCGCTTTGGCGGGACAGAGGGGTTTTTCTCCCGGTGCAATTGCCTATAGCAGATCTATACTCCTATTAACAAAAGTACTAAGATCTTCTCCTCTCAGCATATTATTTGCCAGTAAAGCCAGATCAATCAGCTGTTTAACTACCTTATTGGCAGCGCCATATGATTCAAGAATATCTTTTCTGGAATTTTCAGCAGTTGTGAGTTCTTTGCGCAATTTTTCAAGATCATCTTTTTCCAGCTGGCTGATCTCATCTGCTTTTTTCTTCTTATGCTCCTGTTCCATGAAGTCAATTTCCTCCTTAATGCGCGTTCTCTCATTCTTGTTCTCAGTCAGTTTTGGTCCTTCCTGAGACTGAAGATCTTCCGATATTTTATTGACAAGCTTATGGTTTGGATTAATTACCAGGTTGTAACTATCGGGTAATTCGCCATAAAAGTTCATCCCTCCTCCCATTGCTGACATATCTTTCATCCGGCGCATAAATTCTGACTGCGTAATTATAACAGGCGTTTCATTCTCGTCAAGGGTCTCAAAGACAACATTATAGATTTCTTTCGTTTTAACCCTGACATTGAATACACTCTTAAGATCATCCTTCTGGTCTTCAGATAATTTTGATTCACGTGTTTCTTCTTTCTGAATAAGTTTGTCCACCACATCCGAATCGACTCTTACGAATCTCGTGTCCTTCAATTTGGATTCCAGCTGATTAATAAGATGAACATCAAGCTGACCATCGAGAAGCAAAACATCATATCCTTTATTCCTGGCCTTATCTATATAGCTGAACTGATCTGTTTTATTAGTGGAATATAAATAAATGAGGGTTTTGTTTTTGTCGGTCTGGTTTTCCTTAATAAGCTTCTCATACTCCTCAAATGTAAAATACTTATCTTCAGTGTTCTTCAGAAGGGCAAACTTTGAAGCTTTTTCATAGAACTTTTCTTCGGTTATCATTCCATATTCAATAAACAGCTTTAGATTGTCCCATTTTTTTTCAAACTCTTCCCGGTTATTTTTAAATATATCGTTTAGCCGGTCGGCAACTTTTTTTGTGATATGGCTCGATATCTTCTTTACATTCGAATCGCTCTGNNTCCACAGAATCCGTTACAAATACCTGGTTGGAGTATAATTGTATCTTATTCTTCTGTATCTCAATGTTGCTTTTAATCTTTGGAAAATATAGAATGCCGGTAAGCTTAAACGGATAATCAACATTAAGGTGAATATAGAACAATGGATCATCACCGGTAGGATAAAGCTCCCTGTAAAATTTCATATAATCCTCTTCTTTCAGGTCTGCTGGTTTTAGAGTCCAGGCAGGTTTGGTGTTGTTGATGATTTTATCTTTACCTGTTTCCACAGACTTTCCGTCTTTCCACTCTTTTTCTTTTCCGAACGCTATTTCAACCGGAAGAAACTTGCAATATTTTTTCAATAACTGTTCTACCTTGCCTTCTTCAAGAAAACCTTTTGACTCTTTATCAATATATAATATTACATCAGTGCCAACTGTATCCTTTTCAACCTCTTCAATTGAAAACGCGGGACTGCCATCGCAAGTCCATTTGACTGCCTGGGCGCCATCCTGATAGGATTTGGTAATTACTTCTACCTTATCTGATACCATGAATGATGAGTAAAAGCCCAGACCAAAATGGCCGATTATTGCACTTGACTGGTCCTTATATTTATCGAGAAAATCATTAGCGCTGGAAAAGGCAATCTGATTGAGATATTTATCGAGTTCCTCTTTGGTCATGCCAATCCCGCTATCAGAAACCTTTATTGTTTTTTTCTTCTTATCCACAGATACCCTGATTGTTGTATCTCCAATTACTCCTTTATAATCACCAACAGCAGCCATCGTCCTGAGCTTCTGCGTGGCGTCAATTGCATTTGAAATAAGCTCACGGAGGAAAATCTCATGATCAGAATAAAGGAATTTTTTAATTATAGGGAAAATGTTCTCAGTTGTTACTCCAATCTTTCCGGTTTCCATATCAGATATTTTTATAGTTAAACATGAATAATCTGCACCTCACTTTCAAAAGGTGTGCCGTTAGTCTTATACTGACAAATAGTCACATTGACTTAGCTTTTCTGCGTAAATCTGCGCGATCTGCGGGAAAATGAAAAAATTGCCCGCTGATTTCGCTGATTAACGCAGATTATAATTATACTTATTAGAAATACTGTGGAAACCTGAACCGGGCAATAATAACTAATATTACAGAGATAAGAAGAAATCCAAGCAGAACATAAATTGAAAGATTTCTCTTCTTCCTGAAGATCCCTATACTGTGTTCGCTTATCAGTTTTTTAACAGTGTTGTGTATCCGGAGGATTGAATTGGCATTTTTTGGAATATATGCATCAATATTAAACTTCAGTGTTTTCTTTATTGTTTCCATCTTATCAGAGGGTCCAAGCAGAATGAGGCATGTTTTTGGATCGATTTTCTTTATCTCCACCGTTAGCTGATCGATCATTTCGAACTGTTCCTTCGTATCGTGAAGCCCAAGAATTGCCACCTTGCAGAAATTATCCTCCTTCGCTTCCACAAGAAGATTAATAAACTCCTCTCGGGTCTGGAATGATTCCACGGTATATCTTGACTGATCAGAAAACCGTTTCCTGACATCCTCAGAAAATCCCCGGTGATCGTCGTAACAGTAAAGGTGAGTTTTAATATTCTTTGCCATAAGGTTATAAGTGCCTAGAGTTTGGATTGCCTAGAGTGCCTAAAGTTATATTAAACTTTCAAATAATTATTTCTTTCAACTTTAAGTACTCCATACTTTAGTTCACTCCAAACTTTTTTTCTATTCCTGATTTCTAAGATCCATATTTATAAACAGTTTCCATATTCCATTTTCAAAATTATATGCATCGGATGAATAATCAGGACCATANNTTTGAAGCATATTCGAAAACATCCCTGAATTTCATTTCTTTTCCTGAAGAAAACCACTTCCTGCCAAATACAATTGAGTCTTCAGGTGAAAAACTTACCACTTCAATAATTTTCCTCGTAATAAATGAGTTACTGTAATTAATACCTAAAAGTACCCAGCATCGCATATTGTTAATAATGCATGGCTTTAAATCATAATATAATGCTCCATACCAGTCCGATTCGGTATATGTAGTATCAGTCTTAACCGGATTATCGCTGTAACTAACTGATAGTCTATATATTTTATTTCCTTTCCCAGCCTCATGCTTTCTGATGAAATAACAATAGTATCTACCAGGTTCATTATCTAAAACCAGATTCCAGGTAATAATTTTCAAAAGAGAATCGGGTGACATAATCTGTCCCAGATACCTGAGGTTACTGAACTTGTGGCTGAACACCGTATCAGATTTGACATAACTGTCGAGTATCAACCTGATCGAATCATTGATCCGTATCCTTTCAGTGTCATTATAATTACCAACAAGCCTGTCAAAAAGCTCTTCGAGTTTCTGAGGTGTATCTATTACCGGTGCCTGACTCTTTGCTATTCCAGACGATAGTAATATAAATAATAATAATAACAGAATTAATGATCTCATTTAATATTTGAGTTATTTTCTGCATCATCAAGAAGTTTCTTTAACATTTCACTGGCAAAAAGTATCTCTTCTTCACTTATAATTAATGGAGGTGCTATCCTGAAGGCATTGTTGCAGAAAAGAAAGTAATCAAGCACAAGTCCATAATCCGGGGCATGAGCAATAACATAATGAATGTATGAAGGATCAGCAAGTTGAACTGCCAATAAAAGGCCCTCTCCCCTCACCTTTGAGATCAGAGGGTGTTTAAGTTCCCTTCTAAAAAGAGCTGACTTGGAGTTGCAGCTTTCAGTGAGCTTCTCATCAATTATTACATTCAATGATGCCAGACCTGCAGCACAACAGACCGGATGTCCTCCGAAAGTGGTAATATGACCAAGCGAAGGGTTAGTGACAAGTGCCGACATGATCTCCCGGGAAGAGATGAATGCTCCAAGCGGCATTCCTCCTCCAAGTGCTTTTGCAAGAAGAAGAACATCCGGAACTACTCCGAATCTGTCGATAGCAAACATATGACCTAACCGGCCAAACCCTGTCTGTACCTCATCGAAGATCAACAATGCACCGGTTGTATTGCATTTATTTCTGATTTTTAAGAGAAAACCATCTTCGGGATAAATAATTCCTGCCTCACCCTGTACAGGTTCAACAATTACGCATGCAGTGTTTTTGTCAATGGCATCCAGTGATTTTTCTTCATTAAAGCCAATCTGGAAAGTATCTGGCAACATCGGTCTGAAAGCATTCCTGAACAGCTCACTTCCCTGTATACTCAGAGCGCCATGAGTGCTTCCATGATAGGAATTTTTGAACGATATTATACGGCTTTTCCCGGTGTATCTTTTTGCAAGCTTCAGGGCTCCTTCGACAGCTTCGCTGCCCGAATTCACAAAATAACATGAGTTCAGAACCGGTGGAAGTATTTCTGTAAGACGTTCAGCATATTTAACCTGAGGACTTTGAACAAACTCACCATAAACCATCAGATGCATATAAAGATCTACCTGGTTTTTAACCGCCTCAACTACTTTGGGATGACAATGGCCTGTATTACTTACGCAAACACCTGATATAAGGTCAAGGTATTTTTTACCATCGGGTCCATACATGTAAGTACCTTCTGCCCTGACAATTTCAAGCATCATCGGTGCCACCGAAGTTTGTCCCAGGTGCAACAGGAACAGTTGACGATTGGTAAGCATGAGAAGAATAAGTGATTATCTGGCCATCACATTAATATCATTCAGCAGAGAATCCCTGAATGATTTTCCGACAGGAATACTCTTCGTAACGCCGCCCACAATAAGGTCGAGAGTATTCTCTTTAATGGTCTGGATCATGCTCTTATTAATTATGAATGACCTGTGAACCCTTATAAAAACACCTGAAGGCAATTGATTTTCTATTGCTTTCATGGTAAAATGAATAGTGAATCTGTCATCGTTGGTGTTCAGGGTAACATAATTTTCAAGAGCTTCAATGAATATAATCTCTGTAAGTTTTAGTTTTACGAGCGATGATCCCTTTTTGATAAATATTTCCTCATCACCGCTGTTGGTAACCTCTTTTCGCGTAAAGTATCTGATTGTCTTATCTATAGCTTTACAGAAACGTCCATATGTTACAGGTTTGAGCAGGTAATCGACAACATTGAAGTCAAATGCTTTCAAAGCAAATTCCTCGGCTGATGATACAATTATAATATTAGGAGGAAAGTCGAGACTGCGGATAAAATCAAAACCATTCATTTCAGGCATCTGGATATCCAGGATAACCAGATCGATATCCTTTCGCTTTGTTAATACATCCCTGGCTGCAACTGAATCACTGAATACTCCCATCAAATTCAGAGAAGTGGATTTGCTAACATATCCTTCCAGAATTTTGCAGGTCAAAATATCATCGTCAACTATAATGCAATTCATATGCAAATTGTTGTTTTGGCAAATGATTTCACGTCCAAAAATAGTAAAATATTTTTAACAAATTTTAAGAATCAAAGTAAAGTTGAAAATCTTTTATCATTTTGTTCGAAATTATGCTTTTATTCAACAAAAGTAACTGATATAATGCATGAATATAAAATGCAAACTAATTATCAGTTTTATCAATTATTCATTTTTATTTATAAAAGAAGCACACCTGTCGATTGCTTTTGTCGTCTTTTATCCCCATGAAGTTTCTTCAATATATTAGAAACAAAAAATTAATCTCTTTGTTCTTTTTGCTCAGGAACGGCAAGGGATGAATCATGTTTTGCCTGAAGATCGGCAAGTTTTTGCTTTCCATAAGTGAGACGGATTATTAAGATAAATAATACCGGTATTATAAAAACACCAAATGCAGTGGCTGCCAGCATCCCTCCCAGGACAGACCATCCTATAGTCTGACGAGCAACGGCTCCTGCCCCTGTTGCTAATACCAGAGGAGATACTCCGAAGATAAAAGCAAAAGATGTCATCAATATAGGACGAAGTCGTAAACGTACAGCCTCAATCGTAGCTTCAACAATTTCAATACCCCTGTCTACACGCTCTTTGGCAAACTCAACAATAAGGATNNTTATCTGTCAGAGATTTATTTAATGTCAGCGCCAATATTGCTCCGAAGGCAGCGAGTGGAACGCCGAGAAGGATTGTGAATGGAACTGTCCAGCTTTCATACAAGGCAGAAAGAAACAGGAAGACGAAAAGCAGTGAAAGTATGAAAATATAGGTGGAAGTGTTACCTGCTTTCAGCTCTTCACGGCTCAGACCTGAAAATTCATACCCATATCCTTTTGGAAGCACCTGCTGTGCTGTTTCCTGCAATGCTTTGATAGCCTGCCCGGAACTATATCCGGCTTTTGCATCACCTACAAATTCAGCCATGCGGTAAAGATTATAATGAGAAAGCATTGATGCGCTCTCACTTACTTTGGAATTCATCACAGAGCTTAATGGCAGCATAGTGCCCTGCTGATTACGGACATAATATTTATCCATATCAACAATGTCATTTCTGAAAAGAGTATCTGCCTGGGCAATTACGTGGAAATTCCTGTTATATATAGTGAAGTCATTTATATAGGTACTGCCGAGAAATGTCTGAATTGTATTAAAGACTTCAGACAGGTTAACACCCATCTTTTCGCATTTATCACGGTCAACAGTGAGTTGATAATTGGGAGTGCGTGCATTGAAGAAAGTGATAGCGCGTGCAATTTCAGGACGTTTATTGGCAGCAGCCATGAATGCATTTACATTTCGCTCGAAGGTTTTCACATCGTCATTGCTTTCTCGTTGCTGCAACTCAAAAGTAAATCCGCCGGTAGCACCTAGTCCCGGTATGGCAGGTGGAGCTATGACTATAATATTTGCCTCCCGTATCGCTGCGAATTTTGACTGCATATGAGCCATTAATGCAGAAATCTGTTCGGATTTGCTTTTGCGCTCATCCCATGGTTTCAACTGGCAAAACAGAGTGCCACTGTTGGTTTTGGTAGCACCGGAAACTACATTGAGTCCCGAGATCGCAGAATAATGATCTACCCCTTTGATTTCACTCAATATATCCATTATCTTCTTAAGCACTTCCACCGTGCGCGAAGTGGAAGAAGCTTCTGGAAGTTCGAATGTTATATACAAACGTCCTTCATCCTCCAGGGGAATGAAAGCTGTGGGCTTTTTAACAAGCATTACATAAGCACCAAAGACTATTAATATCAAAAGTATGACTATATAACGCGAATGCTTTATAGCACTCCTTACGTTGTTTGTATATCCCTCTGTCCTACTGTTGAACCATTTATTAAAATGAAAGAATATGTAGTTAAGTCCTTTTGAAGATTTATTAATATGATGAGGCTTCAGAAACAGGGAGCATAAAGCAGGAGTGAGAGACAGAGCAATAAATGCCGATATCAGTACTGAAATGGCTATAGTAATAGCAAATTGCTGATACAACCTGCCGATAATACCCGGTAAAAAACCGGCCGGGACAAATACCGCAGCGAGTACAAGGGCTATGGCAACGACTGGTCCCGATATATCTGCCATAGCTTTGTGAGCAGCTTCTTTTGGAGTGAGATGTTGTTCTTCCATATAACGCTGTACAGCTTCAACTACTATTATTGCGTCATCAACGACGATACCGATTGCAAGTACAAAACCGAAGAGTGTAAGCTTATTAATAGTAAAACCAAGAGGAATGAAGAAAATGAAAGTGCCTATTATTGACACAGGTATGGCAAGAACAGGAATAATTGTAGAACGCCAGTCCTGCAGAAAAATAAATACAACCAGCACTACCAGCGCTAATGCTTCAAGCAGAGTTTTGACAACTTCACTTATAGATTCCTTTACTACTGTAACAGATTCGAATGGAACGCTATAAGCAACATCATTTGGAAAAGACTTACTAAGCTGGGCCAACGCATTGTAAACACCTTTGGCGACATCAAGAGAATTGCTTCCCGGAGTCTGGTATATCATCATGTATGCTGCACGTTGTTTGTCAACAAATGACATCCCTGAATAGTTGAATTTACCTAACTCAACACGAGCAATATCCTTCAAGTAAACAATAGAACCGGCAAGAGGATTAAACCTGACAACAATGTTTTTGAAATCATCAACACTGCTGAGTCTTCCGTTAACCCTTGCAGTATATTCAAAAGGTTGGTTTGATGGTTGAGGGGGTGTACCAATTGATCCGGCAGCTACCTGCACATTCTGATCCTGAACGGCATTAAGAACATCACCGGCTGTCAACCCCAAGCTTGCCATTTTATCGGGGTTGAGCCAGATGCGCATGCTGAAATCATCGGTTCTTGCGTAAATATCACCGACACCCTTAACCCTCAAAAGAGCATCCCTGACAAATATGTTTGTATAATTATCGAGAAACTGAATGCTATGGGTTCCTTTCGGAGAGTAGATAGCTACATTGAGAAGTCCGCTTGGATTACGCCTGCGAACAGTAATACCCAGCCTTTTCACTTCATCAGGCAGAATAGGTGTCGCAATATTAACCCTGTTCTGAACTTCGGTGGTTGCAATATCAACATTGGTTCCAATATCAAAATAGACATTCATTGTCGAACGACCATCGTTTGTGCTGTTACTCTGCAGGTAATTCATTCCCGGGACACCATTAACCTGTATCTCTATCGGCGTAGTAACAGTTTGTTCCACAGTTGTAGCGTCAGCACCTGTATACTGGCTTGATATCTGGACCACTGGCGGAGTAATATCGGGATATTGACTGACTGGCAGGTTGAGTATGGCCAATGTTCCTACAATAACCAGAACCAATGAAATCACTATGGCTGTGATCGGACGTTTTATAAAGGTATCGGCTATCATGAAATAAGATTCAGACTTTAAGTAGTTTAATTTCTTTAATTGTGCAATTGTTGTTTTTGGGGCTGTGCTATTGTGATTTCTGAACCGTCGTGCAGCTTCTGTATTCCATCAATAACAATTGTTTCATCACCTTTGAGCCCTCTCAGTACAATAACGTTGGCATTAACCCTTGGGCCTAGAGAGACCTTTACCTGTTGAGCCTTATTATCTTTTATAATGTAGACAAAATATTCGCTCAGTTGCTCAAGCACTGACTCAAGGGGAATTACTATCTGCTCACCTGCATAGGCATTCAACACAAGAACCTTGCAGCTCATTCCAGCTTTAAGTATCTTTTCATGGTTAGGCACAGTTATCCTGACCCTGATTGTACCTGTCAGCGGGTCAACTGCTCTGTCGATGACACTTATCTTTCCAAAAAAAGGATATGTTGAATTATCGGGAAGAGTAATTTTAAATGTTGTATCATTAGTTGAAATTCCTGCATTTTCAAGCTGCCGGAAACGGCTAAGCTCGGTTTCGCTGATTTCAAAATCAACGCCCATAGGGTCATCTGAAGAAACAGTATTAA
Source organism: Bacteroidales bacterium (assembly GCA_003162595.1). GTDB lineage: Bacteria > Bacteroidota > Bacteroidia > Bacteroidales > VadinHA17 > LD21. Next base: position 9,530 of record PMNJ01000315.1, on the reverse strand, counting down.
GAAGAGTCTGTCCGGGAGTTATAAGAGTTCCAAGCCTCACACCAGAAAAACCTATTGTACCATCAAAAGGGGCATTGATTAATGAGTAGTCAAAATCAGTTTTAGCCTTAACAAGTTCTGAATTAGCAGCATCTACCTGCTGTCGGGTATTATTAAGATCTGTCATTGAATTATCGAGCAGCTGTTTTGCAACGGCATCCTGTTTTGCCAGATCAGTATAACGGTTGGCGTCACGCTGAACTTTCTCAAGATTGTCTTCCGCAATCTTAACATTTGACTGGGCTTCCTTATAAGTTGCTTCATACTTACGACGATCAATTTCATAAAGTTTCTCTCCTGAATGAACCTCTTTTCCTTCAGTAAAATAAATTCCTGTTATATATCCGCTCACCTGTCCGCGAAGCTCTACCTCTTTTAATGCAGTGATATTACCGGGGTATGAATTGTAGAAAACAGCTTTTACCAGCCTCACATTGGAAACTGTAACGGGTATTGCAGGTACTTCAGTCTTTTTATTTGCCGGATTTCCACTGCAAGACAGCAATCCTGCAATCAGTCCAAAACATATTATTATGTTAAATATTCTGTGCATGGCGTTACAAATTTTAAATTGGCTATATGCTAACAGCAAAGAATTGTTCGTAGTTCATTGTCAGTTGAGTTTTATATCCCCTGAAGCTTTTTCCAAATCCATCTTGCTCGTAAGAACCTGGAAAAGTATATTCAAATAGTTAAGTTCTGCTGTCCGTAAATCTGTTTCAGACACTATGACTTCCAGATATGCCTTTATTCCTTTATCGTACTGAAGCTTCACAGTGTTAAAGATATCCCTGGCAACAGCGATATTGTTTATTGCGACTTTTAATTCATTGAGATTGCTTTTATACCCTGCAAGAGCCTGCGTGTATTCACTGCTTATCGCGCTTTTCAGATAGTCCATTCCCAGTTCGAGCTTCTGGTACTGAAGCTTTGCCTTGTCAAAATTTTCATGCCTGCTCATTCCCTGAAACAATGGCAGCGTTAATTTCAATCCAAGAACGGAAGTCGGATTGTTATAATTATATAAATCAGAAATCTGGCTACTTGAGAATGCCGGATCATAATTATAAAAAGCAGACAAAGTCGGAAGAAACGACCACCTGTAATAGCTGATTCCAAAATTCTGCAGTTTCATTGAAGTCTGTAAAAGCTGATATTCAATGCGATTACTGTAATCCAAAACCTTTGTTGTATCAATTAATATTTCATTTTCAAATTTGGAAGAATCATATGAAACAGTTAATTGCTTTTGAGGAGCCACTCCCATAAGATGTTTTAATACGGAATATTTGGCTTTTAGTGCTTCTTCGGCTGACTTCCTTTGCGCCTGGGCATTGCTTAGTGATATTTCGGTACGCTGGTAGTCTATCTTATCTGTGATACCATTCTTATAATAACTGTAAGCATCATTATAATTCTTCTGAAGTCGCAGTATATCTTCTTTCAGAACATTAAGCTGCTCCTTTGTCAATAACACATCAAAAAAAGCTTTTGTTACATCTACATATGTATTAATCTTCGAATTCTCTGTGTTTTCCGAAGCCTGATTGCGAAGTTCCCTGGAAGTTCTGGCTGCAAAAAATAATGTGGTGTTGTATAAAGTCTGGTTCGCGGAAAATATGCCTGACGATACATAAGCAGGTGTCAAAGGCAAAGAGATTAAAGGAGTATAAGAAGGAGGATTGTTCAGGTTAGGATAATAAGTTGCCGGAACCTGAAGGAAATGTTGAACATTTGCATCAATTTCCAGTTGCGGATACCAGCCTGACAAAGCAATTCTTATATTTCTTCTGTTAATATCCTCATCAAGCAGTGATTGTTTAATTAACGATTGGTTAGCAAGAGCATAGCCAATGCACTGTGATAATGTAACATTTGAAGAAAGCGTATCATGTACTGTTTGACCGGTTATAAAATTGGGAATAACAAGGAATAGCAAGCTTATAAGGCTACACGAGAATTTCTTAAAACCGGGGAATTTCCCAGTCATATTTTGAAAGGAATATTTCATTACTGAAAATTTTCTGCTTTGAACTTAAGATATGTTTTTAAGATCGAATTGCAAATATAAACGATTTACCATTACATTTTGTTAAATTATTTTGAAGAATAATTGAATAGAAAGACTATTATGTTGTTGCCTGAATTTCTGATAGAGGTTCAGAGACAGATAATCTTTGTCTCAAGTATATTGAATTTATTATCTTAGATAGTGCGGGAAGTTTATATGCAAAAACAACAGCACCCAGAATACAGAATATTCCACCAGTTAATATAGTGACTGATACGCCTGTGATTTTTGCCAGACTTCCTGCCAGCAAACTCCCAAATGGAGCTGTACCCATAAATGCCATTGTGTAAAAACTCATGACACGGCCGCGTTTATCATCATCAACAATGGTCTGCAAAATAGTGTTGCTTGATGCCATCTGCAGCATCATTCCAAGTCCAATTATTATCATAAGAACAAATGAAAGCAAAAAGACCCGCGAAAAAGAAAATGCAATTAACCCTAAACCAAACAGGCCAGTAGCCAAAGGAATAATCTTTATAAGTCCCAGAGCATTTTTTCTGGAAGCAAGATAGAGAGCTCCCGACAGGGCACCCAGACCTGAAGCTCCCATAAGAAAGCCGAAAGTATGCGAACCTCCATGAAGTATTTCTTTTGCAAAAACCGGCATGAGGACTGTATATTGCATTCCCATAAGACTTACCACGCTTAATAAAAATATTATATGCTTTATCGGTGGAAAACTGAATGCATATGAAAATCCTTCTTTAAGTTCTTTTAAAACATTCGTATCGCTGACTTTTATTGTTCTAGGTTTAACTTTCATCAAGAGAAGGGAGACTATTACAAATATATAGCTTATGCCATTAAGCAAAAAACAAATTCCTTCACCTGTCAAAGCAATTAATACACCGGCAATTGATGGACCAAGCAATCTGGCGCCATTAACCATTGAAGAGTTCAATGCAATAGCATTTCCCAGATCTTCTTTCTTTTCTACCATTTCAATTACAAATGACTGCCGTGCCGGAACATCAAAGGCGTTGACGCAGCCAAGGATAATGTTCAGAAGAACAATGTGCCATATCGCAATTGTTCCTGAGAAATAGAGAATAGTAAGGATAAAAGCCTGTATCATTGCCGCAATCTGAGTGCCTATAAGAAGGTGATACCGGTTCCAGCGATCAGTCATAACACCGGCAAATGGCGCTATAATAAAAGTAGGTATCTGACCGGCAAAACCAATAACACCAAGTAATAATGCAGAACCGGTAAGGTGGTAAACCAGCCAGGGAGTCGCGATTCTCTGAATCCAGGTTCCGATCAGCGAAATGCTTTGTCCGCCGAAAAAAAGACGATAATTTCTGTATTGAAAGGAACGAAAAGTTGTACCGAGACCTGAATATCTCTTTTTATCAGATTTAATGGCTGTCATTTATAAGTGGAATGTGAATTACAATTTCCGGGCTATCTGTTCCATTTTAAAAGGTTTGCCATGTCCGGGATAAATCATCTTGATATTCATCTTTTTCAACCTGTTTATGCTGTTTTCCAGTTCCAGATGATTTTCTATATAATTTGCTTTCTCTGGTTTTCTTCTATTGGTAAACGTATCTCCGGCAAATAAATTTCCATCATCCGTTAATATTCCTATTGATCCTTTTGTGTGACCCGGAATATGAACCACAGCGGCATTAAAGCCATATTCATTAAGGTCTTGTCCATCTGATAAATAAATATCCGGCTTGAATTTATCAAAAGTGAGTTCAATTCTTGTTATATTTTCATTATTCATTTGGCGTATGTTTTTCTTGATATTCGTTACCAATCAATTGTATATTACTGAAGCCGGTCTGTCTTCCGGTCTGGAACCGAATTGCTTATTTGGAGAAGACCCCATCTCGAACTCCAATGTGCCACCTAGCATTATGTCTTTATAGGTAATGTATGAACGACTGTATGGATTTCCATTCAGTTTTGCCGACTGCAGATAGATGTTTTTTTCACTATTATTCAATGCTCTCACAGAGAATTGCTTATTGTCAGGTAATTTGAGTGTTATCTCATCGAAAAGTGGGCTGCCAAATACAAAGGCGCCATTGGCTGGATTGGCCGGATAAAAACCCATAGAGGAAAAGATGTACCATGCTGACATTTGCCCGCAGTCTTCGTTACCGCATAATCCATCAGGCTTGTCAGTATACAGAATCCGCTGGATATAACGGTTTTTTTCAGCGGTTTTCCATTGCTGGCCGGCATAAGCATAAAGATACGTAATATGATGACTGGGTTCGTTGCCATGTGCATACTGACCTATTAACCCGGTAATATCTGATGATGCATTTTCTCCCAAATCACCTTGTGCAACGAATAAACTATCCAGCTTATTAAGAAATGGCTGGTCGCCTCCGAAAAGCCTGATCAGACCTTCGACATCCTGTGGTACAAGCCAGGTGTATTGCCAGGCATTGCCTTCAGTATAATCTCCCCATTCATGAATTGATTTAAATGGAGAAAAAGGCTCACGAAATTTGCCATTATCCAACTTCGCCCTGACAAACTGTGTTTTCGGATCAAAGTATTGTGCATACGATTCAGCCCGTTTTATGTAATATTCATAATCTTCTTTTTTGCCCAGCTTTTTTGCCATTTGGGCAATACACCAGTCGGAAATACAATATTCCATAGCTTTGGACACAGATTCCTTTTCTTTATCAGCCGGGATGTAGCCTTTTTCTTTTAAAAATTTCATCCCATAATCGTCACGCGTAGAGGATGCTTTCATGGCTTTAAAGGCAAGGTTAGCATCAAACCCTTTAAATCCTTTGAAATAAGCATCTGCAATAACCGGGACAGAGCTGTATCCGGGCATACAATCGGTTTCATTTCCCATTAAGTGCCAGATAGGAAGTTTCCCTTGTTGCTTATATATATTCAGCATAGTATTCACCATATCGTTCACCCGTTCAGGTTGTAACAGGGTAAAGAGCGGTTGTTCGGCCCGGTAAGTGTCCCATAATGAGAAAACAGAATAATTTGTAAATCCGGGATTGGTGTATACTTTCTTGTCAGCTCCCATGTAATCGCCATTGTTATCATTAAAGATTATCGGTTGTGTAAAGGAATGGTACAGTGCCGAGTAAAATGTACGTTTATCATTTTCATTTTTCCCGGTAACACTTATTTTTCCTAACTCCGTATTCCAGAGTTTATGGGCATTTGAGACTACTTTTTCGAAATTCCAATCGGGTACTTCAATCTCAATATTGGCCAGGGCATTTTGTTCACTCACCGGCGAAATTCCAACTTTCAGAACTATTTCATCCCCTTTTCTGGTCGAAAAGTTAAGTATGCCTACCAACTTTACTCCCTTGACCGAATCTCCGGAAACAAGTTTTTCATCATTGAAGAGTTGAGCCTTTTCGATGGGTTTCGAAAGTTTTATGGCAAAATACAGACGCTGGTCCTTTGCCCAACCGGTAGAAAATCTATAACCTGTAAACGTTTGAGAATCGATTTTCTTAAAAGAGGCTGCTGTAGGTTGATCCCATCCAATTCCGTTGGTTAGGTTTACGGCAATATAAGCCTGTTCTGCTTCCGGAAAAGTATACTTATGAACTGCCACCCGTTCGGTAGCAGATAATTCTACACGGATATTATACCTCTTCATAATTACAGAATAATATCCGGCTTTCGCGATTTCGTCCTGATGAGTATACTTTGATGCGTAACCCGCCAATGGATTTTCCTGTGTACCCGGAGAAGTTTTCAATTCTCCGGTATAAGGTGTAATTAATACATCGCCTAAATCGCCAATACCGGTACCGCTCAGGTGAAGTTGTGAGAAACCTGTCACAATGCTGTCAGAATAGTGATACCCTGAACACCAGTCCCATCCTTTATTATAGTTTGT
>PMNJ01000315.1:0-3555 GCA_003162595.1 Bacteroidales bacterium | reverse complement strand
CCTTGTTCTGCTTCTCTTTATAAAATTCTGATTGCCTAAATAACCTTATCAAGAATTGCAGGATATTCTTTTACAATCTTAAGAATTAATTCGCCAAAAATGGTATTTGCCCAGGCAAACCAGCTACGGGTATATTTTTCCGGATTATCCTTATTAAATGATTCATGCATAAAACCGGTACCTGCGTGTGTTTTCTTAAGAATTTTCAAACAGGAGAGGATCTCATTTTCATCCTTTGATGTAAGAGCCTGCACAATGATACTCATGGGCCAGATCATATCTTCTCCAACATGAGGCCCTCCTATTCCCACTCCGGCTCTCCCCTTGAAATACCATGGATTATCTTCAGAAAGGACAAATTGCCGTGTATTTATATACAACGGATCGGTATCGGAAATACAACCAAGGTATGGAAGCGATAATAGACCAGGTACGTTGGCATCATCCATAAACAGTTGATTTCCAAAACCATCTGCTTCAAAAGCCATTATGTTTCCGTACTTCAAATGACCGGCAACCGCATAACTTTTGAGTGCTTTTTCTACTTCGGAAGCAAGCTTCAGGCACTCGTCAGCCAGCTCCTTATCATGTTTAATTTGTGAAAACATTTCAGCCATTTGCCTCAGAGATACAACGGCGAAATAATTTGAAGGAATTAAAAATGGAAAGATAGTGGCATCATCCGATGGCCGGAAAGAAGAACATATCAGTCCCACAGGCTTCACAGGATTTCCATAACCATTTCCGGGCTGGGTATCTGTTGCTGTTTCGGTTTTTCGCCCAAAATGGTACGGGCCTTTGCCTGTTTTACGCTGTTGTTCTTTAAATGTGTTTAAAATTGCTTGTAAAGCCTTGCTGTAATCAGGTGTGAAAAAAGAAGTATCGCCTGTTTGCCTGAAGAAATGATAAGCTAAGCGAACAGGATAACACAAGGAGTCAATTTCCCATTTACGTTCGTGAAGTTCAGGTTTCATTTCCGTAAGATCGCTGGCCCATTCACTACCTGTACCTTCTTTATTAAATGCATTCGCGTAGGGATCGATGTTGATACATTTTCCCTGCCTGAGGATTACCCCTGATATAAGCTGGTACAAATCCTTATCCTCCCTTATAAATGGAAGATAAGGCCAAACCTGGGCAGTGGAATCCCTCAGCCACATAGCATGAATGTCGCCGGTAATTACGAATGTATCGGGTACTCCATCTATATTCTGAAATTCAACTGTTGTATCCAGAGTATTCGGGAAACAGTTTTCAAACATCCATGCTATTTCCGGATCTTTTATTTGTCTTACGGTTCTAACAATAACATCTTCTATTGCTTTGCTGGCGAACTTCCTCTGTCCAACAGGAGGTCTTTTTGATATAAATCCGGTCGGGGGAATTATGGCTTTTGCCCGGGAAGAAGATGCAAGTAAGCCGGCCGAAATAATGCCTGTCTGTGCAATGAATTTTCTTCTGTTTAACATACTATATCTGATATTACTATATTAATTAGAATACGAGGCATAAAAATAACTCCAAACACTTAAACTTACAAGCGTTTGGAGTTATAAGAAATATTCAGCAAATCCTGGTGATGGTTTAAAAGCGATCTGAACAGTAAAGAGGGATTACCCGCTCCGCTCGCGATCCCCTGCTAAAGTGCTAATCCTTCTAATTAGTAATTTGGATATCCCAGTTTCCGGGTTGGGTGATTTCAAATTCAAGAAAGCAGTTATTCAGCACTGTTCTAAGACTGTTCCAGGACTTATAATCCACTCTGCAATGAAAGGGAAATCGCACGTCATAAAAATTGGTGTATTTTCCAGCCCGGTTTTCAGATCCGCTGTCTGCTGAAAAATCAAGAGATTCAATATTGTTGTTCATGCCATTCTGATAAAAGGAAAAGGATATTGTAGAGCCATTCCCGGTTCTTCTAAAAGATGTGGAAATCACATTATATTTTTGTATAATATTTGGAGCAATCGGTTTCGGACCTACATAACTATCTTTTTCCCAAATCCCTGTCATTACAGAGTCTCTCCCACCAACGGTTCCTGTAAAAGTCCCTTCTCCTTCCCGCAGACCCATATTCCATTCCCCATTGTATTTATTGCCCGATGCCCAGGTGTAAATCCCCTTGCCATTAGGAAGTCCATTTTTGAAAAACCCCATGTATGTGTCTGTTCCCCTGGCGGTGCCTTTGCCCTGGGCCATTCCGTTTTTACACCCACCATCGTATGTGCCTTGAAGAGCAGGAACCATTACCCTGCAATCCCTGGATACCTGGGCGGACAGGATTGATGTTGGTAAAACCAGCAACAAAATCAGGAATTTTTTCATTTAATAATTTGTTGATTTCGTCTGTACGTATTCAAACCAAAGAAAAGTGTATAGGATCAAAAATTAAGGTACAGTTTTACAAAGATAATTTAAAATGTTTCATAAATCAACCAGACCCCAATACCTAATAATAAGATTCATGAATTGTATGGGGTCAATGTTATTGCTCTATAAAAATAGAATAAAAGGAGTTTTTTTGCTCCTTTTTTTTGAACTCACAAGTTCGGGTAACAATATGTAATCATTCCCGATATAACTCTTATAAGTTGAATATTAATGTTTAACTTTAATATGAATTCTTAACCTGAGAGTCAGATCAGAAGCATTGAATGTATCTTTATATAAGAGCATTCTTCGCAAATGCATATGTGACTGAAGGGGCTGTGCTATAAAAAGATCGACTTAATTATCCTGAGAAAAGCTTTTGTCAGATATAAGTGACAAACATAAATATGACTTACGAATTATTGTTTTAAAATTCCGGTTTCCAAACATAATAAACGAGTTATGGTTAATAGGTTGCAACCCTGACCGTTAGGCGAGACTACTTACTACTAACCATAACAGAAAATCACATTTGCTTTTCTAGACATATAATATTGTTAATATTGCATCGTCGGATTAATTAAATATCAAAAACCATGGTTGACAAATACCGGAAATTATTATTGATGCAGGGTTTCTGCAGTAGAGATATTGATAATAATCCAATGATTGGTAGATTAGCTCGTTGGACTCCTCTGAGTTGTGCAACATTCGGAGCAGCTGGTGTATCTCTTGGATTTTTTCCTTTTCTATCAATTATTTGTCCTTGTACTATTTCAGTAATTACAGGATTTTGGATAAAAAGTGGCTGGTTCTTCATTATCCTTGGATTATTAACTTTGACTGGTGGATTGACAAATCGAAGTATTTATGATCGATTTTATAATCTAATTGTTAGACATTTATTTCGTACTTCAGTTATTCCAAGACATGGAGCACCTCGAAGATTTGGCTGTGCTATTGGTGGAATAATGTTTATTTTAAGCGGAATCGGCTTCCTTACAAATATTAGATGGCTTGCTTTTGGACCTGCAATCTTTATGATAGTATTTGCAACAATCGCCGGACTATCCCAGTGGTGTTTTGCTTCAAATCTTTATGCATTACTATTTAAGAAAGATCTTACATTAGATGGAAATCAATTACCGATTAAAAACAACTACCCATAACTCGGTCGGTTTAATT
>PMNJ01000210.1 GCA_003162595.1 Bacteroidales bacterium | reverse complement strand
TCGGGTTTAATATTTTCGCGACCCAGCACTATGACTTTCCTATAGAAGACATTATTATGCCAAAAACCTGCAACAGACTTTAAGAGAGCATATCTGGCTGAATACTTCTCAATATTTTCTTTCCCCATTAATAAAAAGAATATACACCTGCACCACATCAATTAACTGATGTCCTGAAGTTGTTGACTGCAAGATAAAAAAAAGTGAAGTGCTGTAATTAAAGCTGAATTACTTTTATAGCAATTTTTTAAATATTACGTCTTTATACCACCATTTTTAGGTTAAGGTTAAGAAATCTTAACCTTAACCTCAACCTCAATCCTGAATATCATCTTTCAGCTTATCTATAAGCCTTCTTTCTTTCTTTGTAGGACGACCGGTACCTTTATCTCTGTATACAATTCCTACCGCCTGCCGGATATCCAGTTTCGCCTTTTCCTCTTCTTTTGTTAAGTCTTCGATAAAATGTTCAACGAGTTTTGCAGACACCCGGTTTTCAATTGGCTCAATAACTCTGTACGAATAAATTACTGGTGGTTTTTTTACTGTTATTATCTCGTTCTTCAGAACTGCCCGTGAAGGTTTTACCTGAATATTATTGATAAATATTCTTCCTTTCCGGCATTCATCTGAAGCCATGCTCCTGGTTTTATAAATTCTTACTGACCATAGGAATTTATCTATCCGAATAGTTTTACTATCAGCCATGCATTAGATATTAGCCTTAGAATCAAACATATAAAAGATCATAGGATTAGCCCCCCCTTGGAGGGGATGGGGGGTCTTTTTCCGGAGGCATCTTGCCAACTTTATTAAAAGCTGTCATTGTAAGTTCAATCCCTGCAAAGGCGAAAGACCTGATCATCTCTATCACTATTGAAATTCTCTCTGCCATGATTTTTTTTTCTTCAGGACCCCATTTACCAAGGACATAATTGATCTGGCCTCCTTTGCTGAAACTGTTGCCGATACCTATTCTTATCCTTGCATATTCGTTGGTAGCCAGGATTGTGCTTATGTGTGCCAGGCCGTTATGTCCGCCATCACTTCCTTTTGACCTCATTCTTATACTTCCGAGAGGGAGGGCAATGTCGTCGACGATGACAAGCATGTTTTCAAGTGAAATATTTTCCTTTTTGAGCCAGTAGTTCACTGAATTTCCGCTGAGATTCATAAATGTGGAAGGTTTGAGTAGGAACAGATCACGTCCTTTATATCTGATCTCACAAACTGCTCCATAATGCCTGTCCGTAAAAGAAATATTGGACGCCATAGCCATGGCATCCAATATTGTAAATCCTATATTATGTCGGGTGTCTTGATACCCTTCACCTATATTTCCCAGGCCAACTATCAGATATTTCATCAAGCCTGATTTTTTTTATAAGTAAGGTCAGGTTCTACTTAGTTGCAGGTGCTTCAGGAGCTGCAGGTGTTGCTCCTCCTGCAGCTGCAGTTGCAGCTGCTGCCTCTGCTGCTGCTGTTTCAGCCAGAACCTCTTCATCAGTTTTCTGTGCAACACGGGAGGTGGCAATAGTGAGAACCATGGATTTTTTCGGATCGAGTAATTCTATCTTATCGTATGATAACTCACCAACCTTTATCCCTTCATGAATTTTCAATTCAGTTATGTCAATAGGAAGAGCTTCCGGAAGATCATTAGCCAGACCTTTTACCTTCAGGCTTCTTCTTTTGATACTTAGTTTTCCACCTGCGATAACTCCTACTGAATCTCCTGATACTTTGATAGGAATATTGATCACTACTGGTTTGTTATCGTGAATTTCAATAAAATCTGCATGAAGAATATTATCTTTTACCGGATGAAACTGCATATCTTTAAGTACCGCTTTGTACTCTTTATCGTCAATATTGAGTTTTACTAGATGAGCTGCAGGAGTATATACCAGGTTTTTAAAACTGTTCTCATGTGCATAAAAATGAATATTTTTTTCCTTTCCATAGATAACACATGGTACGTTACCTGATTTCCTTAGTTCTTTGGAACTCTTTTTCCCCAATTCTGTCCTGAAAGATCCTTTAATTTCTATTGTCTTCATTTGTCTGAAAGTTATTGTGCTACTAAGAGTTATCACCACGATAGCTCCCCATTACACGTTTGACATTAATTAAAAATTTGGCCTGCAAATATAGAACAAAGGAATCAGAATACAAAATTTGTGCTAATCGACTGATTTTCTGTTACAGCCTTGATGGTTCTGGCAAAAATTTCAGCAATTGAAAGGACTTTGATCTTTTTGGAACTATTGGTAAAAGGAACTGAGTCAGTCACCACAAGTTCCTCGAGAGCGGATTCGTTGATCCTCTCTAACGCGTTCCCTGAAAGAATAGGATGTGTGGCGAACGCCCTGATGCTTGTGGCACCTCTGTCTTTCATCATATTAGCAGCCAGTGCAAGCGTACCTGCAGTATCAACCATATCATCAATAATAACTACATTTCGTCCTTCCACTTCACCTATAATTGACATTTCTTCAATGACATTTGGTTTTTTACGCAGCTTGTAACATAATACCATTTCTGACTGAAGATGTCTCGAATATGCATTGGCTCTTTTTGATCCTCCCATATCAGGAGCTGAGACGGTAAGATTTTTAAGTTTAAGATTTGCGATGTAAGGCGCAAAGATCGCCGAACCGAAAAGGTGATCAACCGGAACATTGAAGAAGCCTTGTATCTGATCTGCATGAAGATCCATAGTGATAACTCTGTCAACTCCGGCAGTGCTTAATAAATCGGCTGACAACTTCGAACCGATAGAAACCCTTGGTCTGTCTTTCCTGTCCTGCCTTGCAAAACCGTAGTATGGTATAACAGCAATAACTTTGTACGCAGAGGCTCTTTTGGCCGCATCAATCATAAGCAGGAGTTCAAATAGATTATCGGCCGGAGGATTTGTTGACTGGACAATAAAAACCATACAACCTCTTACCGATTCATCAAAACATGGTTGAAATTCTCCATCACTGAAAGAGGTAACAGAACTTTTCCCGAGTTCAATTCCAATTTTATCAGCTATTCTCTGTGCAAGATCTTTTGAAGACCTGCATGAAAAGAGTTTCATAGGTGCGGTTCCAAACATTTTCCTGTTTTTTTAAGCGGTTAATTTAAAGAGATCAAATTTGAGTACAAAATTATAAATTCCGATCGAAATCAGTTACCATTTGAAAAATTGTTCATAGATTCTTCGATATAGTTTAGTATTTCATCTCTGCCATTACCTTTCACTGCCGATGAAATGAAGGAAACAGGTAATGACTCCCAGTTTATCATCATTTCAGAATTATATTCATTTATTGAATTCTCAAGTGCGGTAATAGTTAGTTTGTCACTTTTCGTAAAGACTCTTGCAAACGGGATACCGTTTAACCCCAGAAATTCCATAAATTCAATATCGGACCGCTGAGGTTTATGTCTGATATCGAGAAGTACGAAGAGAGAAACCAGGTTTTCCCTTTTCAGGATATACTGTTCAGTTGCTCTTACCCATTTTTCCCTTAACTTAACAGGTACTTTGGCATAACCATATCCTGGAAGATCGACAAGATACCAGCTGTCATTCACGAAGAAGTGGTTAATTGTTCTGGTTTTCCCGGGTTGAACGGATGTTTTTGCAAGCTTCGACCAACCTGTTAACATATTTATCAGTGACGATTTACCTACATTAGATCTGCCTATAAAACCGAATTCGGGTTTTAATGGTGGAGGACACTCTTTTATTGTGGGGCTGCTTTTAATGAAAACAGCTGAGTGAATAATCATATAAATCCTTAGTTTAGATCGTGATAAGGTAATTCGATCTTTTTATAAACCAGATAATTGTTTCCAAAATTGGTCAGGATTTCAGCTACTACACCCACATCGGAGGGTTTGATAGACCCGGTTTTTTTCAGGTCGAGAGAACCAATGCCTCTAATTGTATTTATCCTTTTGCAATGTGCTGTATCAAATAGACCATTTAAAAAATCGCCACGCCAATATCTCACTCCGGCCGATTTATCTGACAATGCAAGCGAAATTTTGTAGATACCTTTGGTTTTGTAATTATCCACGACGTTGATAACCAGGGAAGGGTAACCGCTGACGATTTTTCCCTCAGGTGTAAATTCTTGAAAAAAAGTCGTGCGTAATCCCTTAGAGTATCCCAGTTTGGCTCTTAACCGGCCAGTTCTGTAATATTGTATCTGAATACCGTCGACAGTATCTTTTTTATAGGGAGTGGCTCGAAATTTTTGCCCTTCCTGGTAATACCACATTGATGAATCTTCTCTTAAACCATTCTTGTACAAGAAAGTCTGACGAACTTCTCCTGTCTGATAGAAAGATTTCATCAATCCCTCTCTTACCCCGTTTTTGAAAGTCACTTCTTTAAAGAGAGTTTTTCCGCTCATATACTGTTTAATACCTGTATAACCTGTATCAGGAACTGTAACTGAGTCAGCTACTGCCTGCAATTCTTTTTTGGCAGGTCCTTTCCCGTGGCATCCTGTAATAAACAAGATGGCTAAAATTAAAAGTGCTGAGGGAGATAGTATTTTCATAGCATTAATAATAAATATTTGATTTCTATATCATTGACTTTTGTAATTTTTTAAATTGACCCCTTAATCCTGTTTAAATAGTATTTTCAGAATTAATATATACTTCAAGCAGGCGTGTTTCCTTCAAGGGTTTGAGAGTAACTTCTTTTATCATAGCAGGAAGGAGAACAGTTTCACCTTTTGTTACTTTCTCGGAATTGCCATCCCAGCAGATTGAGAATTCACCTTCAAGGCAAATGTACACAACAAATGAATCAATTAAGAGGTATTCCTTATCTATTGTATTATTAAAAAGGATGATATTAGTATTGAAAAACTCACAACTGACAAGATTTTCAGTTTTATTGAGCAATGGGTCGATCCTGATTTTATTTTTTCCTGTCTGGCTAAAATCGATTGCGTCAAGAGCAAGATCAGTATGCAGCTCTCTTTTTTCCTTTCCCGAGCTCTTCCTGTTCCAGTCAAAAATCCTGTAGGTAATATCAGATGTTTGTTGTATCTCAACCAGGACTATGCCAGCGCCGATTGCATGTACCCTGCCGGCAGGAGTGAAGAAAGTATCTCCGGCTTCGACGATCTCAACATTCAGGAGCTTCTCAATCCCTCCATTCCTGACAGCCTTTTCATAAATCTCCCTGGTAACCCCATCTTTGAAGCCAGTATATATCTTCGAGCCTTCTTTGCACTCAAGGATATACCACATCTCGGTTTTTCCATATGCACTATGTCTCTTCCTTGCCAGTTCGTTGTTGGGATGGACCTGGATTGAAAGATCTTCCTGAGCTTCAATAAACTTGATTAAAAGGGGAAACTCATTTCCGAACTTTTCAAATATCGAGTCACCTGTGATATCTCCCATATAAACTTCGATGAGTTCCTCAATATTATTGCCGGCCAGAAACCCGTTACTTATTACAGACTGATTATTAGCAACAGCTGACAATTCCCAGCTTTCACCAATGTGAGGTGACCCTGTTGCTTTTTTATTAAATTTTGTAACAAGAGCATTCCCTCCCCAGACTTTCTCTTTTAATAAAGTTTCAAATTTTAACGGATATAATTCAGACATTGTATGTTTTTAAAATTCATTACAAACTTTAGTTCACTCCACACTTTTTCTTATTTTTGATAATTAATACTGCAAAATTATATAAATATGTTGATAGTAGGAATAGCAGGAGGTACAGGTTCAGGAAAAACAACAGTTGTAAGAAAAGTCATGGAAGTATTTCCAAATGACGATGTTATTGTTATACCTCAGGATTCCTATTATAAGGATAACATTGATATCTCGCTGGAGGAGAGGCAAAAAATAAATTTCGATCACCCCGATTCGGTTGAATGGAAATTGTTGATAGATCACCTTAAACATCTTAAAAAGGGTATGCCTGTTGAAATGCCAATCTATTCCTATATGACCTGCCTGAGAGCGAAAGAGACAATTACTATTAAGCCTGCCAGGGTAGTACTCGTTGAGGGTATTCTTATTCTGACTGATCCCGGGTTACGTAATATGCTGGATATTAAGGTATATGTCGATGCTGATGCAGATGACAGGCTGGGACGCGTAATAAACAGAGATATTATTGAACGCGGACGATCAGTACTTATGGTGCTTGAAAGATACCACGATACAGTAAAACCTTCGCATTTGCAGTTTATTGAACCTTCAAAAAGGTATGCTGATATTATTATACCCAGGGGGGGCGAAAACCAGGTCGGAATCGAGGTTTTAATTTCAATAATAGAAAAGCATCTGTTAATAACTAAATCATAATTATATGCTTGAGAATACGAGGGTAGAGGACATTATGTTTCTCGATATTGAAACGGTACCGGAATCACCCTCTTATGAACTTTTAAATCCCGCGATGCAGAATCTTTGGGATAAAAAATCGAGGCAGTTCAGGACTCCGGACCAGACAGCACAGGATGTTTATGAACGGGCTGGAATCTATTCGGAATTCGGGAAAATAATTTGTATCTCCGTGGGTCTGATAAGGGAAAAGAATCCCTTCAGCTTCAGACTGAAATCTTTCTTTGGTAAAGATGAAAAATCCCTTTTGTCGGAGTTTTCTGTTATGCTTACAAAGTTTTGCAGGACAAATAAAGAATCTGTCCTATGTGCTCATAACGGGAAAGAATTTGACTTCCCGTATATTGCCAGGAGGATGATTATTAATAGCCTTACTATTCCGGAAATTCTTGATAATGCAGGAAAGAAACCATGGGAAGTCAAATTACTCGATACAATGGATTTGTGGAAATTTGGTGATTATAAAAACTATACCTCACTAGATCTTCTTACCTCAATACTGGGTATCCCGACACCTAAAGATGATATTGACGGGAGTATGGTTGCAGGTCTTTTCTATAATGAAGATGATCTTCAGCGGATTGTACATTACTGCGAGAAAGATGTACTGGCAATTGCCCGAGTTCTGTTACGGTTTATGAACCTGCCTGAACTAATAGATGATAGAATAGAATCAGTAACAGTATTATAATCAGCTGTCCCCCAATAACTTTTTCAGATACTTCACAACCTCATCTGGCCTATCAACATGTATCCAGTGACCTGCTCCGGGAATTTCTATGATTTCTGCTGCAGGAAAAACATTTCTGATATCTCTGAAATCAACTGCAGGTATATAATCTGAATCACCACCCTTTAGAAAAATAACCGGGAATCCGGTAATTTGTTGGCTATAATCAGTCTGCCGTTCAACCCCCTCCATTATTTTATCAAGATTTTTCAATATTGATTGGGCATTCAATTTCCATGCAAAATTATTGTCAGTGGTTCTCTGAAGATTTTTAAGAATAAGCTCTCTGACCTTTTCTGATGGGATCTTTTCCAGCAAAACATTTACTGCCTCACGCCGTGTCGAAATCTTATCCAGATCGAATGAGAGAATTGCATTAAGGATTGTAAAATGTTGAGCATATATTGATTGTCTGCCGGTTTCATTAGTAAAAGGGGAAATATCAGCAATCAGCAAACCGTTTAGCATTTCCGGCCATTTAAGGGCAAAAGAAATGGCTGTTTTTCCACCCATACTATGTCCGGCAAGGAAAAATTTCTTAAGATTTAAATCGCCTGCCAGTTCATACAGATCGTCTCTCATCGAGTCATAATCATGTATTTGGCTGTGTGGAGACTGGCCGTGATTTCTCTGATCTGGTAAATAAACCGTGAAACTGTCACTTAACTTCTTAGCAATAGTTACCCAGTTATCGGATGATCCGTACAAACCATGAAGAATTATCAGAGGAGGCCCGTTGCCATATTTTCTGTAGAAAAGTTTCATCAGTCAGGTAGTCAGGCTAGTTGGCGCTTGTACATCTGAATTGCGTTTTCCAGTCCAAGATAAAGTGCGTCTGAAATAAGCGCATGACCTATAGAAACTTCATCTAACCATGGTATGTTCTGATGAAAATATCTAAGATTTTCAAGGCTCAGATCATGCCCGGCATTTATTCCTAATCCGGCATTCCGGGCTAACTCTGCAGCCTTTATGAACGGATCAATAGCTTCTATGGCGCTTTTATTAAAACCAGAGGCATACGGTTCAGTGTATAGTTCAATCCTTTCGGTTTGGGTTAAAGCAGCATTTTCGATATTAACAGAATTAGTATCAACAAACAGTGAAGTACGTATACCTGCATTCCTGAATTCTGAGACAATTTCAGTAAGAAAGATCCTGTTTTTAAATGTATCCCACCCTGCATTTGAAGTGATGGCATCATGAGGGTCAGGCACGAATGTGACCTGATCGGGTTTGACTGACAGAACCAGAATTATAAATTCTTCTGAAGGAAAACCCTCAATATTAAATTCAGTTGTGATTAGGGGTTTTATCTCAAGGACGTCATTATATCTGATATGTCTTTCATCAGGTCGGGGGTGAACAGTAATTCCGTCTGCTCCGAAAAGCTGACAATTAATTGCTGCAGTTAATACATTTGGAACATTTCCACCACGGGCATTTCTCAGAGTTGCAATCTTNNTTAACTTTGTCATTATAATAAATGTAAAAATTATCCGTATTGTAATTATGGTGCAAAATTACAATAACTGGCTTTTTTTTTACTATTTTAGTTGAAAATAAAACTGGTATGGTTGCCAAAGATTTAATATCCGAAGTTATCCCTTCACTTAAGACATCCGATCTGGGGCAGACGGCATTGAACTGGATGGAGATATTCAGGGTATCACATCTGCCTATTGTCAATAACCAGGATTTTCTTGGTCTTATTTCTGATGCGGATATATATGATATGAATCAGCCTGAAGAACCGATTGGAAATCATGCTCTTACATTGTTTAAACCTTATGTTGAAGAGGAGCAGCATATTTTTGAAGTAATTGGTCTTGCCTCTCGTTTGAAACTTTCGGTTGTACCTGTACTTGATAGTAATAAACATTTTAAGGGAGTGATTACTATAAGTGACCTGATAAGACATCTGGCAGGAATATCGTCAATGGATCAACCCGGAAGTATAATAGTTCTTGAACTTATTGAAAGGGATTACTCGCTTTCCCAGATAGCACAGATTGTTGAGAGTAATAATGTGAAGGTTCTCAGTATGTATATTACCTCTCCGCCTGAATCAACCAAACTTGAAGTAACTTTGAAAGTGAATACAAGCGATTTGATTTCGGTAATCAGAACCTTTGAACGTTATAACTATGNNCCCGTATCTATCAGAAGTTAAAAGTTCCGGTTAAAGGCGCCGATTGGGAAGTAATTGAAAATTCGGCCAGCCTTTCCTTTAATTCTGAGTTGGCCGACCTGGTTTTAAGTGTTGGTGGTGATGGCACCTT
>PMNJ01000111.1 GCA_003162595.1 Bacteroidales bacterium | reverse complement strand
GGTTATTTTCGATAATTCGGCAAACACAGCCGACGAGAAATCAGGCTCCAACCCTCTTGCAATCATTGCCTTCCGGGCAATATTCTGTAAAGTGATACGGTTAGCATTCTTATCCATAAAATTTTCTTTATTAAATTGTTATATGATTTCAATAGCTTCGTAAAGGAAAACATTACAAACCACAATATTAAGTACTTGAATTCCTTACTTCACTACAAAATTATTGAAAAAAGTTACATGATTCACACATTTCCAGCGACCTGCATTTGTATTCGCTATTTTACAAAAAAAAGTTTAATTTTATAATATAGTAATTTCACTTAAAAACATTAGCATGCTAATCGACCGTATTGAACTCAGACATATTAAGATGGACCTCGTAAGTCCATTTGTGACATCCATGGGCACGGAATATGATGAAGAACATATTATTGTCAGAGTAGACACCGGAGGTGTAACAGGCTGGGGGGAGAGCGTTGCCGAGGGTACTCCTTATTATTCATATGAAACAGTGCCCACAGCCTGGCATATCCTGAAAGATTTTTTAATACCCTCAATACTTGGAAAAGAGATATCCGGTATAGATGAGGCTATATCCCTTTATGCACGTGTAAGGGGACATATGATGGCAAAAGCAGGTCTTGAAGCTGCATTGTGGGACGCTTTTGCCAAGGCAAAAAAAATATCCCTTTCCAAAATGTTAGGTGGAACAAGAAAGAAAGTGGATGTTGGCGTAAGTATTGGAATTCAGTCTTCAGAAAAAGCCCTGATAAAGAAGGTTGAAACTCATCTTGGAGAAGGTTATAAACGAATAAAAATAAAAATAGCTCCTGGAAATGATATTCAGTTTGTGGCAGCTCTCCGCAAAGAATTTCCAGGACTTCTTCTGCAGGTTGATGCAAACTCGGCTTATACTCTCGATGATATCAGCCTCTTTAAAAAGATGGATGATTATAAACTCATCCTGATTGAACAGCCTCTCGGATATGAGGATATTTTCGATCATTCAAAACTTCAGCGTGAATTAAAAACGCCAATTTGTCTGGATGAAAGCATTCATTCTCTTGATGATACACGTGCAGCCATTGAGCTGGACAGCTGCAGGATAATCAATATCAAACCCGGGCGGGTTGGCGGATTCACCGAATCAAAATTAATTCATGATTATTGTGCTTCGATGAATATACCTGTCTGGCATGGTGGTATGCTGGAATCCGGTATCGGGCGGGCCGGAAATGTAGCGCTGGCTTCCTTACCAAATTTTACTCTGCCCGGAGATATTTCTGCAAGCAAGCGATATTATAAAGAAGATATTGTTGAGCCGGAGTTTGTTGTGAATCCCGACGGAACAATGGATGTCCCAACAAAACCAGGTATTGGTGTTGAAGTTAACATGAAAATGCTGGATAAAGTGACCGTGAAGAGTCAAATATTCAGCGGGTTAAAATATATTTAGAAAATATTTAGTAAAATTGAATAGTCTCAATAAATCAGAATAAATAAAGGTATGTGAAAAGATTCATCAGGTCGGCAATACAAGTAATTGTTACAGGATTTATTTTTCTTTCATTTACTAAACCGGGAGTTTCTCAAACCTCCAATCAGGGGAATATATTGTCAATTGATCAGTTGATACCTCTTCTGGAGAACAAGTATCCTGTACAGTTTTTTTACAAACCCGAATGGTTCCGAAATAAAACTTTCCCGGCTTCCATTCTGGGGTTATCCTTTAGAGAAACCCTGTCAAAAATTCAGACGACATCAGAATTATCTTTGGTTACAATCGATTCTGTGTTGTATTTATTTATTCCTGTCAAACCACCTGTCAAACCTCAGATACAGCAAGATAACTCTGATTTACTGATAGTTGGCAATCCGGATGATTACGGGAGATATACCAGGGCAACATTTCACGGGAAAATACTCGATGGCAAGGATGGAAAACCATTGGCAGGTGCAACAATCTTTATTGATAATTTAAAGNNTAAGCGATGGCTCAATAAATTTCAAATTGTATGAAAGAGCCATTAAGCTTGGCGAAGTGGTAATTTATTCTGAACGGGCTGAATCAAATGTTTCCGGAACACAGATGAGCATTGTTAAAATCGATGTAAAGGGAATAAAAGAGCTTCCTGTTTCAATTGGTGGGAAAGATATCATCAGGAGTATTACCCTGATGCCCGGAGTTCAGACTATCGGGGAATTCGGCACCGGATTTAATGTCCGGGGAGGTAGCGCAGATCAAAACCTCGTTCTTATCGAAGATGTACCCATATTTAATTTATCACATTTATTCGGTCTTATCTCGGTAGTCAACTCAGATGGCGTTTCAAATGTAACCTTGTTGAAAGCAGGAATTTCTGCAAAGTACGGAGAACGCGCTTCATCGGTAATGGATATACAACTGGGTCCCACCAATCCGGACAAAACAACAGTGAAGGGAGGAATTGGCATTATTAACAGTTCTCTTTATCTTGAAACTCCACTGGTCGATAATAAAATTAATCTGTTAATCGGCGCAAGAAGCTCTTATTCAAACTGGCTCCTCCACTCAATACCTGATATTGATTTAATGAATAGTTCCGCTCATTTTTATGACGCTGACGCTTTATTATCCTTCAATGTAAATGACAGAAATAAAATCGACCTTTTCGGTTATATCAGTAATGACAGATTTGGATTCGCTAAAACTACTGATTATAAGTATACTAATCTATTAGGGTCCCTTAGATGGAAACACACATTTACCAACCAGTTCTTTTTCAACCTCACAGCCGGTATAAGCGATTATCGTTTCCAGGTGTCTGAATCCGACACTTCTAAGTTATGGGAAGCCTACAGGATTAACTCGGGCGTGCTTTATAAAAATACAAAGTGGAATTTTTCATGGCTTCCAAATGGGAATCATTCAATCGATTTTGGAATTAATGCAGCTCTTTACAACATCCAGCCTGGCAAATTAACCGGACTAAGTGACTCAACAATAATAAATCCTGTCCAAATGCTTTCTGAAAAAGCTCTGGAAAGCGCAATTTATTTAACCGATAACATTACATTATCTCCAAAACTTGCGATCGATGTAGGTGTGCGATATTCATTATACACATACCTGGGA
The DNA here is from genome assembly GCA_003162595.1 of Bacteroidales bacterium. Lineage (GTDB taxonomy): Bacteria > Bacteroidota > Bacteroidia > Bacteroidales > VadinHA17 > LD21. The sequence continues at coordinate 3,313 of PMNJ01000111.1, read as the reverse complement.
CCCAATAAAATCTATATCTACCAGCCAGATTTGCCAAGATCCCGCGGAAGTGTGATTGATTCATTAATGTATGGCAATAATAAATCGATCTGCCGTTATTCGGGATTGGAACCAAGGGTTTCCCTGCGTATCACCCTTTCAAACAATAGCTCGGTGAAGCTGAGTTATAACAGGATACACCAATATGTCAACCTGGTTTCAAACACTGCAGTTATGGCTCCGACTGATGTCTGGAAACTAAGTTCACCTAACCTCAAACCTTTAACTTGTGACCATTTTGCAGTCGGATATTTTAAAAATTTCAAGAATAACATGTACGAAACTTCTTTAGAAGTTTATTATAAGAGCCTTACAAATGCTATTGAGTATAAAAATGGAGCGGACCTTCTGCTGAATCCGTACCTTGAGGCAGATCTGACAAATGTCAGAGGCTATAATTATGGAGTTGAGCTGTACGTAAAGAAAAACACCGGAAGGTTGACAGGCTGGGCCAGTTACACTTTTTCGCGGTCGTTGCAACAGTCACACGGGGTTTTCACCGAGGATAAGATAAATGATAATCAGATTTTCCCGTCGAACTTCGACAGACCAAATAACCTTATTCTGAATGCAAATTATCATATTTCCAAACGGTGGCGCTTTAATGGCACCTTCACTTACAGTACCGGACGTCCGGTTACTTTGCCTGAATTGAAATTCGATTACCAGGGTTACCAACTGCTTTATTATTCCGACCGTAATAAATACAGGTTGCCGGACTATCACAGGCTCGATGTCTCGATGACGCTGGATGAATCATTGAAGATCAGAAGAAAATGGAAAGGCAGCTGGACATTTTCCATTATTAACCTGTATGGCAGAAAAAATGCATATTCGGTTTATTATCAAAAAGGAGCCCACATGGTCTCAAATGAATACAGGCAATATGATACATATATGTTGTATATAATCGGTCGTCCACTTCCTATGCTGACATACAGTTTTACCTTTTAACATGAAACCGGCCAGTACGATATTTATGATAATTTCCGGCCTATTGATTTCCTGTTCCAAAGTCTATGATCCTCATATTGACTCTGCAGAAAAGGTATTGGTGATAGATGGCAGGATAACAAATCAAATAGATGCTTATCATATAGTTCTCACCTATGCCAGTCAATTCAATTCGAGCGAAAAAAACACTCCTTCTCTTGGTGCAAATGTGTATGTAACTGACGACCATGGCAATTCCTTCAAATTCAATGAAAGAGGCAAAGGGGATTACGTTTCTGACTCGTTGCAGTTTACCGGTCAGCCGGGACATACTTACCGCCTTCATATTCTTACGACTGATGGTACAGAATATGAATCGGATCTACAGCGAATGTTTCCGGAGGTCAGTCCTGACAATGCCTACGCAAAGTTTGATAATCAAGTAATTCTGAATGGTGTTACCGGATTAAAGGTTAGCACACATGGAGCAAGTATATTCATGGACATCCGTAATCAGTCCGATACAGTGCCCAGGTTCAGGATTGTTTCAAATCTGGTACTTCAATATTATAATCAAGGCAATTTTCAATTGGATTGGGACCATTTTCTCTTATTGCAATATTATTGCTGGCAGACAGTTAATATCAATTCCAATTTTAACATTACAGACGAGGATTATTTATCAAACTCTGCCTCAATAAAAAACCACCCGGCCGGTTTTTTGGATGATAACAATAACGTTATTGCAATAGAATATTATTCTAAAATCAATATGGATGATACTACCGCAATAGCATATTCAGGCAATTGGCATAATACCTACTTAATTCACCACCGCATTCTTTATTTGAGCCAGTACACCCTCAATAGGGAGACATATTTATACTATAAGAGCCTGTATGGACAGATACAGTCAGAAGGGAGAATATTTGATCCTGTCGCCTCTCAGCTTAACGGAAACATTAAATGTATAACCGATCCTGAGAAAAAAACTATCGGTTTTTTCGAAGCATCCTCTGTCAGCTATTCTGAATATATTGTTGATCTGAGGAATCTGGTAAACTCTCAGCCTGTATTAATAAAAACGCCATGTATTTTGCCTCCTGAACCTGATGGCTGCCTGATAGATATACCAGGCAGTAAACATCATAATGTTCCTGCATTCTGGATTTCTACAGGAAATACCTAAAAGTTATTTATAGAATAATCTGATAAAATTTAATATGAATAGAGCTAATCATAAAAGCAACATTTTAAATCGCTTGAAAATCAATTTATTCACCACAATCCGCCTGCTGGCGGACCGGGGTAAACGAAGAACCAAAGCGAAGCGGAGCCCGGCGCAGCCAATATCAATGAATTTATTTGGGTTAATTCCGATACTGAAATTATTTAAAATGAGTATCAGGAATAAGTAATAATAATCTGAGAAATGCTTTTATTATGCATGTACTCATCCCCCCGGCCCCCTTCTCTTGCAGGCAAAAGAAGGGGGAGATCCTTTTTTGCCCCTCTTTGCGAAGCAGAGAGGGGTTGGGGTGAGTTCATATGATTATATGATTGATATTTAATCATTTAAAATAGTTTATTATTGAATACCGATAGTCATTTTATTTTATTTAACTTGAAACCAACAATTACAATATTGATAATAATAACCGGTTTAATGACTTCCTGTTCCAAAGTATATGACCCTCACATTGACACGTCTCAAAATGTTTTGGTGGTGGATGGCATAATTACAACCAAGACCGATGCATATCATATCGTTCTCACTTATGCAAAGCCATTCAATTCGAGCGAAAAAGGCACTCCCTCTATTGGCGCAAATGTATATGTAACAGACGATATGGGTAACTCTTTCAAATTCAATGAAAGGGACAAAGGAGATTACGTTTCAGACTCATTGCAATTTACGGGCCAACCCGGACACATTTACCGGCTTCATATCGTTACTGAGGATGGTACAGAATATGAATCGGATCCACAGCGTATTTTCCCGAAGGTAGATCCTGACAATGTTTATGCTGAGTATGATAATGAAGTAGTTCTGAATAGTTATTCCGGACTAAAGGTGAACACACATGGAGCAGATATCCTCATGGACATCTCCAATCACTCCGATACACTTCCCCGGTTCAGGATTACATTAAATGTGGTAATTCAATATTATGATCAGAAATGGATAATGATCGATGATTTTAATAAAGTCGGGTACCTTTTTGTAAATTATTGTTGGATGACTGAAAATATCAATTCTGATTTTAACCTTACAGGCGGGGAGTATTTTTTAAATTCTGCCTCTGTAAAGAAACATCAGGCCGGTTTTCTGGATGATAAT
>PMNJ01000030.1:9894-10077 GCA_003162595.1 Bacteroidales bacterium | reverse complement strand
CCATAATTTAAGCTTGGATTGAAGATGATAGGACTATTTAATGTTGTAAAGGAATTAGATTTTCCATATACGGTACCTACATTAGTGGTGACATAAGCCTTTACATTATAGGAGGTATTTGGTGTTAATCCTTTTATTAAACTGGTATAAGAACCCAAATCATTCCCATCAGAAGTTTTATTG
>PMNJ01000030.1:0-9859 GCA_003162595.1 Bacteroidales bacterium | reverse complement strand
ATTACTAAATTCAAGTAAAATATTTATCAATTTGAAATGTAATTAATATTTCATTTTCAATTTCTGCTCCTGCAGGAGGATTTGTTTCGGTGACAGAAGATTTGAAAAGTTGTTGCGATTTTAGATTAATAAACTTTATAATTCATTAAGCAGTTGTAAGGAATGAAGGAGGTTATTAATAAAAGAGAAAATGATAAAAGCGAGTTCGCATTTTGTTTTTTAATCTTTTATGCAACGTACAGAAATGCCTAGGTCAGCTACAAACACACCACTACTTAGAAATGCATTCTCAGTATTTAAAACCCATGCAAATATACCTTCAGCGTCTCCCTCTGTTGCACTCCCAAAATAACATAACTGAGCTAATCCTCCAAAATTGAAACCATTATTCCATCGCATACCACTTGGCAGAGCAGTGAAACCAGACTCATTAGTTGCATTGATATTAGGGCTGCCCCATATTATTGTTCCTGATTCTTTAAGCTTGCCACCAGCAATCATGCTACCTCCTAAGTAATCGGAAAGAGTTGTCCATTCTGCATTGGAAGGTATATGCCAACCTGTTGGACAAAGATTTCCACTGGCAATTGAATACCGATTATACAAAGCACCAAAAATATATTTAAAAGCTATTGGATCATTTTCAAACCAGCAAAAAGCAGGAGTTTTAATATTATACCAATCCTGATGAGAAGTCAGAAAAGGTTCAGTTACATTAGATATGTTTGTTCCATCTTTGAACTTTGTGCTTTTAAGATTTTCTGCCATCCATACTTGTGTTCCGATTTGTATGGTTTTGTATATATTACCCTCAATATCAACAAGTGTCCCATAATTTAAACTTGGATTGAAGATGATAGGATTATTTATTGTTGTAAAGGAAATAGATTTTCCGTATAATGTACCCACTTTAGTCGTGACATAAGCCCTTACATTATAGGATGTTTCTGGTACTAATCCTTCTATTAAACTTGTATAAGATCCTAACCCATTCCCATCAGAAGTTTTATTGTCCGATATTGTTGGATCCTGAAGAGTGCTCCAGCACACACCTTTAGTAACAACTGATTCTCCATTATCTGTAATTAAATTTCCCCCAGATAATGCTGTAACTTGAGTAATTTCAGTCGCAGATGTGGTTCCAATAACAGGTCCTTTGTCTTCTTTCTTACACGAGTAAAGGAACAATATAAACAACATTAGATTTATGAGCTTTAAGAAATTTTTCATGGGATAATATTTATGTTGATTACGAAATTCAAGTAAGATATTTTTCAATTCGAAATGTAACTAATATTTCGTTTTCTAATTCTTTCCTGTTTGAGTTCGTTTAGTCCCGGCAAAGAATTCCAAATATGGCTTCTGAACAACTTGTCTGGAAAAGGCTTTGCTTAGAAATGCAACCTTTTGTTAATCTGAGAGATGAACGCTAACGGCCCGGCGGTTTAATTAGGTGCCGTCTGCGTCGCGGTGCTGCTTTTTTTGCCAGTCCCGGTAGATGGACGTGAGTTGTCGTGTCACGATGAAATTGTCTAAATGGTACCTGTAATTTTCCGCATAAATAACTTAATCATTTTAACGTAGCAACTAAATCCCGTAATCATGAAAAAATTAGTAATTATTCTAATCATTATTCTGTTCGCAGGAACAGTTTTTGGACAGAACTTACAGAAAGGTGCTGTTGTCGCTATCCGTGTTTATACACTTACACTTAAGCCAGATGTGACAATGAATCAATGTCTGGACTTTTGGATTAATAAATACAATCCTGAATTTGAAAAATGCTATCCAGGCCTGAAAATATTTGTGCTTGGCGGTGATAGAGGAGAAAAGAAAAATCAAATTGGTGAGTTATGGTATTTTGATTCTGTTAAATTAAGAGACAAATATTTTCCAAACCCGGATGATACTACATCTACTGAATTTGACAAGACAGCCGCCAAGAGATTGAAACCATTAAGCGATGAGTGGAGTAAATATGTACTTTCGGGAACTTCAGTATACACTGACTGGATAATTAAATAGCATACCTTTATATTAATAAATGATTAGTCCCCGGATAAGAGTCCGGGGATTACTTTTTATAATTATCCAATTTCTGAGGAATAAAAAAGAGACCATTCCAAAATACTACCAAGTATTATTCCCTATTATAAAAGCCGAATCTATTAACCACTATTGGTCGGTCTGATTGCGCTTGACATACATGACTATATAACAAGTATTTAACGCCAGCTATTAGTAATAAATTTATTCCGGCTAAAGGTGGTAAGGGCAACTGGCTTTTCCAATATAACCAAAAGATGAGATAAATATATTAGGCTTTTGCGGTTCATTCCGTAAATAAATAATATTGGTTACATTTATTGAATTGTTGAGCATCATTAAAAAAGGCAGAACATGGACATTATTGAGATAATTAAAAAACGCAAATCATGCAGGACATATAGTCATGTTGCATTAAAACCTGCTGATAAAAAAAACCTCGAAAGTTTCATCATAGAAGATAGTAAAGGGATAGAAAATGAGGTTGTTAATTTCAGAATCATTGAAAAAAATGATGCTGATAAGCAACTGAAACTTGACTATGGAATGATTCAGGGACAAAATACCTATATTTTGGGAACAGCAAAATCAACTACAGCATCAAGGGTTAACTATGCATACCTTATGGAAAAGGTAGTATTAAAAGCAACAGAAATGAACCTTTCAACATGCTGGATTGGAGCGTTTGACACCACATATTTTAATGACGTATTCATTGAAGATGGTTTTGATATACCAAGTATAGTAATCGTCGGATATTCCGATGATAAACCAACATATCAAGATAAATTTTTAAGATTCTCGGTTAGTGCTTCAAAAAGGCAAAGTTGGGACAAATTGTTTTTCAATTATAGGTCAAAAACGCCACTTACACCTGAGTATGTAAAGAAATATTCTGACTCTCTGGAGATGGTAAGATTAGCGCCATCATCCGGAAATACTCAACCCTGGAGAGTATTTTTTGATGAAACTATGAATGGATTTCATTTCTTTAAAAAATCAATAAACAAAAGATACGAGTTAAGAGGAATGCATGATATTGACATGGGCATTGCTATGTCTCATTTCGAATTAACGTCGTTACAAAATGGACTGGCAGGAAGATGGCTTAAACATGCAAAAGAAAATGTTGACCCTATTGATGATTTGCAATATATCATGACTTGGGAATGTGAATAAAATCACAAAAAATTAAAAGCAAAATTATGAGTTTTATTTTCGTTCAAAAATACCTTTTGAACTGTTTCATCTTAACTATACCAGTTATAATTTGGAATATTGCTCTGACTAACAAATTACCAAAGGAATTTCAACCTGCTGTATTTCGGAATAAGATTCCACCAATATTGACTTATGGAGAAAATATATTCCGGGTAATTGTCTTTTTACTTACTCTCTTTATGCCATTATCGTTTTCAACCATAATTCAAGAAGAAGGTCTGGTAATATATCTATCAGGCATAATTTTATACTTCGCTTCGTGGCTACAATTAATTTATTTGCCTAACAGTAAATGGAGCAATAGTATGTTTGGGTTTCTTGCTCCGGCTTATACACCATTATTTTGGCTAATTGGAATCGGATTGATTGGGAATTCATTTTATTTACATATTCCATACAGACATTGGTATTTTATATCAATTTCAATTATTTTTCTTCTATTTCATAATGCGCATGCGTTAATAATTTACTATAGAACACATTGACAACGAGACATAACATACCGTCTCTGTTTATAGTGCTCCAAATATTTATTTTCTAAAATTCAAATATTTTGTAAATTAGCCATAATCATAATGAAGTAGTAGGGTTTAGGTTTTTCGCAGTTCCTCGTTTCGCAGGTTGCAAGATTATTTGGTGAATCGGGGAACTGCTTTTTAAAGAGAGAAAAAATAAAATATTTTCATAAGGCAATACATTCTATTACAAATCAACAAGGGTGAATTGTAATACTCTCCGACTTTAAGACCACTGGTTAAGTTTAAATTTCATAACTTTAAACCAGTGATTTTGAAATAAAAGGACAAAAATTAAAAAAGGAAAAGATGCAGCACAAAAATGTTAAATTATTCGCAATAACCCTGTTTTGCGTAGGGTTAAATGGACTTCAAGCACAGACCGTGAAAGATATTGACGGTAATGTTTACAAAACTGTAACCATCGGCACACAGGTTTGGATGGCTGAAAATCTGAAAACTACGAAGTATAATGATGGCACAGCGATACCATTGGTTACAGATAATAAGGCATGGGATGCATTAACCACACCTGCTTACTGCTGGTATAAGAATGATGCCACCGTCAATAAAAATACTTACGGTGCTTTCTATAATTGGTACACAGTTGGTACAAATAAATTATGCCCAAAAGGTTGGCATGTACCTACCGATGCAGAATGGACAACGCTGACAACATATCTTGGTGGTGAAAGCNNGGTACAACCCATTGGGAAAGTCCTAATACTGGGGCAACCAACGAAAGCGGTTTTAAAGCACTTGCAGGTGGTGACCGTGAATTTGGAACGTTCTCATATATAGGGTACAGTGGCTACTGGTGGTCGGCAACGGGAAACAACGCAACAGAAGCAAGATATTGTTACATAGCTTACCATGGCAGCAAGGTCGAGAGAAACAGTATTTTTAAAAAAATAGGTTATTCTGTTCGTTGTTTGCGGGATTAATAGACTCTCTGGCTCTTGACTTGAATACTCACGTTTAGTAAATTAGCCATAATTTCATAAAGCAGGGTTTAGGTTTTTCGCAGTTCCTCGTTTCGCAGTTTGTAAGTTTATTTGGTGAATCGGGGAACTGCTTTTTAAAGTATATAGGTCGGATGACCTTCAAGAGGCGGTACTCATTTCCTTATCACGAGAATGTGCAGCGAGACAACTCAGATAGGGATGCATTTTTTTACCATATTATCTATTAAGAGTTATCTCTAAGTTACTAAAAATGTGTTAATCTGTTCCCTAAATTAATTTAAAAATTAGCGCTAAAAAAATTAGTATATTTGGTATTGTCAATGAATCACTTAATTGAATCATGAAGAAAATAATTGATTATTACCTAACAATTATTCTCATTATAGGTGGAACTATTTTAACTGGATGTAAAAAAGAAAAAACAACTATACCTATTTTAACCACTGCAACAGTTTCAAATATAACTGCGAACACAGCAACAAGTGGTGGCAACATAATGGATGAAGGAAGTTCGGCTATTATAAGTCGTGGAGTATGTTGGAGCACAGAAACTTCACCTTCAATAGCCAATCGTAAAACAACCGATGGTATAGGGATGGGTAGTTTTTCAAGCAACTTAACTGGTCTGAGAGAGGGTACGATATATTACGTTCGGGCATATGCTACTAATAATTTAGGAACAGGGTACGGTAAGACGATATCATTTAAATCTCAGCCAGCAATAATTCCTGTACTAACTACTGCCGGAATTTCAAATATAACTTCAACCACAGCTACAAGTGGTGGAAGTATTACAAATGATGGCGGAGCAACTATAACTGCCAGTGGCGTTTGCTGGAGCACATCCATTAATCCTACAATTATAGATAGTAAAACAGAAGACAGCACAGAAGTAGGAGTGTTTATAAGTTCAATTACTGGTCTGACTCCTGTCACGACTTATTATTTAAGAGCATATGCCACAAATAGTGTTGGTACAGCATATGGAAGTGAAATAAATTTTACTACATCTTCAGCATATACATCAATAACAGACATAGATGGAAACGTTTATGGCACTATAACCATTGGCAACCAGGTATGGATGCAAGAGAACCTTAAAACCAGCAAATACCGCAATGGAGATTTAATAGGTACAACCACTCCTGATACTTTGGATATATCAACTGAGAGCATGCCTGAATATCAATGGACATATGATGGAAAAGAGAGTAATGTCGCCCTTTATGGCAGATTATACACTTGGTATACCGTAACTGACAGTCGTGGAGTATGTCCAACAGGCTGGCATGTGCCTACTGATGAAGAATGGATAACACTTACAACATATCTTGGGGGTGAAGCTGTAGCTGGAGGTAAACTCAAAGAAACAGGAACAAATCATTGGATAAGTCCTAATACCGGAGCAACCAACGAGACGGGTTTTACTGCACTTCCGGGTGGTTACCGTCAGTACTATGGTACTTTCTACGCTATTGGGTATGGTGGTATTTGGTGGTCGGTTACGGATAGCACTGCATTGAAGGCTTTGTATCGTTATGTTGACTACAACACAAGTAGTACCTTTAGACTTGACTACCCTAAGCATTGTGGTTTATCTGTGCGCTGTGTTAAGGATATTTAGCACGCTTTTTGTTGCATTAATCTTGAACCGAACCTCTACTGATATGAAAACTACTCTTCTAAAATACTCATCATTGCTTTTATTAGCAATTCTGATGAGTTGCCAAAAAGAGAACAAAACGGTTTCCGAATTAATTATCGGTAGGTGGGAATGGGTAAAAACAATTATTCCATACGGAGGACAGGAATCGAATCCTCAGATATCGGGATTTTCAAAATCTCTTGAATTTATGAGAGATGGTAACATGAGTGAATATCGAAATGATTCGCTTATTGCCACATCAAGCTATAAAATACAAACAGACCCTTCTGCTCCCAATTGGTATGTATTAATTAATAGCACTATAATTGGCGGGTACTTTTATATAGTAAGTGATAGTTTGATTTTCAACGATACTTATGTCGATGGACCAGTAATATCATATGTAAAAAGAAAATAAAAAATATATCGGGCATCATGAAAAAGATAACGTTGCTCCTGGTAGTTATTGCATTTAGCTTTGGTTGTAAAAAGGATGATACATCTATCTCTTCATCAAGTTTAATTGGTGAATGGTCTTGGATAAGTACATGTATGTTGGGGGGAACAGATTGTAAGACACCAGCTTCGACTCATACTTCAAACAATATTATCTTTACATCAGACTCACTTTATTATAATTATCAAAATGATACTTTAAGGCTATCCAGCATCTTTCACACTTATGAATCTGGGTCAGAGGATGGTATTATTAAATATGATTATGATTCAGGAAATGCAGATAGGTTCTCATTAACCCATGACACACTAACTTTAGCAAATGTTTATGGTTTTATAACTTGGGTGAGTCAGTATAAAAATATTAAACATTAGGTATATGAAAAAGATTGGGATTTTCAGCTTCATTATTTTGGTTGGTTTTGGTTGCAAAAAAGCAGCCGTGAATAATGCTGATTTATTAAAAGTCAAATGGGTATTATCAGACATTCCCTAATATAAAATCTATCTAAATGCCTCACCAGCTATATATGTATCAAAAAACTCTTGAAACTTACATATTTTGTAATCTTTAATAATCGCAAAATGAACAAAGTCAGATTCATATATCTTTCCAGTAGATTTAGCTAAACATTTCATATACCCAATTATTGCAACAGAATCATTATCACACAAAAATCTTTTAGGTTCCAATATTAAAATATCTTCAGCATCTTTTCCAATATTTAGCCATTCAAGGAATCCAGGATGACCCTTTCGTGTACCTCCTGCAGGATTAAAAGGATTCTCTGGCTCACCCCATTCTACATCTTCACTTAATAATCCTAAAATTGTATTTATATCCTTTTTTGAGAATGCATAATACAATTGCTTAACAATTTTAATATTATCAATCATAATTTATCTTTTTTATTTTAATTCTTAAAATTATTGAAATTCATCTTTTCGAACATTACAATCTTACCAAATGCCAGAAAATGAAGTATAATTACCATATTTCACTGGTGAGTAGTCGTCATTTTTTTTCTTACTGCCAACGGCCAGGCGGTTTAATTAAGTTGCCGTCAGCGTCAGGGTTGGCATGTATTTTTGCTAAGCCCCGATAGATGAACGAGAGTTGTAATGTCACGATGTAATTGTCAAGATCATGTTTGCAAAAAAACATGACAATCTTATTACCCCAACTGACCGAGTTGTATGACTTTTTATCTTTTGTTTATTAATTCTATCGCCTTTTCAATTAATTCGTCGCTGTCTTGTTTAATCCCCTTTATAGTTGGTTTGATGACGATATCAGGAATCATTCCAATTCGTTGTGTCTCTTTACCATCAGGGTAATAAACACCAATTCCACTAATCATAGTGTTTATCCCACCTGGTAAAGTAAATTGTGAAACGTTACCATCAGCTCCTGCCGTAGTTGATCCTAAAACAGTAGCATTAGGAGCAACTCTTAATGCCATTGTCGTATATTCTGCCTGGCTCTGTGTTATTTCGTTTACTAATATGATAACTTTCCCTTTGAAATATTCTTTATTGCTTTTGCCAACTGTTAAGGCTTTAGTATAAGTAAACAATCCCGGAGTATTTAAACTAGTATTTGAAAATTTTACAAAGCTGATTGAATCCGGCATTAAATACTCACTCAGACTAAAAACAATAAACTCTGAAGGATAACAGCGTAAATCAATTATGAGTCCTTTAGTTTTTTGGACTTCACTCATAATTTTCGGCAAATAATTATTTTTAATAGTACCCGGATAAATATATCCAATCTCAGGGGTTATGAGCTTAAAGCAAGTATCCTTCTTGTAATAATTCTCATACACGTTAATGTTTTTAGGTGAATAACATTTTAATGTCAAAGGAATAATTGAATTGCCCCGCTTATAAGTAATGTTTAAAACTGAATCATTTGTTCGTAAAAGGTCCCTGGCAATATCGCGTAATTGGGTGGAATAATTGGAAGCAGGTGTAATAGGCAATTTCTCCTGAATTATTTTATCAACACTTTTATTATTTACACTTACAATAATATCACCTTTTTGAAGTTCGGGCGCATTGCCAGATTTTGTCTTAATAAAACCTGTGACAACTGCCTGGTTTTCAATAAATATTACATTTATCGGGGCATAGTTTGCACCTTTATAAGCCTGTAGGGTTTCATCGTTCCCCCAAATATTTGCATGTGTATCATGAATGAGGGCTATCAGAGCTAAAACAGTTAATTTGTAATCTAATTCACTTGTTGTATTTATAAATTTCGGTATGAACTCAGTAAGTACATCGTTCCAGTTCTCTTTGAAGAGATTTTTGTATGGGTATAAATATTGAATGACATTCCAATATCGATACAGGGATAACAAACGATATCCAGCATCAGGCTTTGGTAAAATATTATTATATGGCCTCTCATTATTAAACTCAGGGTTACCAACACTTTGTTCAAATCCTAAATAGTAATTTTCACCACCACGTTTTGCATCACGTATATTCAATAACTGTTTTGTTAACTCTTCCCCCAACAATGAATTATTAATCCATGAATAATCGGGAGTGAATTTTATAGCTGAATCTTCAATCTTGCTATGAGTTTCAATTGTTACTTCTCCAAGACTGAGTATCCATTTTGATAATATTTCATTTCTCTCTTTATCTCTTTTGCACTGTAGAACTTCAGGCAGAATTCTAAATAGTTCATAATCCCAATTATAATCACCTTTGGCTACAGCCGGGTGATAATACTTCAAAAATCCCCAAACTTTCCCCAAAATGGCCAGATCTTCAATTTTAGCCGGAGTTAAATTTGGGATTGTAATATTTGAGCCTTTATCAAATTCCTTGTCATTATCTGCTTTATATACCTGTTGTTCTTTCTGTTTAGCTTTCCCAATATCTTCTCCATCGATTAACAATTGAATATCGTCAATCCATAATTTACCTGTTCCACTAAGGATTGGACCGATAAAGATTGTTTTTGCATTTTTGGGAAGTGGCAATACAATTGAGTA
>PMNJ01000057.1 GCA_003162595.1 Bacteroidales bacterium | reverse complement strand
CTTAGGAAAGGATTTGGCACACAAGAGGTATTAAAAAACGTGTCGTTATATCTATTTAAGGGCGAAAACCTGGCAGTACTTGGAAAATCCGGCTCCGGGAAATCTGTTCTGATAAAATGTATTGTTCGTTTATTTGATGCTGATTTCGGAACCATAAATGTACTCGGTGAAGATGTGAGTACTTTAAACAATGAAAGACTGGGAGAGTTGCGAAAGAAAATTGGTTTTCTTTTTCAGAGTGGTGCATTGTATGATTCAATGACTGTGCGACAAAACCTTGAATTTCCGCTGAAAAGAATAAAAAGGGATCTAACTCAAATGGAAATCAACGAAAAAATAAATGAAGCATTGGAAAATGTCGGCTTATCTGATACCCTTAATAAAATGCCATCCCAGTTATCAGGCGGTATGAGAAAGCGGATCAGTCTGGCACGTACAATTGTGGTTGACCCGATGATCATTTTATATGATGAACCAACAACCGGGCTCGACCCCGCAACATCAGATGAAATAAGTACATTAATCAACGACGTTCAGAAAAAGTACAAGACTTCTTCTCTGATAATCACACATGATATAGAATGTGCCCGCAATACGGCAAACCGTATTATAATGTTGAATGACGGAGAGGTTTATAAAGAAGGGCGCCTGGCAGAATTTGAAAAGTCCCCTGATGTTTTAATCAACTCATTCTTCAAATAATTAACAGAGAAATATCAGATTTAAAACCCTATAAAATGGAAAAATATACAACTAAATTCAAAGTGCGGTTAGGTCTGTTTATTGCCGGTGGTTTGATGATTTTTATAGTCACTGTTTTTATAATAGGCAGACAGAAAAATTTGTTTGTTCCTGTCTATAAGCTCACTACAACTTTTTATAATGTAAGCGGATTGCAGGTTGGAAATAATATCCGCTTTTCAGGAATTAATGTTGGCACAGTTGACAACATTAAAATAATAAATGATTCCACTGTTCAGGTGGATATGTTGATTCAAAAGAATGTTCAGAAATTTATTAAATCAGACTGTGAAGCTGCAATAGGTTCAGCCGGGCTTATCGGAGATCGTATTTTAATTATTACCCAGGGCAGTTCTGATGCTTCTTTAGCAAAAGACGGGCAGCAAATTGCGTCTAAGGAACCTGTTGAACCTGATGCTATCATGTCAAGCCTTCAGGTAACGGCTGACAATGCCGCAATTGTTTCACTTCAGCTTGCAGAGATAATGACTAAAGTGAACAGCGGCAGCGGAACTCTCGGGAGATTTATTCAGGATTCAACAATTGCTAAAAATATTAGTCAGACTATCATGAACCTTAGAAAGAGCAGTAAAGGGTTGGATGAAAATATGAATGCTGCCAAGGAAAATTTCCTTTTCAGGGGTTATTATAGGAGAAAGGAAAAAGCAGCTGAAAAAATTAAGAATGATTCCATTGAAAAAAAATCAGAGGACCTTAAAATAAAAGAGAAAGAGAAAGATAAAGAGAAAAAGAAAAAATAATTTTCAGGATAAAGAATTCAAACCTGATAAGCACGAATGTGGCTCAGAAAATTTATCATATTGCTCTTTGTTTTAGTTTTTTTCAGTGCTTTTGCATTAGCACAGGAAACCGCTGTCAAAAAAGACTCAACTCAACTTTATAAGAATATTGAAACCTATTCAAAGCGAAACAAGTTCAATAATTTTATGTACCGGTTGATTTTCAAACCGATTGCAATCATATCAAAAAAACAAGTCAAAAAGAAAGTTTATAAAAAACTGATCCAGAAACCTTACAGCACCTTTCAGGGGAAAATTATCCGGAAAATAGACATAGTAACACTGGATCCTTTCGGATATTCAGCCAGTGATACAACTGTACCTCCTCAAAGCAGATTAATTAAAGCGGGAAATGATTTGCATATTAAAACACAGACTATCGCGATCCGAAACCTTTTACTTATCAGAGAAAATGAACCGTTCAATTCATTTTTTGTAAAAGAGTCAGAGCGTCTGATCCGCAACCAGAAATTTGTACATGATGTTTTTTTTTACGTTGCCTCTGCCAGGCCAAAATCTGATTCAGTAGATATTTTTATACGTGAACTGGATAACTGGAGCATCGATGGTGAAGTAGATATTTCAACTTCTCATATGAAAATAGGGCTGACCGATAAAAATTTTTTAGGAACCGGTGACGAGTTTCAAAACGTTTTTTCAAGAAATATTAGTACCGGAATCAGCGCATTTAGTACTAATTATTTCATTCCGAATATTAAGACCACCTATATCAATTCAAATTTGCATTATGAAGTTGACGGATATGGAAATATCAGAAGGAGTCTGGCTTTTGACCGGCCGTTTTATTCCCCATATGCAAAATGGGCTGGAGGTATATCATTTGCTACCCAGGTAAAAAGAGATTCCCTTGCAGGTATAAATCCGTTATATGTTCCTTTGAATTTAAAATTTAAAACACAGGATTTTTGGGTTGGAAAAGCAATACAAATTTTCAACGGTTCTACTGAAGAAGAACAGGCAACCAATTTAGTATTATCTCTCAGGTATCTGCGAATACGTTACCTCCAGAAACCCACGGATATCAATGACCCGTTACAGATATATTCAAATGAGGATTTTTACATGGGAGGAATTGGAATTTCTACCCGTAAATATGTTCAGGATAAATTTATTTTTAAATATGGCACTNNGGCACTATCGAAGATGTCCCTGTCGGACATGTTCTTGAATTAAAGGGAGGTTATCAGTTAAGAAATAATTCATGGCGGCCCTATTTGGGAATGCAGTTTTCCTTTGGGAACTATAATGAATGGGGATACATGGGTAGCAACTTTGAATACGGAACCTTCTTTCATGCATCACATACCGAACAAGGGGTTATTACTTTCAGTGTAAATTATTTCACTGGGTTATTTGAGATCGGGAACTGGAAGTTCAGGCAATTCGTAAAACCTCAGATTACCATAGGCTTAAACAGATTCCCTTATGATAGCTTAACTCTCAATGACGGTCATGGTATTGATGGATTTAACAGTATCGGATTTTCTGGCACTAATCGTCTCCTGTTTATGTTACAGACACAATCATATGCTCCATGGAATCTTATCGGATTTCATTTTGGGCCCTTTCTGGTTTGTTCCCTCGGTATGCTTGGTGACGCAATATCAGGATTTAAAAACCGCAAATTATATTCGCAGTTAGGATTTGGAATATTAATAAAAAATGAAAACCTGGTGTTTAATACATTCCAGATATCCATTTCATTTTATCCGATAATCCCCGGAACCGGACAGAATATTTTTAAAATGAATTCATTCAGCACAACTGATTTTGGTTTCCGCGATTTTGAAATAGGGGAACCCGCTCCGGTGTTGTACCGATAGCTATCTTAAGGATATAAAAATATTAAGATATTGCAGCTTTGTGCATTCGTTATTTTACACCGTTACTTCTTTAAACCATTGCGCCTTTAAGCCGTTACGCCCCTAATCTGTAAATGTTGTAACTCTTTTCAACAATTCTGTAACACTTCCCTTAATTATTCAAATCAACTTTGTACCAGCGAAATTGGCCGGTCTTATTATTGAAGGACGTTTAATCATAATATTTTAATCCATAAACAAAATGAAAGCAACAAGATTGAATAACATCAGAAAAAATATCATTCTGGGTATTTTTGCAGTAATTATTGTTTTTTCAGTTAACTCATGTGCAACAAGTGTGAGTTTTTTAAATTCATCCATTGCGCCTGCTGCACAAGGTAAGGTAAAAATAAAGACAGACAATAACAAGAATTATGTTATTCAGATATCCCTTAGCAATTTAGCTGAACCGACCAGACTGCAACCATCAAAACTGACTTATATTGTCTGGATGGTCACAGACCGGGAATTGACAAAGAATATCGGACAGTTAAACAGCTCAAAAGGGTTCATGTCAAAAGCGCTTAAAGGATCCTTTAAAACAGTTTCTTCAGATAAACCGGTCAAAATATTTATTACGGCTGAGGATGATGCATCTATCCAGTATCCGGGTACACCGGTTGTATTGTCAACTGATAAGTTTCAACTTTAATTATCAGAACAGGGTAATATTAGGTCGAAGACTCTCCTCATAAATAGCAGATAGAGATAACTTTCGGTAAAATGAATGTTGCTGAACTGTTCACTTAAATGCGTGAATGATGTAACATATTAAAGGAATTCTGTAATGATTCCCGGAATAAAGAGACTGATCTTTGCAACGTAATTTATCTATCAAAATATTCACATTAAAATTGAATTAAATGAAAAAATTAGTTTTATCCCTGGCTGTAGTGGCATTTTTAGCAGGAACAATTTCAACTTCGTTCGGACAGGTTCCTGATAAACAATCAGTGAAAGCCAGAGAAAACTTGAAGGAAGAGAAAAAAGATGTGGTAGTAGCAAAACAGGATCTAAAGATAGCTCAGAAAGATTCTGTTTCAGAATATCAAAAACTTACTAAAGAATCTGAAATTAAATTCAAAAGTAATGAGAAAAGCATTGCTGATTTGAGAGTTGCCATTACCAAAAATAATTCAAAGGAACAGGCTACAGATCAGAAAAAAGTTAGTCTCCTGGAAGATAAGAACAACAGCCTGAAAAAAGAATTGGCAGATTATAAAGAATTGGGACAAACTCAATTTAAAACTTTTAAGACTGAATATAATCGTGATCAGGATCAGCTTGCAAAAGAATTAAAGGATTTTAAAATCTTATAGTTAGGTTCTTCGAAGGTTTAGGAAATTTGATAAAAGGCTGATTAATTAATCAGCCTTTTATTTTTGTTTCAGACTTATGAACATGCGGTTTTGTACACCACCTGACCCACTGACCCTTTTTGGTTGATTTATTTTATATTTCACAATTATTTGTGCGCAACTGGCCAGAAATTTACTTAAAGGAAATCTGCTGATAATCTAATTTTTAATAATAATTGCAGAACCTTTTATGTCACGATATTGTTCTATCCTATAAAGAATGTTATTAGCATAAAAAAATGACCAGGGTTTTTCTTTTGGTTACACTTTTTTTATTGATTTCAACAACCTCATTCGGGCAATGTGTGAATGGCCCGACCGTTACCCTTAGCAGCACAAGCGGAAATACATGCGGCAGAACTCCGGTGACAATATCCGGAAACACCTTTGGAGGAAGTGCAACAATGGTAACTATAACTGAAAATGGCGCAGGTTCAGTCAGCCCGGTTTCAACAAAAATATCGCCCTTTTCATTTACTTATACTTCGAAAAGCAGCGACGACGGGAAGGTAGTCACCATAACTGTAACTACCAATAATCCTTCAGGGCCCCCTTGTACAGCTGCAAAAGCAACTTATACATTATCTGTAAACGCAATTCCTTCTGCGCCTGTGATAGGAACGATCACCAAACCGACTTGTTTGATACCTACAGGAAGTGTAGCAGTGAGTGGTTTACCTGCAACCGGAACTTGGACACTTACACGTAGCCCTGACGGAGTGACAAGTACCGGGACAGGTACAAGTATGACAATTTCAGGTATTGCACCTGGCACTTATACCTTTACAGTAACAAGCTCAGCAGGATGTATATCTTTAGCCTCATCAGGCTTCGTAATACCGGCACAACCTGCATCTCCGGCAAGCCCAACACAGACTGTAGACTGTTCACTTGGCCCGGGGAAGGCAGTTGTAAAGGTAACCAATCCCTTAGGAACTGGTCTTACATATAATATTGATGGCGGAATTTTTCAGAGCGGAACTTCTTTCTCTAATATAGCTGATGGAACCCACTCTATAACAGTAAAAAATTCATCAGGATGTACAACAACAGGAGTCAGCTTTCAGGTATTATGCGGATGTGTAAATCAACCAACTGTGTCATTAAAAAGCAGCAATGGAAATACATGCGGTACAACACCTTTGACTGTTAGCGGTAATACCTTTGGTGGAAGCGCCACTAATGTGACGATTACCGAAAATGGCACCGGTACAGTAAGTCCTTTATCATCTGGAACAACACCTTTTACCTTTACCTATACACCTGCAGCAGGAGACGCCGGCAGTACGGTCCTCATTACGGTAATTACCAATAATCCCTTAGGTTTACCATGTGCTGCAGCAACTGCTATTTTTACACTGACAGTAATAGCTATTCCTTCAGCACCTTTGGTCGGAACAATAACTCAGCCGACCTGTTCTTTGCCGACAGGAAGCGTTGCGTTGAACGGTCTACCAGCCACAGGATCATGGACCTTAACCCGATCGCCCGGCGGAGTAATTACAACAGGCTCGGGAAACACCATAACCATATCAGGACTTGTATCTGATACTTATACCTTCACAGTAACTAATTCAACAGGATGTACTTCACCTTCATCAGCANNTGTAACTTATACAGGTTCAGGCACAAGCACTACAATTCTGAATCTGTCTCAGGGAATATATACTTTTACTGTAACTAATTCAGCAGGATGTATCTCTCCCTCGTCCGGTAGTATCATAATAACAGCACAACCTGATATCCCAACCGCACCGGTCATCGGAGCTATAACCCCACCAACCTGTTTTTCTTCAACAGGAAGTGTGGAAATAGCCGGATTACCAGCAAGCGGGACATGGACATTGACGCGTTATCCCGGAACCATAACTTTGATTGGGACAGGTACAACTACTACAATTTCAGGCCTCCCTGCCGGTTTATATAATTACACAGTGACCA
>PMNJ01000104.1 GCA_003162595.1 Bacteroidales bacterium | reverse complement strand
AAAACAGCAATTGTAATATTAAACTGGAATGGGCTTGGTTTCCTGAGAATGTTCCTTGGTGTAGTTGTTAAATATTCAATGGACAATGAGACATTAGTTTGTGTCGCTGATAATGGATCTACAGACGGATCAACCGAATGGGTTGCTGAAAACTTTAGTGAGGTAAAACTTATAAAACTGGATAAAAACCATGGTTTTGCCGGGGGATATAATCTCGCTATTAATCAGCTTGATGCTAAATACTTCGTTCTCTTGAATTCCGATATTGAAGTTACTGAAAACTGGCTTTATCCTCTTGTCAGCTTTATGGATAACAATCCCGATGTAGCGTCCTGCCAGCCAAAAATACTTTCATACTATCAGAAAGATCATTTCGAGCATGCCGGAGCGGCAGGATGTTTTATCGACAAGTATGGTTATCCATTCTGTCGCGGAAGAATTATAAATAAAATTGAAAAAGATACAGGGCAGTATGATAATCAGATTAACGTTTTCTGGTCTAGCGGGGCATGTATGATTGTAAGGAGTGAAGCATGGAAGAAATGCGGTGGATTCGATGCTGATTTCTTTGCTCATATGGAAGAGATAGATTTATGCTGGCGTTTTCATAAAACCGGTTATCGCGTCTGCTTTTTGCCTGATTCGGTGATTTATCATGTTGGAGGCGGCACACTTCCTTATACTTCCCCTTTCAAGACATATCTTAACTTCAGAAACAGCCTGTTTCTCCTTTATAAAAATCTGCCGGACAATAAATTACATACTATATTGTTTATCAGAAGAATAATGGACGGACTGGCCGTAATTTATTTTCTCATGCAAGGCAGTTTCAAAAGTATAAGGGCTGTCTGGAACGCTCATATGGATTATTATAAAGCAATCGATGCACTCCGTGAAAAGAGGAAGGCTGTAGGGAAACTGGAAACGGACAATACCCTGGATTCTGTTTTGAACAAGAGTATTGTTTTTGAGTTTTATATAAAAGGCAACAAAACTTATAATAGCCTGATATCGTAAAACTGAACTAAAATGAAGAAGTATCAGATGATTGTATTTTTTTCCATAGTACTCACAATTTACTCACTTGTAAACATTTATCTATTTTATAAAGGATATAAGGCACTCCCCTGTCTTCAAAGAAACAGGATTCTCTATTCAATTACGTTTTTCCTGCTTGCCATTCTTTTTATTGTTGCAAAGATCCTTGAATCAAAACATTCCTCGGTTATTACAGATATTCTGAATATTGTGGGAGGGTTCTGGCTGGCTTTCATGCTTTATGGTTTTTTATTTTTTCTTCTTTCCGATATCATTTTGCTTCTCCTGAGAATTCCGGGAATTATATCCGGTGATAATATCGTTTTATTCAGGAAATGGTCATTCATAGTTATTTCTTCTGCATCTTCCCTTTTAATAATAGGAGGTTTTATTAATGCTATAATACCGGTTACGAAGGAATACAATATCACAATAAACAAGCCGGCCGGATCTGTTAAAACATTACGGATAGCTGCAGTATCTGATATTCATCTCGGAAGTATCATAAGAAAAAGAAGTCTGAAAAAGATGTCGGGTTTAATAAAAGATATGAAACCCGATTTGGTCCTGCTGCTCGGGGATATACTAGATGGCGAAATAGGACCCGTACTGAGAGGCGATCTGCTTCAGTATTTTACCTGGCCAAAGTGCGCTGATGGTCTTTACGCAATTACCGGTAATCACGAATTTATTGGTGGCGCAAATCGCACTATTCCTTATATTGAGAGCAAAGGGATTAGAGTACTAAAAGATGAAATAGTAACTCTTGAAGGTGGAATTCAACTCATTGGGAGGATCGACAGGGATTCATACCGTTTTTACAGAAAAGAAAGATTGCCATTGGGTGAACTAATGAAACAGGTGGATACTACCAGACCGGTTATTCTGCTTGACCATCAGCCATTTCACCTTGATGAAACTGCAAAATATGGTATTGACCTGGAGCTTTCAGGGCATACCCATAACGGGCAGATGTGGCCCCTTAATTATGTTACAAAAATGATTTACGAATTAAGCTATGGTTACCTGAAAAAGAGGAATACGAATTTTATAGTCTCATCAGGATACGGTTTGTGGGGACCAAGAGTCAGATCGGGTAGCAGATCTGAGGTTCTTTTAATAAACATTACTTTTACCGGAGCCGAAAATAAATTAAAATAATCTTTTACAGAAGGTCGTAAATTTTCTCGAGTCTGATTGCCCTGGAACCCTTAATAAGTATTGTGTTTCCCTTTAATGGTTCGCCCTTAAGAAATTCCATGAGTTTATTGACATTATCAAAGGCCTTAAAGTCTGATTTCGAAGATGTTTTATGAAATAAAGGACCAACAAGAAAAACCTTTTCAGTATTGAGCGACTGAACCACATTTAACACCTTAAGATGCTCCTCCTCGCTCTTGTCACCAAGTTCAAGCATATCGCCAAGGATGACCATTTTATGTTCAGCTTTAATTGCTGAAAAAGATTCCAGCGCTAAACACATACTTGTTGGATTAGCATTATAAGAATCACAAATAAGAGTATTGCTTTTTGTGTTCTTTATCTGCGATCTGTTATTGGCCGGCTGGTATTTTTCAATTGTTTCAATAATATCTTGTATCTCAACACCAAGGAAGAGACCGGTAGCGACTGCGGCTCTCACATTTTCAAAATTATAGCTGCCAAACAGGTTGGTATTTAAATCATACGTAAGATGAAGGTATGTAATTGATATTCTGAGGTTAATATCAGATGGCATCTGTTCAAGAATGAGATCAATACCTGTAGGATCGGAAAAAGGGACAGCTCTGTTAATGATCCTGTATATTTTTTCGGTCAGAAGTGGATCTTTGTCGTTATAGAGCGCAATCCCGTTTACCCTGCGAAGATGTTCATACAACTCTGTTTTGGCCTTTATAACTCCCTCAACCGATCCAAATCCTTCGATATGAGCAGTGCCAATATTTGTAATTATCCCGTAATCAGGTTTTGCAATGAGACATAATGTTCTGATCTCACTTAAATGGCTGGCTCCCATTTCTATAATTAACATTTCCGTATCAGCTGGAGCTGACAAAATTGTAAGAGGAACACCGATATGATTATTCAGGTTTCCCTGAGTAAAATGAATTTTAAACTTTTTTGAGAGGATGGCTGCAAGCAATTCTTTAGTAGTTGTCTTACCATTTGTTCCGGTTATTGCAATAACCGGAACGTTCAGCTCCTTCCGGTAGTGAGAGGCCAGAGCCTGCAGTTCAAAGAGACAGTCATCTACCAGTATTGTGTTTTCAGTTTCAAACAGGGGATCATCTACAACGGCACACATTGCGCCATGTGCAAGCGCTTCCGAAGCAAATTTATTTCCATTATAATTGTCACCCCATAATGCAAAGAAAATCTGACCTTTTCCCACTGTACGGGAATCAGTAGATACACCTGTTGATTCTTTAAAAAGGTTAAATAATTGTTCTGTTTTCATACTCGTAAAAAAATGCCTCATTATGATTGCATAATGAGGCTAATATTGTCAGAGAACCAGATTCTATAAACCGGAAGGGCTTCCAACCCTGATCATTGCACACCTGAAACCGATATCATCGCGACTGCTTTCCTGATCGAGGAACCTTCTTGTGGAAGGATTGAGCCAATAAGCTCTATCGCGCCATGATCCACCTTTATATACACGTGCATTATCATTAATCAGAGTTACGAAATCATTAGCGTTTTGAGAATTATCCTGAGCATACATTCTGAGAGAACCTTTTTTCCCGTCCTCAACTGTAAAATCGGTTCCGCCTCCTCCGGGTATAGCTGACTGAAGGTCGCCATCCCTGTAGTTTCTGTAATCGCCTTTCTGATAATTATATCTATTTGCAACATCCACATCTTTAACGGTATCCAGAATTAAACGGCCAAGTTTATCTTTAGGTAAAACTGAACCATTGACATCGCGTTTCAGATCTGTAAAAACGTTCCCTCTGAAAGGATTAAAAGCATCAACATCTTCAGATGTAAGAGGGCGGTAAACATCCGCAACCCATTCATTTACATTTCCTGCCATACAGTAAAGTCCATAGTCATTTGGCCAGTAAGATTTAACATCGACTGTTATACTTCCGTTATCGTTAAGACTTCCGGCTACTCCCATAAGATCGCCTCTTCCCCTTACAAAGTTAGCCATCATCTGACCTCTGTTCTTTTTAGATGAATTTCTGACGTTATGGCCATCCCAGGGATATATTCTTCTTTCATAAATTCTCTCTTCAAATGTATTGCCTCTGAGAGCATAGGCAGCAAATTCCCATTCAGCTTCCGTAGGCAGTCTGTAACTGGGAAGAAGTACACCGTCTTCAAAGTTTGTCCGGCGTTCTGTCTGATTTGGATTCAGACTTGGGCGTAATTGATTTACGACACCTTCATACTGACCTGCCAGATAAGCTTCAGTATTAAAGTTCTTTTCATTTGTCTGGTTCGGATCGGGGTTTAGCTCTCCCTCGTCAATGAGCAATTGTTCATTAACCCTGTCGGTTCTCCAGAGACAAAAATCATTTGCTTTTACCCAGCTGACACCTACAACCGGATAATTATTATAAGAAGGATGCCTGAAATAATATTGNNCCAATCGAACATAACATCCTGAGCAACCTGTCCCATTGTAAAACGGCCCCCCTCTATCAGCACCAGTCCAGGACCAGTTTTCTGATCGGCTCCAAGGGCAACTTCAAATCCGCCGTTGTCTGGATCATTATACTTCCATCCTGTAGAAGTGGAAACTTCATCTTTCCCCTTTTTCTTAAATATACAGGA
>PMNJ01000029.1:324-2916 GCA_003162595.1 Bacteroidales bacterium | reverse complement strand
GCGTAATGCTACTGTAGCAAAAGCCACTGGCTGCATGTTTTGCTGGTCTTTTAATTGTCCCTTGATGTTAAGTTTCTGTTGGTCCTGCCCATTCAAAACAGACAGGCTTAATACAGTGACAAAAATTAAAATGATAGCCTTTTTGCCTTCCTTTTTTCCTAAAAATGATTTCATAATTACGTTTATTAGTTAGAATTTGCGAATAATTTACTTCAGCAAATTGAGGCAATAAGACGATTCGCTCCAACTAATTGGGATAGATGGCAAGGATTTGTTACCTGTTGTAAACGCAGGAAAAAGGATTGGATAATACCTGTGACAAACTGCAATAATTTGTGATGAACGGTATATTGCTAGGTATGATAAAGGGCTGATAGTTTATTAAAATCCTTAGTATTTTTTCGTGAAACAGGGATTTTAATTTCAGTTTCGGATAGTTTTATCATGTAACCTAAAGTGTTTCCTTGCTTGCTTCTGACTTTTTTTAAGTTCACAATAAATGCCCGGTGTATCCTTAAGAAGTAAGGAATTCCTGATAATTGCTGCTCAATGCTGTTTATCGAATTACGAATGATCTCTTTCTTTACCAGGTTATTTATGCTTAAATAAAAAACCACGTAATTCCCGTCCGATTCGGCATACAAAAACTGGCTGGGGTAGAAGCTTAGTTCTTCCTTTTTCAGTTGAGAGCTGATTTGAATAAGATCTTCCGAAGGCTGGTTTTCCTGACCTGTTATTGCAGCATTCCCTATATTAAGATCAATGCTTTCCGAAAACAAATAGGGATAATTTATTGCCGTAAAAAAAAATAAAGGAATAATACCTGTTAAAAAGGCGCCTTTGAAGGAATTCAGGAAAGTTGAAATATTCCACCTCTGTGCTGATGTTTCAATAAAGAAGCCAAGAACGTATATGGCAATACCTAAAACGAATAAGACTAAAAAAACGGATAAAAACTCTTTGAAGATGGTCCAATCCTTAGTTTTTGAAAAGTATTTGACAGTTTTCAGAATCTTAATTGACAGAAATATGAAAATACCTGATAATAAACTATAAATTGCCATGGTTGTTTCATAGCTGAAAGCTCTTGCCGCATGTGTGTTAAAAGGTTTATATAAAACTGTAAACCCAAAGACAAACAGAGCAATTATTAAGGTGCCTGTAAAAGGATTCTTTATAATATAGTTTTGAGGGTACCTAATATTTAACCACTTAATAATCCGACCTTTCATAAGGCTATTCTGTGATCCAGAAAGGAATAAATGTTAATTACATCTAAAATAATTTCAGATCACTAATATATGATTATTCTGATCAGTAAACAATTCTATAAGTTACTTCGATCTCAACATTTCCTTTAAGTAATGCCCATACAGGACAATAAGTTTCTTCTGAAAGCTTAAGAACTTTTTTAAAGTCCTCTTCGGAAGTGTCATTTGATATAAGGTTAACTATCAGATAAATAGTTTTAAAACAGGTAGGGTGTTCTTCTTTTCTGATTCCTCTGGCCTGTATTTCACACCCCGTTATTGTCTTTCTCATTTTACGTAAAACTGTCAATACTGAGCTTCCGACACATGAAGAAAGACTCAGAAGCAAAAGCTCCAGGGAAGTGTAACCCAGGTTATCGCCAAGGGGTGGAGTATAATCGATTGAAATCGGTTCATTCTCACCAGCAGTTGCTTTAAAATGAAGTTTATCGTTAATCAAAGTTATCGATGCATTTAATTCTTTTGATTTGTCTGTCATACTTATATTCCTTTAATTTTATTTAATTTTATTTAATTTGATCCATTTCAACTTATTCAGAATCATCCATTATTCAAGTTTAGTCTACTCATATTTGAGCGATTGTGCAGGATTCACACTGGCTGCCCTGAGTATTCTGTAACTTATTGTAATTAAGGCTATCCCCAGGGCGATAATGAGACCTGCAACAAAACTGAATACGCCAAGTGTTATTCTGTAGTAAAAGTTCTGTAACCAATGTTCAGCAATATAATAGATCAGAGGGCATGCTATAAGCGATGATACTGAAACAAGGATGACAATCTCGCGTGATATTTCAACATAAATACCTGCAACCGAAGAACCCATAGCTTTCCTTACACCGATCTCCTTGGTTCTCTGCTCAACTGTAAAAGAAGTGAGTCCGAATAATCCAAGAGCAGCAATGAATATTGCCAGGATGGAAAAGATCACAGCCATCTTTGCGTTTTGTTTTTCCTGGATGTACATCTTTTCAAAGTCAGCCTCAACAAAATAGTATTGCAAAGGCGTGTTTGCCGCATAATCTTTCCATACTTTTTCAATTTCATTGATGGTTTGGGAATAATTTCTGGCATTAAGTCTGACAGTAATATAACCCCATAAAAAATTCTCTGACTGGAAACACAGAATACATGGGCCGATTGGATTCCTGAGTGATTCAAAGTTGAAGTTTTTTACCACTCCGATAACAGGAATATACTTTCTGTCTTTAGGGTCTCCCGGTTGTATGAACCTGGCTTTCAAAGGATCAGTAATATCAAATTTCTTTGCTACACTTTCATTAATCAGGCAGGCTTCTTTATCTGTTGAAAATGATTCACT
>PMNJ01000029.1:0-200 GCA_003162595.1 Bacteroidales bacterium | reverse complement strand
ATCAGCAGAATCGAAACAGTAAACTGAAATACAACCAGCACTCTTCTGAGCCTGCCATTTTTCATACTGTTCTTTACGCTTCCTTTCAGAACCTCATAAGGATTGAACGATGAAAGAAAAAATGCAGGGTAGCTTCCTGATAAAATGCCTACTACCAATGCGAACACCAGAAGGACCGGAATTGTGTACCAGTTTGTAAG
>PMNJ01000229.1 GCA_003162595.1 Bacteroidales bacterium | reverse complement strand
ATACGCAAAAAGACAGTACTGAACTATATAATGTTACCGGAAAATACTATCCCGGGCTTCAGCAGTTCAGAGGTACTAAAGGTGTCGTTACCTGGGAAAAAGCCGGATATTCACGTAAAGATGTTTTTGCCGAATTAACTGATTATTCAATTAATATGGCAAAGAGTAGTTTCGTTGTTGATTCAGCGAAACTTACGTATAGTACCTATTTTAAAGAACCGGTATCTGGCTTACTTGCCGACCAGGCCATCAGCTTTGCTGATAAGGATAAGGCTACCTTTCCTCGTTTTGAGACTTACGAAAAAGAATTTAAAATCAAAAATATCTATAAAGGGGTTAATTATGAAGGTGGACTAGCTTTTGAAGGAGCGAATGTAAAAGGAACAGGAAAAAATGCAGCCCCTGCGAAGATCACTCTTTTCAGAAATGATACTCTTTATCTCAGAATCCGTTCAAAAGAGTTTCTTTTCTCTAAAACCGGATTAAACTGCCAGGAGGCTGCCATGTCGTTGTATCTGGATAAAGATTCGATATATCATTCTAATCTGGCGTTTTCTTACTTCTCTGCAACCCGACAGGTAAATCTTTTCCATACAAACAATCCGGTCTCGAAGAGTCCCTTCTTCGATTCCTTCCACCGACTCGACATGTATTTTGAATATTTGTCATGGAATATGAACGAATCGAAAATTATTCTTTCACATGCAAGAGGTGCTTCACTTGGCCAGGCGCAATTTGAATCAACTTCTTTCTTTAATTCAGATTATTTTTTGCAACTTATGGGTCTCGATGATTACCATCCTCTTAACCGCTTGATAAAATTTTCTGAATGGTTTTATTCAGAGACTTTCCCGGTAGAGGAATTTGCCAGATGGCTGAATAAACCCGTAGAGGCAGTTACAGGATTATGCATTGATTTGGCCAATAAGGGGTTCATCTTCTATGACCGGACTAATAACGAAGTCACAATAAAGAAAAAAACCAAAGACTTCCTCGATTCATATGCAAAAAAAAAGGATTATGATATCATCAATATTATAAGCGAAACAAAAGCTCCGACGGATAACGCAATTCTCGACCTGAAAAAATACGGACTGACAGTATACGGAGTAACCGGGGTTCTTCTGAGTGATTCTCAGAAGGTCGCAATTTATCCCTATAATAAACAACTGAATATCGGGAAAAACAGAGATATTAATTTTGATGGCGTTGTTGAGGCAGGTTTGTTTACGGTCTACGGGCATAAATTCTCATTCAGCTATGATACTTTCAAGATCAGGCTTCAAAAAATCGATTCCATTAAGATTTCTGTGGAGACAGAGAAGAAGGATAAGATGGGTAATCCAATTATTAAAAATGTAGACAACCTCATAGAACTTGGAACTGCAGAACTGTATATTGATAATCCGGATAACAAATCAGGATTAAAAAGTCTCAAACAGTATCCGATCATAAATGCTACTACCAACTCATATATATTCTACGATAAAATACCCGGTCTTGAAGGAGTTTACAAACAAAAGGACTTCTATTTCAAGGTTGATCCTTTCACTTATGAGAATATAGATCACTATACAAACCAGGATATGAAACTTTCGGGAGAATTTGTGGGAGGAAATATTCTCAAACCCATGAAGCAATATCTTGTTATACAGGAAAATAACTCATTGGGATTTAATATGACCATCCCACCTGAAGGAATTGAGGTGTACAACAGCAGGGGAATATTATACAATTCTCTGAGTATGAGCAACAAGGGGCTTACAGGAAGCGGGACAATAAAGCACCTGACTTCAACAACAATCTCAGATGAATTCAAATTTTTCCCGGATTCAATGATCACTCAGGCCTACTCTTTCAATACTGAAAAAGACTCAACCGGATTATTCCCCATTCTTAACAGCAAGGATGTAGCAATTAAATGGCTTACTAAAAAAGATGAAATGATTGCTACCAATGCAACAGGCAAAACATTTGATATGTTTGGAAACGGAACAACACTTGATGGCAGTTTAAATCTGTCACATGCAAAACTAAACGGTTCTGGTGTAGTTAATTTAACAGATTCAAGAATCACTTCCAACTTATTCAGTTTTACTGCAAATTCTATAAAAGCCGATACAGCCGATTATACACTTAAATCTCTGTCAACTAACGGTTATTCTTTTATTGCGCAAGATGCCAATACCGAAATCAATTTTAACCAGAGAATGGCTCATTTTAGATTGAACACCGATTCATCAGTTGTAAAATTCCCCGAGATACAGTATATCTGTACAATGACTGATTTTACATACAATATGGAAAACCGTGTACTCAGTATGGAACAAAAGGGAAAGTCGAACACACCTCTCTTAACAACAGATAAGCTCCTTAAGCTTGACTACACCAAACTTGATAAGCCAACATTCTTTGCAACAAATAATATCTCTGATACAGTTGCTTTTTCATCATGGAAAGGAAGCTATCATCTTGATCAGGAATATATTGAAGCCGATAACATAAACTACATCCATGTTGCCGATGCACTTATTCAACCTGAAAACGGGAAAATAGTTATTGGCAGGCGGGCTAAAATTGAGCAGATGCAAAATGCCACCGTTGCTCTTAACCACAGGCATATATTGCATTATGCCAAGATTGATATTGAATCTACCAAACGATATGCAGGTAGTGCAGTATACGATTATGTAGATGAAAATAAAGAGATCCAGCATATTAATTTCCCGGTGTTGGAGGTCGACACTGCAACAACCAACGCAAGAGGATATATACCTGCATCCCAGAAATTTCTGCTTAGCCCTGCATTTTCCTTTTCAGGTGATGTAACCCTCTCAGCCAGAGCTGATAATCTTACTTTTACTGGAGCAGCGGGAGTTTTGCATAGCTGCAACACACTCGGTAGTTACCCGATTAAATTCAAATCACAGATCGATCCAAAAAATATTATGATCCCTTTAAGTGATAAGCCAAGAGATATGAATGATAATCTTATTTTTTCAGGCTCTTTCATAAATACTGATTCTATTCATATATATCCGGCTTTCCTTTCTGCGCAAAAATCCTGGACCGATGTTGCTCTTGTGAATTCCGGGGGTTGGCTTTACTACGAAAAGACAAAAGGCAGATACTTAATTGCTTCCCGCGAAAAGCTGATTGATCACACTCTTCCGGGAAATATGATTGCATTTGACAAGAATTTTTGTGTATTATCAGAAGAAGGGAATATTGATTTCGGTGCAAAACTTGACCTGGTTAAACTAACCGGCGCAGGCAAAGTAATCCAAGGCATTGATTCCGGGAAGGTTAATATTAATGCTATCCTTGCCATGGACTTTCATTTTTCAACCGAAGCGCTCAGAGTAATGGCAGATGAGTTCAGATTTATGCCTTCCCTTAAACCTGTTAATCTGAATACAGATCTGAATAACAAGGGAATGAAGGATCTTCTGGGAACAAGTGTTGCAACACAACTAAAAGAAGAGATGGATCTTTTTGGAACGTCAAAGAACCTGCCGAAAGAATTTACATACGAACTTTTGCTTAACGATGTAAATCTGTTCTGGAATGAATCTACATCTTCATTCCGGTCGAGCGGTAAAATCGGAATCGGATTTATAGGACCTCAACCCATAAATGTATATGTCGACGGCTATATCGAGATCCAGCGAAGGAGATCGGGAGATATGATAGATATCTACCTTAAAGCAGATGCCTCTACCTGGTATTATTTCTCTTATTTCAAAGGGGTGATGATGACACAGTCGGGAAACAATAATTATAATACTATTATTGATAAAACGAAACTGAATGACCGGAAAGATCCTGAATCTTCAACAAAAATGCCTTATTATTATATGATTGCAGTTGAGGACCGTCTTTCCAGGTTCCTGCATAGAATGTCGGAAAATAATGCAGAAGATAATCAGGGCGACCTTAATGGTCCTGTAAAATGATTTTGCCTCTCTCTCCAAGTTCAATCAGTTCAAGATCGTGTATGTTATTCCCATCTATCTGAAACCTGATTGCTGTCATATATTTATGAAAACCGTTATACCCTGCAGCCCCGGGATTCATATATAAAAATCCGGCTTTTTTATCGTACATAACTTTAGCAATATGCGAATGCCCGCAAATGAAAAGATCCGGAGGATTTTCATATATAGCAGGTAATACTTTCCGGTTATAATGGCCGGGGGTTCCACCGATATGTGTTAACCAGACCCTTGTCTCTTCGGCCATGAAAATCAGATTCTCAGGATAAGTTGTTCTTACAAGAGCATCATCTATATTGCCGTAAACAGCTTTCAATGGCTTAAATGCATCCAGCCTGTCAGCTGTTTCAATATTGCCAATATCTCCGGCATGCCATATCTCGTCACATTCAGCAAAATGATCAAAAAGACGCGGGTGTATCCAGCCATGTGTGTCGGAAAGAAGACCTATTTTCATATATAAATTTTTACCCCCACCCCCCAAATGGGGGGCTTTAAAAGCTATAGCTGTTTTTTAACCCCCAATATGGGAGGAAGGGGGTTTGAAACAGCAAAGGTTTTAACAATAGTGCATAAATATAAGATCAATTTCCTAATTTTGTATAAACTCATTTTCATGCAGATATTTTATGCACCATATATTACTGGCGATACTTATACACTTGACGAAAAGGAATCAAGACACCTGATCAGGGTATTAAGAATGACAAAAGGTTCGGCTGTCAGGCTGATTGACGGGAAAGGGAATCTCTACGAAGGAATTATAAATGATCCTGATCAAAATAAGTGCACTATAGTCATTACAGGGAAGACAACAGATTTCGAAAAAAGAAATTACAGACTTCATGTAGCTATTTCCCCTTTAAAGAATCCTGAACGATTTGAATGGTTTGTAGAAAAGAGCGTTGAGATCGGGATAGATGAGATTACCCCGCTGATATGCAAAAACACTGAAAAACCTGGAATTAAGAGTGACAGATTGAATAATCTCATAATCTCGGCAATGAAACAATCGCTTAAGGCAAAAAGAACAGTCCTTAATGAACCAAGCACTTTCAAGGATTTTATAAGTATGAAACCTGATGCAATCTTAATGATAGCACACTGCGATGGTTCCCTGATAAGAAGAAGAGTATCGGATGTATATACTAAAGGCCGGAACGCCATCATTCTTATAGGACCAGAAGGTGATTTCACCAAAGAAGAGATTGATTCTGCAATTAACAACGGGTTCATACCTGTTCATCTTGGAACAAGCCGTCTGAGAACAGAAACGGCAGGCATTGCTGTCTGCCATTCCATTTACTTTATGAATCAGTAAAACAGACATTATCTGGCCACAAAGTTAAATATTTCCCCGATCTCATTCTTGGATACCTTATAAAACTCGGTGTACTTGCATTTCAGACAAGTAAGGAAGGTAAATCTCCGGGTATGAAGTTGGAGCATTTTTGTCCAAAAGCTGCTGTAAGCCCACATTTCACCAATTTGGTACTCCTTGTTTCCACATTTTGGACAGGTATATTTTAATTCCTGATCCTTACTTTTGATATGATCGTGATCATTTTCAAACTTATGTTTCATAATTCCTCTGTTTTAATATTTTCTGACTTTGATTTCCATCTGCCTGCTTTTTTTAAGGCCTGATCGAGTATATACTCAATCTGACCGTTAGTGCTCCGGAATTCGTCAGAAGCCCATTTTTCCAAAGCTTTCAACTTTTCCTGGTCAATCCTGAGAACAAATGGTTTTTTCTCACTCATATTATGAATTCAAAGTTCCGGTATTTACAATAGGTGTAGCATCTTTATCGCCGCAAAGTACAACCATCAGATTGCTGACCATAGCAGCTTTCTTTTCCTCGTCGAGAGTAACAATTTTTTTGACCGATAGTTGCTCAAGAGCCATTTCAACCATCGACACTGCACCTTCAACAATTTTAAAACGGGCTGATACAACTGCTGAAGCCTGTTGTCTTCTTAGCATAGCACTTGCAATCTCTTCAGCATAGGCGATATAGTTGATCCTTGCTTCAATAACTTCAATACCGCAAATCTGAAGTCTTTCCCTGATCTCTTTCTCAAGTTCATTGTTTACCTCTTCCCCCCCGCTTCTGAGAGCAATAGCTGATTCGTGGTCCTCAAAATTATCATAAGGATATAATCCGGCCAGCTTACGAAGAGCAGCTTCACTTTGCACTAACACAAAATGCTGATAATCATCTACATCAAAAACTGCTTTATATGTTTCTGCAACTCTCCAAACAAGTACTAAACCAATTTTAATCGGGTTTCCGATTTTGTCATTTACCTTAATGGGTTCATTATTAAAGTTTCTGGCTCTAAGAGATAATCTGCGTTTGAAATATAAAGGATTGACCCAGAAAAATCCATTTTCCCTGATTGTTCCTTTATATGCACCAAATAAGACCATAACACACGAGCCATTTGGATATACCACTGTAAAACCAATAATGGTAAAGACAAAGATTAGTGTCAGAATTAAACCAATCCAGATTTTCTCATAAGCAAATCCGGTAATCGCACCACCAATAAACAAAACCGCCATAAGCAGTGCAATGTAACCCGAAATGGGTTTTACTGTAATTTCATGTTTCATAGGAGTTGATATTAGTTTAAAATGAAATAATTAAAAAAATAAGTTTATATAACATTTTTGAAACCCATTAAAATGAAGCATTACTATATGATTTCTAATCTGTTGAAAGAATGATATTTTCCTCCTCCATCATTTTCCTCAGATTTATAAGAGCTTATCTCATTCGTCCCAGGGCTGTATTTATACTTATGTTAGTTATTTTAGCAATCTCCTTAAAGCTAAAACCTGAATAATGCCTCAGTATCACAACCTCCTTCTGATCATCAGGCAGGCGGCTGACCATATTCCTGACAGCATGATGCATCTCTCTTTTAATCAAATCATCTTCAATGTTACCTTTAGCATATTTCTTTGAATTAAAAAGATCAGATTCATAATTATCGGTCGAAATGGTATTCATTTGTTCCATGGCATATGATATTTTTTTAATATCACAATGATATTATTTTAAATTGAGATGTCCAAAAAAAACACAGGAAAAATTCCTGTGTTCTCTGAGAATCTTAAACTTTTTTCCTGATACTCTTTATCAGGCTCGTTGTCAAACTTCTCCCCGGAACTACTTTTATGCTCCGCAGAAGGGCAATCACATCATGGAATTCAGTGTTTAAACCCATTGCATCTTCCATTAGATCTATGTCTTTAACCTTGATATCCCTGTATGTGATAAAAGGAGTAGAAATTAATCCCATAGGCTTCATGTTTCCAGTTTATATGAAAACGGCCCAGATATAGGTATTATTGTATTTCTTTTATTTTAAAATTCAATTCTTAAACAGATTCTCCTTTTTGTCATTGCTCTTTGCCTTAAACCGTTGAGACTTTATTCCCTAAGCCCCCGGTTCAGTTCAGTGTCAGGCTGATGTTTTTCTCAACCATTATTCTCCTCATGTTAATCAGGGCATATCTCATCCGGCCAAGAGCAGTATTTATACTTACATCGGTTATATCAGCGATTTCCTTAAAGCTTAACCCTGCATAATGTCTGAGGATTACTACTTCCCTTTGGTCATCAGGCAAATGGCTTATCATATTTCTGATATCCTTTTGAATCTGTTTTTTTATCATATCATCCTCCACATTGTCTTCAGCAAATGATTTTGAATTAAACAGATCAGATTCATAATTGTCGTTTGAAACAGTGTTCATTTGCTTGATTCTGCGGAAATGGTCAATAATAAGGTTATGAGCTATACGCATCACCCAGGAAATAAATTTTCCGTTATCGGAATATTTACCCGCTTTAACAGATTGAATCACTTTAAGGAAGGTATCCTGAAAGATATCTTCAGCAAGTGCCTGATCGCGTATATAAAGACTTATATAAGCGAAAACCTTGTTCTTATGACGGTGGATTAGCTTTTCAAAACACGACTGCTCACCTTTTATAAACCTCAGAATCAGTTCATAATCGGAAATCAATTTATTCATAACTCACTCTTTTAATTAAGTAGAGTAGAGATATTCTATAGGCAGTCTGTTTTTAGTTAGTATCTATTCGAAATACAAAGAAAGTAATTTTTTTGATTTGAAAGTATTACTTTTGGTCTTTAACAGAAATTTAACATATTTTTTAAAGGATCAGATATGGAGGGTTGTATTGAAATCAAGGGGGCAAGGGTACATAATCTGAAAAATATCTCGCTTAAAATTCCCAGAAATAAACTTGTTGTTATAACCGGAGTATCGGGTTCAGGAAAGTCATCGCTGGCTTTTGACACTATTTATGCTGAAGGACAAAGAAGATATGTTGAGAGTCTCTCGTCATATGCACGTCAGTTCCTTGGCCGNNAATTCACGAAATCCACGTTCCACGGTTGGAACATCTACGGAAATATATGATTATCTGAGACTTCTCTTTGCCAGAATCGGCAGGACATATTCACCTGTATCAGGGAAAGAAGTCAAGAAACACAGTGTTGACGATATAGTTGATTATCTTTCCGCTCTGCCCGAAGGAACAAAAGTGATTATTACATCTGCCGCCGAGATACCCCAAAACATAAATATATCAGAATATCTTTTATTCCTTGAAAAACAGGGATTTAACCGGATAGAATCTAACGGCGAACTCAAAAAAATTGATGAATTAGAATCCTTAAATGAATATAAACCGGGGCAGGAGATTAACATAGTCATCGACAGGCTTATTATTAATCATTCTGCCGATAGTTTCAGTCGGGCTGCCGACTCTGCTCAAACAGCGTTCCAGACCGGAAAAGGATATTGTCAGGTAGTTATTCCTGATGAAAAAGGCGTGAGAAGGGAAAGTTTCTCAAATAAATTTGAAGAGGATGGTATCCTTTTTCAGGAACCGTCGGAATATTTATTCAGCTTTAATAATCCGATAGGCGCCTGTCCGGTTTGTGAAGGATACGGTAAGATTATCGGTATAGATGAAAATCTTGTTATACCCAACCAGAATCTTTCTGTCTATGAGGATGCGATTGTTTGCTGGAAGGGCGAAACAATGAAAAAGTGGAAAGAGAGACTTGTTACCAATGCGGGATTATTCGATTTCCCGATACATAAATCGTTTTATCAGCTTACTGATGAACAGAAGGAGCTTTTATGGAAAGGAAATAAATATTTCTATGGCATCAACAGGTTTTTTCAACATCTTGAGGAAAAAAAATTTAAAATTCAATACAGAGTGCTGCTAAGTCGTTACCGGGGAAAAACAATATGTCCCGAATGTAAAGGATTGAGATTGCGTAAAGAGGCAGGGTATGTAAGGGTTGGGGGAAAAACAATCCAGGAACTGGTTTCAATACCTGTCGGAAAGTTGTATGGCGTCTTTTCAGCAATTGAGCTTAACGAAACGGATGCAAAAGTTTCTGAAAGATTGATTAAAGAGATAACCGTCCGTCTTAGGTTCCTGATTGATGTCGGCCTTTCATATCTTACACTCGACAGACTTTCTTCATCGTTATCGGGAGGTGAATCCCAGAGAATAAACCTGTCAACTTCATTAGGCAGTAATCTTGTAGGCTCGATGTACATATTGGATGAACCAAGTATTGGGCTTCATCCCCGTGACACAAACCTTCTGATCAAAGTATTGAAAGAACTCAGGGATCTGGGTAATTCAGTTCTTGTTGTGGAGCATGAGGAAGAGATTATAAGAGCTGCCGATGAAATAATCGATATGGGACCGGAAGCGGGCAGACTGGGTGGTGAGTTAGTTTACCAGGGGGGACTCGATCTGACAACAGCAAATAAGTCCCTTACTGCCAGTTATCTTAGCGGCAGGTTGGTTGTCCCTGTTCCGAAAGCCAGAAGAAAATGGAACAGTTATATTGAAATCAAAGGTGCAAGGGAGAACAACCTGAAAGGAATTGATGTAAAGTTCCCGCTTCACACCATAACAGCAGTAACAGGAGTCAGCGGATCGGGAAAATCAAGCCTGGTATCAGACATATTATATAAGGTATTGTCTGACAAAATTAACGGGACCAATTTAAAACCGGGTCAGTACAGAGATATTACAGGTGACACTGCGGGGTTGACAGGTATTGAGCTTGTTGATCAGAATCCTATAGGAAGGTCGAGCAGATCTAATCCGGTTACCTACCTTAAAGCTTATGATGAAATCCGTAAACTTTATTCAGAGCTGCAGGCTTCGGTCCAGAACAATTTTAAAGCCTCACATTTCTCATTTAATATTGAAGGCGGAAGATGTGAAGAGTGCCAGGGCGAAGGTATAATACGTGTTGAGATGCAGTTTATGGCCGACGTTGAACTGACATGCGAAAGCTGCAAAGGTATGAGGTTCAGAAGAGACATACTCGATGTGAAATATCATGGGAAAAATATTTATGATATGCTTGAGATGACCATAGATGAAGCAATTGATTTTTTTGCTGCACATCCGGGAAAGAGCGAGAAGAGGATCATAGAGAAACTGAAACCACTTTCAGACGTAGGACTTGGTTATATCAAAATGGGACAATCGTCGAGTACTCTGTCAGGCGGTGAAAGTCAGAGNNGTAAAACTGGCATATTTTCTTAGCCAGGAACGGGCTAACGGGCATATACTATTTATATTTGACGAACCGACGACAGGCTTGCATTTTCATGACATCAACAAACTTCTTAAATCAATAAATGCACTTGTTGATCATGGACATTCTGTAATATTGATTGAGCACAATCAGGAGGTAATAAAGAGTTCCGATTGGGTTATTGACCTTGGGCCTGAAGGTGGTGAGGAAGGTGGCAGGGTAGTTTTTGAAGGCAAACCTGAGGATCTGGCAAAATGTAAAGAATCATTTACTGGCAGATACCTGGCACCAAAACTGGCGAAACATGTATAAAACATGTACGGACGTTGCATGCAACATCCGTAAAATAAAATATTTTAAATATTTTATTTTTTTATTTTGAATCCGAACATTATTGCTACACAACCACTTGCCGGTGTTTCACCCGGTTTATTAAATGAGTTAACTTTAACAACAATTTTGAGCTGCTGACTGGATTGTAGCTTGAAATCCCATGTCTTGGCATAGTTGGCATCCTTATTCGAATAGAGTACATTTTTATTTGCATCTAGTACTTTGAATTCTACCTCCGGAAGTTTATCCTCTCCGCAAATTGATACCCTGTATTCCATATCGGAATAAAAAGTTTTATAGAGTTCAGCCTCTTCACCTTCAACAAGTATAGCAGCATGATAGTTTCCATCATGTGTATATGCTCCCAGTTCAGGGATGCAAACCTTTTTAGCGAATGCTTTGCACTGAGCATCAACATTAAGAGTAGTTGTAACTATAATTAATGCCAGTATCGGAATTATTCTAGATATTCTCATGGGGTTAGTTATTTACGAATGTCTTTCTTATCTCAGCAACTGTTATAGAGAGTTCTTTGAAGACTGCAGGAGTCATATCAGTTTTAATTTCTGATTTGAGAACTGTGGTATTTGATGCCTTGTCAAACTCGGGTCTTATTTTTGAAGTTGTGATTGTGATTTTATCAAAAACCACTTTAAGCTTTTTAACCTGAACTATAAGGTCATCAACTGCCGGATTTCCTTTGCTACTCTCAAGCAAATTGATAAGTATATCAATTGAAAGTTTCTGATCAATAATCCTGCCGACAAGCTTATTTCCATTAAACTCCTTCATATCAACAAGTTGAGTTGAAATGTATAATCCTTCGAACCAGCCACCTACCAGTACCATTGCTGCGATTGCAGGCTGACCATTATCCGAGAGATATGAATTAGAGTTCATGAAAGTCTCACTTACAATCTCCATGATAACTTCGCTGTTATTAATATTCTCCTCAAGTTTGTCAATCTGTGACTGCTCAATTGCCTTGAGAATACCCAGCCCGTCGGCCATCTTCTTTGCAGCATTCATATAATCGATAATTAATTGGGTCTGTTCGTATAAACTGGCAAAACTTAAATCGCACGTATAAATTCCCAGATTAAGAGCCATACTTTTATTCGTTACATAACTATTTATATTACCAACAGGATTGAGCAGAGTCTCATCAAACCTTGCTCCAGCAGATTTTATAAGCATAGCTGATTCGAGTGGCGAGGGTAGTGCATTAAATATTTTTTCTGCCTGCTTAATATCCTCTACCACAGCCGCATTATCTTTCGGTCCACTTAAAGTTACTTCCTGTTTAGGTGCTTTTGTACCTCCGGATTTACAGCCTATGAGCAGACTGGCAAACATTAAAACTACCATCAGTATTTTTGAACAGATTCCATATTTTTTATTCATGGTATAAATATTTAATTGTCAAACCTATTTCACGACTAAATTAGTACAATATTTTTATTTTTCAAAAACAGCTTTAACTAATTGATGGTAATTTTAACTTTGTTTCAAATAATATAACTATGATAAAATCAGATGAGAAGATCAAATTGTTAAATGAAATACTTAATAAAGATAATAATATTGTGATAACTGAAGCAATAGAATTGCTTCGTCAGGAAGAGCCATTTAAAGGTGCCATTGGTTTACTTACTGCATATTACGATAAAACTGATGATTTCTCAATCAGAAAAACTATTACGGGTTTCATGAATGATTTGAAAGATCAATCTGTCTGCCATGAGGTTATAGAAGAGATCCGAAAACAATGGAAATCAGATACAATAAGTATGTTAGTATCTTCATGCTGGCAATCGGGGCTCAACTATTCAGATTTTTCGATTGATCTGTCAAAAGTATTTATGGAAGGAGATTATATAACTGCAATTGAATGTCTTACAGTAATCGAGGAGTCAATTCAGAATCTGAACAAGGCGACCAGAGCTAAGATATTAAAAATGCTTAACAAGAACCAGGTTACCCAAATCAATGAAAAGAAAGAACTTACGTTGGAATTAATTGCTATTCTGGAAAGATGATTTGGTTTTCTCTGTAATTATCTTTCACCGAAAATCAAGCTCCCGATTCTTACCATCGTACTGCCTTCCTGAACAGCAAGCTCATAATCACCAGACATACCCATGGAAATTTCTTTAAAGTAAGATTCTGATTTAAAGTAGCAGTCTTTAAGCGATTGAAAACAATTTCTCAGATATCCGAATTCCTTTTTAACTTTATTGGTGTCAGACGTAAAAGTTGCCATCCCCATAACACCACATATCCTTATGTTTTTTAAACCGGATATATCACATGATTGAAGATTCTCACATAATTCACTCATTAAAAATCCGAATTTTGTCTCTTCAATTGCTATATGAATCTGCAGAAGGCAATCGACAATCCTGTTTATTTTCAGAGCTTCCGAATTAACAGTTACAAGGAGTTTGTAAGTATCTATGGATTGTATCATAGCTATAAATGGTACAATATATTTTACCTTGTTGCTCTGAAGATGTCCGATGAGGTGCCATTCAATATCCTCAGGAAGCAGATCTTTTTTATTCAGAAGTTCCTGAACCCTGTTTTCTCCGAAATATCTCTGCCCAGTGTTATAGGCTTCGATAATATCGCCAGCCGGCTTGGTTTTCGATACTGCAACAAGCCTAACATCTGAGGGAAGCTTCAGTTTAAGATTATAAATATTTTCTTCTATTGTGGTCATTATTTAATATGCTTAAAACAAAAATAGAAAAATAGATATTGCATCTGGAGCATATGGGAATTTATTTCTCTGTGTACCTCAGTGTACCTCAGTGTACCTCTGTGTACCTCTGTGTACCTCTGTGTACCTCTGTGTAAGTTCTTATTTTTTTGTTACACAGAGAACCACAGAGAAGACACAGAGAACCACAGAGAAAAAAGAATCAGTCAAGAAGATGTATTACAAGTCCACTACGGAGTTTTGGTTCAAACCATGTTGACTTGGGAGGCATAATGTTACCTGAATCTGCTATTGTAATCAGTTGGTTCATTGATACAGGATAAAGTGCGAATGCCACT
Source organism: Bacteroidales bacterium (assembly GCA_003162595.1). Classification (GTDB taxonomy): domain Bacteria; phylum Bacteroidota; class Bacteroidia; order Bacteroidales; family VadinHA17; genus LD21. Next base: position 3,807 of record PMNJ01000229.1, on the reverse strand, counting down.
TTCATCTCACCACTGTCGACCCTCTTCTTAAGTTCATCGAGACCACGTATGCCACCGACAAAATCGATACGCTTCGACCTACGGAGATCCTGAATGTCAAGTATTGGACAGAGTATCTGATTTGTAAGTATCGTTACATCAAGGACTCCTATCGGATCGTTATCATTAAAAGTACCGTCTTTTGCAGTAAGGCTAAACCATTTCCCGTCAAGATACATTGAGAAGTTATGAAGTTTCTTTGGTTTATAAATTTTGACTCCTTTTTCCTCAATGACAAATCGGCATTCCAGTCTGGTTAATAATTCGCCGGCAGACTGCCCATTCAGGTCTTTAATAGTTCTGTTATAGTCAATGATCTGTAACTGATCAGCAGGGAATTGTACTGCCAGGAAAAAGTTATATTCTTCAGTTCCATTATGAGACGGATTATTCTCCCGCTTTTCTTTCCCTACAAGCGCTGCAGCAGCTGTTCTGTGATGACCGTCAGCAACATAGGCATGTGGAACCTTTTCAGCAAATAGCTTTTCAATCAGTTTGTTTATTTCCGGTTTCTTTATAACCCAGAAATGATGACCAAAACCATCTTTCGCTACAAAATCATATTCAGGTTTTTCCTTGCTGACAATTTTTTCAACTATATCATCAATCTCTTTAACCTGAGGATACGTAAAAAATACCGGTTCAATATTAGCATTATTTACGCGGACATGCACCATCCGGTCCTGTTCTTTATCAGTACGTGTAAGTTCATGCTTTTTGATAATACCATTTAAATAGTCATCGACAGATGCACACCCGACTATTCCGTACTGAGTCCGCCCTTTCATCGTTTGTGCATAAATATAAAAGTGAGGCGTTTCATCCTGAACCAGCCAGCCCTTTTTCTGCCACTTCCCGAAATTCTCAACTGACTTGTTATATACAAGGTCTGAATGAGTATCAATATCCGGTGTAAGGTCTATTTCAGATCTGGTTATGTGAAGAAGTGAACACTCTTTCCCTTTTGCCATTTTTCTGGCTTCATCTGTATTCATCACATCATATGGCAAACAAGACAGATCTTCTGCCAGAGCACGAGGAGGCCTTAACCCCCTGAAAGGTTTAAAAACAGCCATATATCATAACATATTAAGTACTACTTGTTTACTCTGTATTTTTCGTTCCCCGTTTTGAAATAGTCGACAATCTGGCGGGCTGCAGCAAGGCATGCATACAGATTAGCTTCCTCTGTATTCGCTCCCATTTTCATCTCAGTAAATATAAAGCGCCCTTTATACTTTTCCTCAAAAGTGGCTTTACAATCAGGTGCAACATCAGCGAGATACCTAAAATCGGGGCGTTCTTCAAATATTTTAAGAAGGGCTTCCTCGTCAATTACTTCTTTTCTTGCTGTATTAACAAGAACTGCATTCTTTGGCATTTTTTTCAACAGGTCATAACCAATTGATTTATTTGTTTTTTCATTGGATGGCATGTGCAGGGAGACATACTGGCATTTGGAATATAACTCCTCCGTTGTGTTACAGACTTTAACAAAATACTTCTTAATATCTTTTTCTACAACGAAGGGATCGAAAGTGTAAACATCCATCCCAAATCCTCTTGCTATTTCGGCAACATGTTTTCCAACATTTCCGAACGCATGAATTCCAAGTGACTTTCTTCTGAGCTCAGTTCCTGATTTTCCATTGAATCCGCCGCGAGCCAGACAAAGCATCAGAGCAAACGCCAGCTCAGCCACAGCATTTGCATTTTGACCCGGCGTATTCATAACTATTACATTGTGAGCAGTGCTTGCAGCCAGATTGATGTTTTCATAACCGGCACCTGCGCGGACAACGATTTTAAGTTTTTTTGCCGCATCAAGTACCTCTGCTGTAATAAGATCGCTTCGGACGATCAGGGCATCAACATCCACAACAGATCTGATCAGATCCGAGTTGTTTTTATAGTTTTCGAGTAATGCAAGTTCGTAGCCTGCAGCCTCGGTAACCAGTTTAATCTGGTTAACTGCAACAGGAGCAAAAGCTTTTTCTGTAGCTACTAGTACTTTCATAAAGAGGTTTATTTAAATATTAACTGATACCCGTGTATTCCCTAATATTCTTATTAACCAATATTTTGATTAATTAATTTTTTAATTCAAACTCCTTCATTGTACTGACAAGAGCTTCAACGCTTTCTTTCGGAAGAGCATTATAAGTTGAAGCACGGAACCCTCCTACTGAACGGTGACCTTCAATACCCAGCATTCCTTTTGATTTGGCAAACTCGGCAAACGGTTTTTCAAGCTCTTTAAATTCCGGTGACATCACAAAGCAGATATTCATCAGAGACCTGTCTTCAGGGTCAGCAATTGTAGGTTTGAATAATTTGTTCCTGTCAATCTCGTCATAAAGTATTTTGGCCTTTTCAATATTCTTCTTCTGAATGGCTTTCACTCCACCAAGGTTTTTGAGCCATGTTAACGTCTGTTGTGCAGCAAATACTGTAAAGACAGGAGGAGTATTGAACATTGATTCACCTTTAATATGTACCCTGTAATCAAGCATTGATGGAATCGGTCGTGATACTTTCCCCAGAACATCTTCCTTTACAATAACAAAAGCCATTCCGGCCGGTGCCAGGTTCTTTTGGGCCCCACCATAGATAAGGGAATATTTTGAAACATCAACCGGTCTGCTGAAGATATCTGATGACATATCGGCAACAAGAGGAATTTTCACATCGAGATCTTTCTTAATCTCCGTGCCATAAATAGTATTGTTAGTTGTAATATGGAAGTAATCGGCATCTGAAGGAATAATGTAATTTTTTGGAATATAGTTGAAAAGCTTTTCTTTGGAAGAGGCAACTTCAACTACCTCACCGAAAAGCTTTGCTTCTTTTAGAGCTTTGCCGGCCCACTCACCGGTATTCAAATAAGCAGCCTTTTTGTTGAGCATATTCATTGGTACCATTGCAAACTGCAAGCTTGCACCGCCTCCTAGAAACAAAACCTGGTAACCAGCGGGTATTTCGAGTAGCTCTTTGAAAAGCGCAATTGTGCCGTTTATGCAAGCTACAAATTCCTTACTGCGGTGAGAGATCTCAAGTATGGATAATCCTGTACCTGCAAAATCTTTTATTCCTTCTATAGATTTATCTATTGTATATTGTGGAAGAATTGAAGGACCGGCGTAAAAATTGTGTTTTTTCATAAAGGACTATTTATAATTAATAATGGATAATTCCGAACCCGCAATTTACAAAAATAGATAATTTATTAGTTCGTCTGTAATTTAACATTAATCGGAAAAATTTAAATATCAGCAACCAACACCCCATTTTTCATAACAGGAATTTTATCGGTAAAATCAGGTGTAAGACAAAATTTAATGCAGTCATCAAGGTTTTTATCTCTCAGCCGCGTTCGCTGAGCTGCCTTCTCAATATACCCAGGCAGATCAGGGGATGCCAGCGACCATAGATCAATTGAAGCAGATGTCGAATCACAATTAGTTGTGTAACGGTTACTTCTCATGAGTATATCCGCTATTGCGCCGGCGCAAACAGTATCTTCAATATTGAACCTTTTTTTCCATCCCGCACACAGTAAAAGGACATCCTTATCCTGCTTAATGAGCCATTTTGTAAGTGCACCTATATTAAGGAACGATCCGATAACCGTCATAAAAGCCGATGATGCGAGCTTAATTATTCCTGTACCATTTGTAGTGCTGAAGACAATAGTTTTTCCACTAACTTTTTCTTTTGTAAAATTGAATGGAGAATTTCCGAAATCTGCAAAATCAAGTACAAACCCAT
>PMNJ01000353.1 GCA_003162595.1 Bacteroidales bacterium | reverse complement strand
GGAATCTGGGCTTCGGTGCTGGTTCTTTCAGGAACCTTCGATCAGCTGACTGATATGATTATTTTCTCTGTTTTCATTTTTTATGGAGCCACAGCTCTTGGGGTATTTATTTTACGGCGCAGGATACCGGAAGTGCACAGACCATATAAAGTTTGGGGATATCCTGTGGTACCGGCAGTCTTTATCCTGTTTTGTATCGGCTTGTTTTTTAATACTATAATAACCCGGCCCCGGGAAGCCGCTATTGGTATGATCCTCATTTTTTCAGGTATCCCTGTTTACTTTTTCCTGAAAAGAAAATATTCGAAGACGGAAGATTAATAGAAAAAATCAGAAACCTGCTTTCTTTGAAATGATTTTTTCAGCAAATGGATGCGGCTAAGATACATCATTATCTGGCCCTGAGATATTGCATCGGCCATGGGACTTCTACACCTTCTTCGCGTGCTGCCAACAATGGGAAATAAGGGTTTCTAAGTAGCTCCCTGGCAAACAGCACAAGATCAGCCTTTTCTTCCTGAAGAATTGTTTCGGCCTGCCTGACAGTGGTTATTAATCCAACTGCTCCGGTCAATATTCCTGTTTTTCGCACTGCTTCTGAGAATGGAACCTGGTATCCCGGTCCAAGTGGTATTCTGGCATTATAAACATTACCTCCTGAAGAGCAATCTATAAGGTCAACACCCATTTCTTTAAGTATAAAAGCAAGTTTTACACTTTCTTCTATAGTCCATCCTCCTTCTGTCCAGTCAGTTGAAGATATTCGGACAAACAGAGGGTTTTCAACAGGCCAAACTGAATTAACAGCATTGATGACCTGTCGTAGCATGCGGGTGCGATTCTCAAATGAACCACCGTACTCATCAGTACGTTGATTGCTGAGGGGCGATAGAAATTCATGCAACAGATATCCATGCGCGCTATGAATTTCAATCACATTAAAACCGGCGACCAGGGCTCGTCCGGCGGCTGCTTTGAAATCTGAAATGACCTTATCAATACCTTCTTTGTTCAACGATTCAGGAGTTCTTTCTCCGTCATTGAACGGTATATTGCCGGGGCCAATGGTCTGCCATCCGCCATGATTTCTATCGAGTTGTTTTCCACCTTCTCGGGGTACTGCACAGGAGGCTTTCCTTCCCGCATGGGCAAGCTGGATACCGGCTAATGAGCCCTGCTGATGTATAAAGTTGACAATCCTGCTTAACCCGTGGATATGTTCATCCTTCCAAAGGCCAACGTCACCAGGCGAGATCCTTCCTTCGGGTGAAACTGCTGTTGCCTCTGCAATAATCAATCCGGCCCCACCTACTGCCCTGCTTCCCAGATGAACCAGGTGCCAGTCATTGGTGAATCCGTCTATTGACGAATACTGGCACATAGGCGACATCACAATCCTGTTTTTTAAAGTGATATTCTTTATGCTTAAAGAAGAAAATAGTTTTGACATAATGAAGAAATATTTATTATAATTATCAAATCAGCCTTCAAAATAAGGCAGATATTCATTCTGGTCGTAAGTATTGCATAATACACGAAATTCTTCCAGCAGTTCATCATTAAAAGGTACGCCTTTATCTTTTCTTTGCAGCCAGGTGTCATTTTCTTTTTCGCCGGCGGTATAAATACGGGTTTGACCTGGCATTTTCTTTGAAGCCCTGAGTTCACGCAGAATATTACCTGTGGTCTTTTTAAAATCCTCAGGATCGGTAAAAGCACTAATATCTATGACAATGAAGAAGTGCCCCACAGAATATGGGACTTTCTTTCCATTTTTAGAGCCGATAAGCATCTTCATGAAAGAGCCTTGCTGTAACGCTGCTGAGAGAATCTCCACCACAGTGGCATATCCATAACCCTTATATCCGCCGGTTTCTTCACCCACTCCGCCGAGCGGGGTTAGAGCAGCATTACCTGAAATAAGATCTTTTAGCACTTCGGCTGAATTGGTCTTGCTTTTGCCATTTTTATCAATTACCCATCCTTTGGGCAAATTCTTTCCCTCGCGGGCATAAAGCTCAACTTTCCCTCTTTGAGTAATTGACGTGGCACAGTCAAGCAAAAACGGAAAGGACTCATCACTTGGTATACCGAAGGTCATAGGATTGGTTCCCAGCATGTTTTCCACACCAAAAGTTGGAGCAATCGATGGTCGCGCGTTGGTACCTGTGATGCCAATCATGTTTTCCCTCACTGCCATCAACGGGTAATATCCGGCAAAGCCATAGTGGCTTGAGTTACGAACAGTTACCATACCCATGCCAAACTTTTTTGCTTTTTCAATTGCCAGCCTCATGGCGTTGTATGCTATAACATGGCCCATTCCATTTTGGCCATCTATGACAGCCGTTGTGGGCCCCTCTTTTATGATTTTATAATTGGTAACAGGATTTAGTATGCCTTCTTTAATCCGGTCAAGGTATATGCTTTTAAATCGGTTTACTCCATGGGAGTCAAATCCAAGCTTGTCGGCCTTAAGCAAGACATCACCAACTATTTTGGCATCTGCTTCCGGAATACCTGCCTTTACCATAACGTTCACCATAAATTTTTCCAGCACTGCAAACGGAATAAATTTCTTTCCCATCGGGTTTCAGATTTTGTTAATCAAATAGGTAAATCTTCAATTAATTCTAAAGCTTAAAATTAGAAAATAATATCTGACTTTGGTTGCAAACACTCCATTCACAATATTCAAACAGGTTATCTTCAATGCTGGTAAGGTACTGGGGATATTAAAAAAAGAAAGAAGTCGTAAATGACCTCTTCTCCTATATTGTACCACGATCGGTCAAAAGTTGTAACCAGCCTTTTTTTAGGTCCATAAGACTGTACTAAATAAAAGATTTAGTAGTCCTGAATTTACCATTCCGGTTTTATATCTGAACGAATGCCGTCGTCACGCGTAGCCTGAACAAGCGATCCCTCATCCACCTGGATGCAGAAGTATGACAAAGATATATTATCATCAGCTTTAAGGCACCTGACGGTGGCGGGAGAAACCCTGACTGAACTGCCCTCTTTTACATGAAGGATCTCTCCGTCGAGCCAGAATAAACCTTTCCCCTCCGTGAAAAGGTATATTTCCTCATTTCTTTTATGTGCATGGGCAAAGGGGCTGGATTTTCCGGCTGGCATACGATTGGCTGAGATCTCCGCACCTGTGAGGGACAGAGTGTCTTTCAGCATCACTCTGCCGATACTTTCCGATGGACCAAGTTCTGTTACACTGTATTTCTTTTGCTGTTCCATTTTGTACGGTTATTTAGTTAATTTTAAAATCACTTAGAAACTTTGACACACATTAACCGGCTTTGATCCCGAATAAGGAGCTTGCCATCAGCAAGTGCCAGTGGTGCCCAGTTTTGATTTGGAGATCTTTTATCGCCAGGTTCTGGTTTGAGCAATTCTGATGTTGCAATTAGCTTAAAGGCTGAAGGATCAGGCTCAATAAGATACAGCTTACTGCTGCCATCGGTGCTGATAAGCAACCCATCGGCGAGAATCATACCACCCTTATCAAATAATGGAGACCTTCCGGTTTTCCATTTAATCTGGCCGTCCATACTCATACAAACCAGGCCGTCTTTTCTTTCGTTGGTTGTATATTGAGCATAAAAATAACCATTAACCAGAACCGGAGGTTGCGTATGTGCACCGAAATCAGGATTTTTGTAAAGTTCTTTAACACCGAAGCTGCCATCTGCTTTTTTCTCAATTTTAATCATTGCAGCACCGGCCTGGTATCCTCCTGTAATCAGCACTCTGCCTTCCCCGGCATCTACTGCACCGGGTACCGGAATTCCACATTGCCAGTTCGTATATTCCCAAAGCACTTTCCCGGTAAGCGGGTCAATTCCAACGACTTTACCGCCACTGGCACTTTCTCCACGACCAGCTGAAGATGTTATCATAATAACATGGCTCTCTTTTCCAACTTTTACTAATGCCGGACTAACATATCCGACTTCTCCAAGAGACGGAGTTGTCCATTTAACTTTACCGGTGAGCTTTTCATAAGCTACTACCCCTGCCTTAGGAGCTTGTGAAGCCAAAATAAGCAAATCGCCGTAAACTAATGGACACTGTGTGATTGCCCATCTGGGAATTTCACCACCGCCGAAATCCGTCCAAACATTCTTGTTCCATACTGGCTTGTGCGTGTTGATGTCTATACAATACAGGTTTCCGTATGGACCGCATGAATAAATCAGATTTCCGTCTATTATCGGGACACTTCGCGAGCCGGGAAACATAACAGATCCGGGAGCATCATAACCAAAATTCCAGAGTTCTTTTCCACTGGAAAGGTCGAAACACCTCAGTTTATCGCCAACCTTGTCATCCCTATCGAGTAAATAGACCTTACCGTTTTTGATTACTGGTCCACCATAACCGATGCCCACATTAGCAGTCCATAAAACTTCGGGCCCTTGCTGAGGCCAGGAGCGTAAAATATTTTTCTGGGTTGATGAACTATTTCCATTGGGCCCAAGATACTGGGGCCAGTCCTGTGCATAGATATTTGATATGCAAACTAATAAGACAAACACCGGAATAAACATCTTAATTTGTTTCATTTTCCTTACTCCTTTCGATTTTATAGTTGATGTTTTATGTTAAAGAATCTGAAGCTTCTAATATAAAAACTATTATGCAATAGTTTGACTGATCTGAGACACACCAGGTACAATTTTATTATTTTTTAACAAATTTTCTATCAATTATTCAGGTATTACTTCATTTAAGCATTTTATTGCATTTAAAGTTCTTGGGTATCCCACATATGGTAGCAATTGGGTCATTACGCTAAGAAGTGTTTCTTTATCATTACCAACATTGATATTACCCTGAATATGACCTTTTATTTGAGGTTCAGTTCCTCCTAAAGCAACGAGCATGGAAAGTGTAAGAAGTTCTCTTGTTTTTATATTCAGCCCTTTTCGCGTGTAGTAATCACCAAAACAATTTGCCGATAAATATTTCTGAATGTGAAGTTGATTTTTGGGTGATTTTTCATACATCTTATCAACTGTTTCTCCAAAGATTTCTTTTTGGACTTTCAATCCCTTTTCATATCGGGTTTCCGGGGTGGTTGTAGATTGGCCTTCGATTGGTAGGGCAATCCCCCGTTCAGTAAATATTTCATTTGTTAAATAGATAAAATCCACCACTTTAGAAATACCCACATACGGAACCGACTGGTACAATATCTCTTTTATTTCAACAGGAGTGACACCAACGTTCAGTGCTGCGTTCACCATCATTTTGAATTCTCCCTGAGCCTGACAGGCTATTGTGGAACCTAAAATCATCATGACCCGGGTTTTTGTATCCAGATTGCCATAGCTAATTACCTCGTCGAAAGCAAAGTTGTCAAATAATTCAATCAATTCCGGGTCGGTTTGCATGGCTCGCGATTTGTAATTTGGCCAAAGTTCTTCGTGGTTTTTAATGGCTGTTTCAGATATACTCATAGTTCAATCCTCCAATTTTTTAATATTGATTTCCCCATTTGTGTTACTTTGTGCATGTATTCGTGATCCTTTGTGGTTAATATTATAGCTTTTACCACGAAGGTACACAAAGGACTTTTAAACAGCTTTCCCCATTTCATACGCTTCTTCCATTACAGGCATGTCTTTTATTTCTCCTTTGTCCCAGGTTCCGATTCCGTAGATTATACCTTTTTCTTCATTTAATTTTGATTCTAGCGATTAATCAATTTCGCATTACCACCTGAATATCTATCACCCTGAACCTTGATTTTTGATGATACGGTGTTTATTTCCTGAAGTTCCTCATATGAGAGTTCTACTGCAACAGCTCCAAGATTCTCCTTTAAACGATGCAACTTAGTAGTGCCCGGAATCGGAACAATCCATGGTTTTTGTGCAAGTAACCATGCGAGTGCAATTTGAGCAGGTGTAGCATTTTTCCGTTGTGCAACTTGTACCAGCAAATCTACAAATGCCTGGTTTGCTTTAAGGTTTTCTGCCGATAAACGAGGAACAGTGCTGCGGAAGTCTTTACTGTCGAAAGTTGTGTTCTGGTCCATTTTTCCTGTCAGAAAACCCTTGCCAAGTGGGCTAAACGGTACAAAGCCAATTCCAAGTTCTTCGAGAGTGGGTAGTATTTCTGCTTCTGGTTCACGCCACCATAGAGAATATTCGCTTTGAAGTGCTGTAACAGGCTGAACAGAATGAGCACGACGGATTATCTTCACACCTGCTTCGGAAAGACCGAAGTGTTTCACTTTTCCTTCTTTAATAAGGTCTTTCACTGCACCCGCAACGTCTTCAATAGGTACGTTCGGGTCAACCCGATGCTGGTAGAATAAATCAATAACATCTACCCTGAGCCTTTTTAGAGAAGCCTCAGCAACTTGTCTGATATGTTCCGGGCGACTGTCAAGTGCAGAAGCTCCGGTTGTGTCGAAGCCAAATTTTGTGGCTATCACCACTTTACTGCGAAAAGGAGCCAGCGCTTCTCCGACAAGTTCTTCATTAATAAACGGTCCATAAGCTTCAGCAGTATCGAAAAAGGTAACACCGCTTTCTACTGCTTTATGAATAAGTTTAATCATCTCCTTTTTATCAGCAATAGTTCCGTAGCCAAAGCTCATTCCCATACAACCAAGCCCCAGGGCCGAGACTTCAAGGTTGCTCTTTCCTAATTTGCGTTTTTGAATTTTTGTTTCCATAATTATGCGTTTATAATTAGAGTACAAAGATAAATCTGAAACAGAACATTAATAACGAAAACAAAATAATAAATTACGAAAATCAAACAATTCATTCCTGAAAATCCGAATTGGAGAATGGGAAGGGAGAGTGGGAGAAACGAAGAAGGGGAGAGGGGGAGAATAGACAATGAGCCAGTTCTAAGTACTTGTTAAAGGTATCTGAGGATCCTTTTAAATGGGGCAAGAAGTGTATTCCACGGAATTTCTGAAAGAACCATCAAGACAAGTATGCCGGCTCCAAAATATGTTGATGCCAGAACTATTGCCAGTCCGTTATTCATATAGGCACAAGTAATCGACAAGGCAATTTTATTCTCTTTACTTTCCCTGTAACAAATAAAATATCCTACCGCATGCAGTATAATGAATACCAGATAGAGTATAGAAGTTTTCCATAAAAGGTTGACCGGATTGCCTAGTATAATATTCCTCTGCGAAGAAATAGCAACATAGACAAAAGCAAAGAGCAGAAAAATATTTGCAGAGGTGAAAAGATGCTGAGTTCTATTTATAACTGTCGGAAAGTACTTCTTAATAACCTGCGCCAGTATCAACGGTGAGAAAACCAAAATTGAGATATCCTTGAATAGCAGTAATTTATTTATATCAAGACCTTTGGTTCCTATCATCCAGAACAAAAGGGGAACTGTGAAAGGTGCAATAACCTGGGTAACAATTGCAATGCTCATTGCAAGTGAAATGTTGCCTTTAAGGATATCCGTCAGCGCAGGAGTTGAGACTCCTGCCGGCATTGCTGTCAAAAGAAGGATTCCCAGTGCCAGCTGTCTGTCAAAAATGTTGAACAGCAGAAAAAAAAGAAGCGGGATGATGATCATATAAACCAATGAAATATATATCATCAGTTTGAAATTCCTCATTTTTTCAATTATCTCAAGCGCATCAATTTTCAGGAAGACAAAGAACAACATCATACCCAGTAAAATCTTAGGCAGAAACTTCGGGGTTTCAAACGCAACCGGTTGCCATATTCCGAGCAAGATCCCCATTATGAGGATAATCCAGAAGAACTTTTCTATGACCTGATTAATTTTCATCTGATGCGCATAATATTCTCCCCTTCCTGAATGAATTCATTCAGGCGGGTGTTTGGAATAGGAGGGAACGCTCTCACTCAGTTTCTTGTAACCAGAACCTGCCTGAAGTCAGGCATGTGTTTAAAAAAGGAAGTTATCAGAACAACTGAGGTGCAAACTCTGACAGGTATATCCTCCAGTTGGTCCATGTGTGGCCTCCGCTGCTTTCGCGATAAGTATATTTAAAGTTGTGCTTGTCGAGAGTGCTCCTGAGTTTAACAACACTCTGGTATAGGAAATCATCCTTGCCGACACCTATCCAGTATAGTTTACAACCGCTGTTTTTCAGTGCTTCGATCTTAGTTTCCCTTTCCTGGTCAAGCTTTGCAGCATCCTGGTTCTGCGGACCAAAGTTCATTATACCCATGCTGAATACACCTACATAGCTGAACATTCCGGGATTGTCGTTCGTGATAGTCTGAGTTTGCATGCCTCCCATTGATAATCCGGCAATAGCCCGGTTATCCTTACCTGTAATGACTTTATAATTATTCTCGATAAAAGGAACGAGATCCTTTACAAGGTGTGCCTCGAATTTCCCGGCAAGCTTCTGGTATGCAGCCATTGCATCTCCCTGTAACGTAACGTCAGTTACATCATTTGGCGCACCTGCCTGGTTGGCATTTCCATTCGTCATTACCACTATCATTGGCTTTGCCTTACCCCGTGCAATAAGGTTGTCCATTATCTGGGCAGCACGGCCCATGTTAGTCCATGCATCCTCATCGCCTCCGGCTCCGTGAAGCAGGTAAAATACGGGGTATTTCTGATTGCCTTTTTCATAACCTGCAGGTGTATAAACATATACCCTGCGATCCATTCCAAGGACAGGAGAATTGTACCATACTTTTGACACATTACCATGAGGAACTCCGGGTTTCTGAACATATAGATCAGATTCAATACCAGGGATTATGAAAAAACTTGCGTATCGAGTGCCGTCTCGACGAACCTGAACATTATTCGGATCAATCGTTCGTGCACCATCTACATTGAAAGTGTATCCATATAGCTCAGGCTTTAGCGGTCCGAGTGTAAGCGTAAACAATCCAGTGTCGTTTCTGACAAGCGCTTCGGTTGAATTAGGACCATCCTGCCATTCACCCGATACGGTGATCTTTGTTGCATCCTTTGCATAGACCCTGAAAGAGACCTTGTTATCCGGCAGGATTTCAGGTGATATAATTCTTGGTGGTGTTCTGAATTGAGGCCTTGCTGCAGAAGCCGTTGCTGTTGTTGTCGGTTGCTGACCTAAAGCGGAAACAGAGGCCAGTAAAACTGTAACAAATGTTACAATTATTGGAAATATTTTTTTCATGATTTTATCTCCTAATAAGTTAAATTATTAATATAAAACATTTTGTTATTTCACCTCACAATCCGGGATCATGTTTGAAACACAAAAGTAATCGATAATTGCTAAGTTGATACAAAACAGGATGAATGTTCAACCAGACAAATTCAGTCAACAGAATCCATGCAGCTCATACTTAAGATTAGTGAAGCATTAGGGAGTTCCAAAAAAAGAGATCGAAACTAACTTCTTGTTTCGTTTGGTACTCCGAACGGACAAAAGTTGCAACCTGTTTGGAAAATCCGGGCAAACTGAGGAATGAAAACCGGAATGCTCAATGCTTATTAAACTCATTAATCACAAATACTTTTCCAAATCATATCACCTCACTCAAATGTTTATAGTTGGACGAAATAATATTAAATACCTCATCCATCCGACCACCTAACATCATTTTCTCCATATATAATGCCATACCTTTCATCTGGTCAAATTCCAACTTAGGAGGCATTGCAAGAGCATTAGGATCAGTCTGAATCGTAACCAATACAGGGCCTTCCTGTAGAAAAGCCTTTTCTAATCCTGATTTCACTTCATCAGGCTCACTTATGGTAATACCCTGCATTCCCATTGCTTCTGCTATTTTTGTAAAGTCTGGGTTCATCATCTCTGTCTCCCGATCAGGAATCCCCGCTACTTCCATTTCCAGTTTCACCATTCCAAGAGTTCGGTTGTTAAAAACAATGATCTTTACAGGTAATTTATACTGGACAATTGTCATCAGATCTCCCAACAACATAGACAGGCCTCCATCACCGCAGAATGCAATCACTTGTTTGCCGGGACATGCAAGCGCTGCACCAATGGCTTGAGGCATTGCGTTTGCCATTGAACCGTGATTGAACGAACCTAGCATTTTTCGCTCGCCTGTTCCTTCAATATACCGTGCAGCCCATACACAACACATTCCAGTGTCGACAGTGAAAATAGCATCCCTGGCGGCAAGCTCATTAATCACGGAGGCTACAAATTCAGGATGAATTGCATTTGGTTTCCCAGTATCCTTTACATAGATCAGTAATTTCTTCTTTACTTCATTATAAAACGCCAATTGCTGATGAAGGAAAGTTGTATCTGTTTTCATCTCAACCATAGACATAAGTGCATTTAGGGTATCTCTCACGTCTCCACATAGCCCCAGATCGAGTTTGGCTCTTCTTCCGAGGTTTTCAGGTTTTATATCAATTTGAACTATTTTATTTTTAATTGGCATAAATGGAGTATATGGGAAATCAGTACCCAATAATACAAGCAATTCACACTCATGCATGCTATGATATGCTGATGGAATCCCCAGTAATCCGGTGAGCCCTACTTCATAGGGATTATTATACTGGATCGCCATTTTCGCTTTATAAGAATAGGCTACGGGAGCCTTTAGTCTTTCTGCAAGCTGAATAATTTCTGTATGTGCCTCCCTTGCACCTAACCCGCAGAAAATTGTTACCTTTTTGTGCGAGTTTAACAATGAGGCCAGTTGTAACAGTTCGTCTTCGGATGGTCTGACAACAGGCTTGTTCCGAAAAAGTATGGTAGTAGTTTCAGGTGCCACTGAAGGAAGGTTGGTAATATCACCAGGCAATCCAATGACAGCTACGCCTTTTTTATGGACGGCATGCTGAAGAGCGGCCTGAAGCATGCGTGGCAATTGTGCAGGAGTGGCAGCAACCTGATTGTAGCAACTGCAATCGTCAAAAAGTTTGATTGTGTTTGTTTCCTGAAAATAACTTGTTCCAAATTCTTTGGTTGGGAGTGTAGAGGCAATGGCCAGTACTGGAGCCGATGAACGGTGGGCATCATATAATCCGTTTATCAGGTGGACATGACCTGGTCCACTGCTGCCAGCGCAACATGCCAGTCCATTAAGCTGGGCTTCTGCACCAGCAGCGAATGCACCGGTCTCTTCATGCCGTACATGGATCCATTTGATTTTACCGTTACGGTGCACAGCTGCATTTAAGTGATTGAGACTATCTCCTGTTACTGCATAGATCCTTTGGATACCTGCATCAACTAATGCTTCCACCAGTTGGTCCGAAATATTTTTGCTCATAATTTAGTTTTATACTCGATTTTTTATCGCTATTTCTAAAAATGCCTTAATAAATCATTTAAAGAAAAAAATTCTGCCTGGTTGTTGTCTTTTTATGAAGAACTGATTAACGGGTATCACGCTCGAGTACCTTTTCGTTGGTCATGGAAAGAAGGTTGGAAAATTTCCATATCCCTGATGCCGTTTTGCCAACCTGACAAACCAGTATAGACTAAACCAAACAGAATTTTTACTGTTTCTACATTACCCGGATATCATTTTGCAGCTTTTTTTGCAGGCACTTTTAATCCAGCTTCTTTTGCTTCACTTATACCAATAGCAATGGCTTGTTTCCTGTTTGTTACTTTACCATTCTCACCATTTCTGCCTGATTTTAAAGTTCCTTCCTTAAATTCATGCATTATTTCCTCAATTTTGTTTTGAGCTTTTTTTGAATATTTTGCCATGTAGTCTTGCTTTATATGAAAATAGACTGAAATTCATTTCCGTTAACTCATTTCTCTGCAAATTTGATAAAGGCTGCAATTAAACTTTGAGTTACTATTTTTAGTTATTTTAATTATTGTGCCAGGAAGCCACCTTCAATTTCGAGTGCTGTTCCTGTTAAAAATGAGCTGTCATCAGAAGCAAGGAAGATAAACCCAGAGGCGACTTCTTCTGATTTTCCTAAACGTTTCATTGGATGTAGCCCAATAATATACTTTTGAAGATCTGAATCTTTGATAATGCCAGCATTGGTGAGCAAAGGCGTTTCAATAAAGCCCGGACAGATTGCATTGATTCTTATTCCTTCAGTAGCGTACTCCAATGCAGCAGTTTGTGTAAGCCCAATAATGCCATGTTTTGCTGCAACATAGTGAGCTGAAGTGGCGAAACCTACTTTACCCAGAATTGAGGACATATTTACTATTACCCCTTTCTTTTGTTTGACCATCTGTGTCAGCTCATGCTTCATTCCATTGAAAACACCATTTAAGTTTATGCCAATCACTTTGAGCCAAGCTTGCTCTGACATATCACCAACTTTACTCGATTCACCCCCAATTCCTGCATTGTTAAGAGCAACATCAAGGCTTCCAAATGTGCTTACCACTTTTTGAATAGCCATTTGAACCTGCGCAAATACCGATACATCACATTCAATAAAAATGGCCCTGGGATTTTCCTTTTTAATCTCCAGCATTGCCTTATCGCTATTTTCTGATTTTAAATCAGCTACTGCTACGTTGGCGCCCTCCTTTATTGCTGCAAAGGCACATGCCATACCAATTCCCGATAATCCTCCTGTAATAAATACCGTTTTATTTTCAAGCTTTTTCATTCCATTTAATGTTTTATTAAAATACTTCTTTGATAATCATTTTTTTATCAACATGTAAATTGGATAAGAACTTTTCAATGGATTCCATCATTGGCGGAGGTCCGCATACATAAATATTTTTTTTAGTGTCTCTAACGTAATCCTTTATAAAACCTTCAGTGATTTGCCCATGAGCATACCCATCAACTTTTTCATCGGATAAAATGTTGATAAAATTCTTGCCTAACAAAGTTTTAAATTCATCTGCAAGAATTATATCGCCTTGTGTTTTATTGGCAAAGATGAGCTTGTTATCACCAATTTCATTTTTTGACTGAAGATATCTGAAGATGCAAATAAATGGAGTAACACCTGCTCCTCCGGCAATAAAGATACCCTCGCTCAGATATGTAATTGCACCAAAGACATCGTGCAGAATCAGCTCATCATTTTTATTCAGTTGTAAAAGTTGATTAGTAACGCCTTTGTGCAAAGGATACGTTTTAATGGAAAACTCAAGATAATCATGCTGCGGCAGGCAGGTGAAAGTGAATGGTCTTTTTTCGTTCTTCCATCCCTCTTTGTTTATAGAGATTTCAGTAGCCTGTCCTGGAGTAAAATTATAATGCCTAGGTTTCTCAGTAACAATTTTAAGCACATCGTGGGTGATGTGCCTAATCGAATTTATTCTTACAATATGTTGATTCATCTCGAAATAGTTTCAGTTTACTTATTATTTATCCTCAAAGTGTTTGTCCAAAGTCTAACCACTACTTGTTCTGATTAAAAGTCTATGAATCAACTTGAATTATAACTTACCGGATAGGTTTCCCCTGTACATTTTTCTTCATCTTCTTGATCATTTTTTCTACTTCTTTTGACCCTTCCGCATAAAATTTTTCTTCATCGGGAGCAAGTTCCCGGAGTAATCTCAAAAACTCTCCAACGTGTACCCGTTCCTCATTCGCTATGTCTTTGAGTACCGCCACAGCGAGCCTGTTGTCGGTTGACTCGGCAAGCTGCATGTACAACTGAGTTGCTTCATACTCTGACGCTATCATGAAACGTATTGCTCTTATGAGTTCCGCTTCTGTGAGTTTCTTTTCATTTGCTAACCCTGAAAATGGTGATCCAAATTCTGCCATATTTATACTCCTTTCTTTTTTTTGCTTCCAATTAACACTAACTTATTGTATCTGTACCATTATCTTCTTTTGCTAATGCCTCCAATAATTTGTTGAAGGGATTAATTAATTTATTCGTTTCCATTTTATTAAAATTTAATCCCAAAAACTGGCTGTAAAGTTGTGTCTGAATTTTCGCTGCATAAAAGTAAGCCTGTTAATTCCGGAAAATGTTACATGATTTTGAAAAAATATTACATTATTCCTATAATTGGACTCAACAGAAAAGGAAGGAGCAAGAGAGACTTGAAACCCGTAAATTCAACCTTCAGAGTGATTTAAAGGATCATACTATCACAACTAAAGTCAGATGGTGCCTCCAAGGGAAGCATGAGTGTGAAAGCGGGAGCGAGGAAAAAAGATAGAGAGCGAGAGTTCGGGCTGACTCGCTCTCACTCTCGCTCTCGCTCTATTTTAAGTACCCCCAACGGACAAAAGTTGCAATCTGTATTCAGTTCTTAAATAATATTGCAAAAGCCAAGCTGATTGACCACATTTCGCCGGTAAGATTACAGTTTACCTACATAGCTAAACAACAAAGACTTAACTCCGGCTTTTTGTGGTCAATATTATCCGGCCAACTATGGTCAAGCCCACTGGTTTTTCCACTATATTACAAAATGAGTTGGTTTAGTATGTTATAAATTTCTTTCTTTTGAAAATCTTTCATCCCTTATTAAGAAGTGTTCTTTGTATGGTTTATACAAAGTTGACTCAAAAAGTGAACTTCGATTTCAGGAATCTGTAAATAAGGCATTATCAAGATATTGTAAATCAGGTTTCATGCTCTCTTACCCCGCCAAGCGAGTAATCCATTTTTGGAATTCAACACTGCCAATGTTGGACCAAGTCACAAGATGATTATAACAGTCTCATAGAAGAATCTGCACGGAAATTGAAATTCGAAGCTTTCTATTTAGAAATTATGTTTATGAATGGTAACAATATTAAATCATAAGTATCCACTTAAATATCTGTGAATAATATAACTTCTTTCTGTTTTTGTGTAACGATTTTCCGTATTAATGGACGTATTTTTGTTTTGGGGAAATTTATTTGCAATTGAAAACTATTNNACTGGTATTTCCATGGACAAAGGATTTCAAAGAATAATATTTTAATTTTTAATAATGATTTAAAACAAAAAAATGAAACCAGAAAAACTATTAATAACCCTTGCAATAATAGGGTTTGTTTTGATTGCGGGATGCAAAAAAGATGATAATGTAAAAATCCTCGGACTATACCCTCTTGTGATATCCAGTGACCCGGTAAATCTTACTAAAGATATACCTCTCAATAAAATAATTACGGTAACCTTTAATGAAAACATTAACCCCGTAACTATAACTTCGACATCTTTTACCTTAGAAACGGCAGCAAAAGGAGTATCGCTGGTGACAGGAGTAGTTTCGTGCTCAGGAGCAATAGCATCCTTTACACCTTCCAGCGACCTTTTACCAGGCACTACCTATACCGGCACGGTTAAGGCAACGGTTAAAGATTTACATGACAATGTCTTACAAAGTAATTGTATTTGGACTTTTACAACCAGTGCAATACCCATTGTGACTTCTACTGATCCATTAAATCTAGCTACAAATGTAGCTCTGAATAAAGTGATCAGCGCTAATTTTAGCATGGCAATGGATCCTTTAACGATCACCACATCGACCTTTACATTAATGGATGGAGTAACACCGGTTTCAGGCACAGTAAACTACTCTAATACTACTGCTACCTTTACACCAGGCAGTGCTCTTATATCAGGTAAAACCTATACAGCGACAATTACAGCCGGAGCTAAGAATGTACAAGGCATAACATTGGCTAATAAATATGTATGGACATTTTCCACTGGATCCGTTATTGTGCCCACGGTGATTTCTACCGACCCGTTAAATCTGGCCACAAACGTGGCTCTGAATAAAGTTATCAGCTCTAATTTTAGTGTACCAATGGATCCTTTAACTATCACCACATCGACCTTTACATTAATGGATGGAGTAACACCGGTTTCAGGCACAGTAAACTACTCTAATACTACTGCTACCTTTACACCAGTTAGTGCTCTTCTTGCAGGAAAAACCTATACGGCAACAATTACCACCGGAGCTAGGAATGTTCCGGGTACCCCACTTGCGAGTGTCTATGTATGGACCTTCTCAACTATACCGCAAACATTTACATTAGCTATAACAGCAATCAAAGGAACAGTTATAAAACATCCGGATCAGTTAACTTACGATTATGGAACTGTAGTCGAACTTACAGCAACCCCAGATGCAGGCTATGTATTTACATCATGGAGTGGAGATGCAACTGGTATCATAAGTCCAAAATCAATTATTATGAATGCAAATAAAAATGTTACCGCAAACTTTACTCTGTTATCCGCTGTTTGTACCAAGCTGGTAAATTTAGGATTATCTGGAGATTATGTAATATTATCAGAATCAGGAATCTCAACTACAGGAGTTACTGCAATTACAGGTAATATGGGAATAAGTCCGGCCGCAGCAACATATATAACTGGATTTGGGTTAATTCTTCCGGCAGGGGGTGCATTTTCTACTTCAAGTTTAGTAACCGGAAATATATACGCACCCGGTTATGCGGCTCCGACTCCTGCTAATCTGACCACAGCAGTAACTAACATGGCAACTGCATTTACCACAGCAAATGGTTTGGCTCCGACTGTTACTGAACTGTTAGCTGGAAATCTTAATAGCCAGACTTTGGCTCCGGGTGTATATAAATGGAGCACAGGGCTTTTAATAACAACAGGTCTTACATTAGACGGTGGTGGTGATCCATGTGCCTCATGGGTATTCCAGGTTGCCGGAGACCTTACGGTAGCAAATAGTGCTATTATTACTTTAGCAAATGGAGCAAACCCCAAAAACATTTTCTGGGTAGTAGCTGGTTCAAAAGCTCAACTTGGAACAGGTGTTGATTTCAGCGGAAATATCTTATGTAAAACTTTGATTTCACTTAATACCGGCGCTAAAGTTCTTGGCAGGTTATTGGCACAGACTGCAGTTACATTGAACGCAAGTACTGTTGTTCTACCTCAATAAAATGAAGTTCATCCCCCGGAGGGGGATGAACTTAATATAACAAATCAATATGCAGAAATTAATAAAAAAATGAAAGCAGAAATTAATTTAAATCGGGTTTACGCTTAGCGTGGTGCAAAAGCCGGGCTTATTGACTACACTTCGCCGGTAAGATTACAATTTATCTGCATAACTTAAGCACAAGCACTTAATTCCGGCTTTTGGTGGTCAATATGATCCGGCCAGATGTGGTTAAGGCCTCTGGCTTTTCCACCTTGGTTGCATCTTTGTCGAAAAACTCATTGAATGGCGCAGTGCTCAGAGTGAGTTTGCATTTTTGTAACTTTCAGACCGCAAGAGTGCAGGGCAAATAAAGTGTGAGTGTGTGAGTGAGTTTTGAGGAAAAAGAGACGAGAGTGTTCGTTCGGGCTAACTCGCTCTCACTCTCACTCTCACTCTTTTTTAAGTACCCGGAGCGGGACTTCAATCTATTTTATTGCATTTGACTTCATTATATTATTATATCTGATATACAGCATGTTAAATAAATATGTTTTGTTTATTAGACTTCATTTTATTACATTTGATTAATTATTTGCACCTAATCTGCACCTACTTTTTTGTTTACTTAAAGAGGTATAAAACACTCAATTATGGCACAAATCGTATTTTATCTTAAATCAGAAAAGCTTGATAAACAAGGAAAGGTTTCTCTCCTGGCTCAAATCACAAGCGAATATAAGTCCTATAGAATGAAGTTGGGAAAAGCACGAATTCGTGATTGGAATAAAAGAAACCAGCGGTTAAGGCTTACTTCTCTATCAGAAAAAGACTATGATGATAACTCAAAAATGAACTCATTTATCGATGAGGTTGAAACCCAGGCCAAATTATTATTCAATAAGGCTACAAAGGAAAGAAGGAAACCTTCGGAATTTGAGCTGACAAATCTTCTCAATATTCCTGAAGAAGCAGATTTGCTCAAATCAACTTCTTTTATGGATGTTTTCAGCGATTTTATAGAATCGAATAAATCGGATAAGGCAGAACGCACTATAAAGGGATATACTACCGTAAAAAACTACCTAACCCGATTTCAAGAATCTACAAAGTATATTTTAACCTGGGACAATATTGATGTTAAGTTTATTGATAAACTTAAGAAGTATACATTCATAACCGAAAGGAAGCAAACTGGGTACTATGCCAAGATTACCAGAGTACTTTCAACATTCCTGCATTGGGCAGGAGAACGTAACTATTATCAGGGTAAGATCTACGATAAACTTAAAGTTGAAGAACCTGAGAGAGAGGTTGTTTTCTTAAGTATGGATGAACTTCTGGTATTTATGGATTATAATTTTGAAAGCCGTCGATTAAATAAAGTGAAAGATTTGTATTGTTTTGCATCCTTTACAGGACTCCGATATAGTGATGTAATTTCTCTGAAGCGAGAGCATATAAATGAGAAGCTCTTGACTAAAACACAAGTAAAAACTGGGTATGTTAAAACTCTCCCACTTAATGATTTCGCTCTTAAAATACTTAAAAAGTATGAAAAGGATGAAGATCCCCTTCCAAAAATGTCCATTCAGAATATTAACGAATATTTGAAGGAAGGCTGTGGAATTATTGCTTCGAAACAGCTCCCAAAAACAGGATTTAACCGGCTGGTGATAAAAAAAAGTGTGATAGGCAGTGAAACAACAGAAGAATCGCTTCCTCTCCATGAGTCAATTACCTTCCATACTGCCAGAAAGACTTTTATTACCAATAGCATAATGCTAGGGGTTAATATAAAAGCTTTACAGGATATGGGAGCACCAAAAAAAGAGAAAGATTTGAAAAAATACTTGAAGATTACTGATGCGTTCAAGAGCCAGGTCATGGACAATACCTGGAATGTTCTAAGTTTAAACCATATACCAAAAGAGCTTATTTCTCAAAATTAGTCTTCTATTGTTTTTTTTCTCACCAGCAAAATCAAATTCTGAATTAATAATTTTCAGAGTTTAAAATAATTCAGGCCAAATGATTGGATTATGGTATTGGCTGCGTTTATTCTGACTGTTGTTTCATTGACTGACCTTCGTCAACACAGCCATTTAAATTAATTTTTAAAATATACACTTTGATAATGTCTTTGTAGCTACTCGCTAATAATGAAATCTGACTTATAGTAAAAAAGAGCTTGATTATGTGAATGATAACTTGTAGTTATGCCTGAAGGGAGTTTTAAATAAAACATTAACTTTATATCAAGATTTTTAACAATAATGGTGCATACTGAAAATGATTTGAAAGAAAAACTTCAGGTATTACTGAAAGAAAGTAATCCTGACTACCGAGCCATTTTCAAGCTAACAAGAGATTTATCTAAGCTTGACAAAAAGTACCAGCATTTTTTTGTAGATGCAAAAACCTTAATCCACTTGGGTCGGGACAGTATAAAAGACCATACTACCGCATTAATTGAATTAGTTAAAAATAGCTACGATGCTGATTCAAAGAACGTCGATGTTGATGTATATTGCAGAAAAGGAGGCAATTTTATTCGTGTAGCCGATAATGGATTTGGCATGACGAAAGATGATTTAATAAATGGTTGGTTGCACATAGGCTTTTCGAGTAAGAGAACATCAAAACATAGTAAAACTGGTAGAAGAAAAACTGGAGAAAAAGGAATTGGAAGAATTTCAGCTGATAGACTTGGCGGAAGTCTTGAATTGATTACAAAAACAGAGCAAGACACTTTAATTGGGCTGATCGTTAATTGGGACGCATTTGATGTTGAGGGAAAAGATATTTCTGATATTGATGTTGAACTGTTTTATCCCACTTCAATAAATGTTCCCAACAAAGACGGAAAGCCAAGTGAAACCGGAACTGAAATCAAAATAACAAATCTTCGTCAGAAGTGGTCTGTTTCAAATATTGAAAATCTATATTATGAATTATCAGCTCTAACCCCACCCTTTAATGATGTTAAGGATTTTCAGATTGAACTAAGAAATGATATTGCTCCCTCATTCTCTAAGAGAGTTAATTCCGAGTTCTTTAAAGCCGCCGAGATCGAATTAGATGCATTGTATGGGGGTAAAGGATCGGATATTCTTTACACTATTAAAGACAAGTACACTAACAAAGTAGAAATTCAAGAAATTAAATGGCAACAACTTCTTTCTAAAATTAATAAAACAGAAGATCAAGAAGTTTCAGAAGATTTGAAGTGCGGACCAATATCATTAAAACTATTGTTTTTTCTCAGGGAAGCTGCTTCAGTTCAGGGCACCACTTTCAAACTTTCTGAATTAAGAGAATTTCTAGATAATAATGCCGGAATAAAGATCTACAGAGATAATATCGCAGTAAAACCTTACGGTTTCCCGAATTCTCAATTTGGTTATGACTGGCTAGAACTTGCTGAAAGAAAAGCTAAGGATCCTGCCGGGATAGGTCGTGGCGCTGAGAGTTATAGTGTAACACCTAATCAACTTATTGGGGCAATCTTTATTTCGCGTGATAATAATATTGATTTATCCGATAGTGCTGCAAGGGAAGGATTAGTCGAATCAGAGTCATTCTATGATTTAAGAAATTTTGTTTTAGGTTCTATAAATATGCTCGAAACACATAGAGCCAATATTTATCCTTTAATTGAGAAAAGCAGGGAATCGAAAAAAACCTCAAGTTCAAAAGAAGCAGAACAAATTCAAATGCAGCTCTTTTCAGTTAAGGAAGACTTAGAATCAATCAAGTCAGAAATAGAAAGCACTAATACAAAATCAACCACCTCAGATGTTACACGACCTATTGAAATAAGCATTGAAAAAGTTGATGTAATAACAAAAAAAGTTGACAAAACCATTTCTGAACTTCTGAATTGGAATAGAGTACTAAGTGGACTCGCAACAATTGGAATCTCATCTGCAGTATTCGGGCATGAAACTGAAGGTTCAATTTCACTTTTTACAAATGCGACGGACAATGCAAGATTATTAATAAGGAGTGATCCCCCTGATCTTGAACTTGCTATATCTGAAATAGACAAAGCATTAAAACACTCGAGGAAAGTGGCAGCTTGGGGGGCCTATGCGTTAACAAGAGTTCAGCGAGAAAAACGAAGCAAGAAGAATATTAATATTAAAAAAACAATCGATGCCGTAGTTAAAGAATTGAAGCCTGCTTTTGAAGCATCATCGATAAAAATTGAAACAGAAGGTGAATTTTTGGTTTCAAGAACGTACCAGATGGATATTGAATCCATTTTGATAAACCTTTTAACAAATGCTTATACTGCATGCAATTTGAAACCCGGAGTCAGAAGAGTTGTAATTACAATTAATAGAGAAGATACTAGACTGGCACAAGGATACTTCTTTAGTGTTTCAGATACTGGGCCAGGTATTGCAAAGGAGTTTCAAAAAAGAATCTTCGAACCATTATTTTCCACAAAAACTGTTTCAACAGGTACAAGCAAAAGTGTTGGTACAGGGTTAGGATTAACTATTGTAAAATCAATTGTTGATGACTTAAGTGGCAATATAAAAGTTGACCAAGACCCAGAATTAAAAGGTGCTCGTTTTAAAATTTGGTTACCTAAGGAAAAATAGTATGGCAAAAATTGCAATTGTCGATGATAATAAAGAGCAACGTGAAACTAATACTATTCGGCTTAGGTTGTTTCTAAAAGAACTTCATTCTGAAATTGAGGTAAGCGATATATTTCCTTTTGAAAAATATAGTGATTATTATGGTTATATTGATTCTGAAAATATTATTGCACTGGTAATCGATGAAAAGCTATATAATGACAGTCAATTAGATAAAGCTCCTGTCGAGTATAATGGTAGTGATCTAGTTGGATATATTAGGGAACGATATAAATACATTCCAATTTTCACATTAACAAACTTTCCGGAAGATCAAATCCTTCAAGATAAGATCAATGAGTACGATTACATTTTCTCGAAAAAAGAGTTTACAATAAAGCAGGTCGAAATTATAAATAGGGCTTGTCAAAGATACTTGGAAGAAAATCAAAAGGAACTTTCGCAAGTAGATGATCTTACAAGAAAAATTGCATCTGGAAAGGGGGAAGCTAATGATATTGAAAGGCTTAAGGCACTTCAAATAAAACTCAGTATTCCTTTTAGTTTTGATTTAAAAGATAGAGAAGAATGGCTTATTGAGTATGAAAAACAGATAACTGCATTAGAAGAGCTCAAATTTAAACTTGAAAAAAAGTTGAATAAATAATGAACTGGAAGCTAGTTAATAAGGACCCAGCTACTCAACCTAAGGGCGGTATCTATTCTGACTGGAAAGAGCAGATTGCAAAAGAATGTTATTATCAATGTGTGTACTGTTCAATACACGAATCTCAATTTGGCGGGATTAATAATTTTCATATCGACCATTTCAGACCAAAATCACTTTTTAAAAACCTTGAAAATGATATTTGCAATCTCTTTTATTCTTGTCCAATCTGCAACAGATTTAAAAGCGATGATTGGCCCAATGAACCAAATTTGGATACATTAAGTTATGCAGATCCTTCAAATATAGATTATTCTGATTTGTTTGAATTAAATGATGATTTTCAAATATTTGGCAAATATACAGCTTCGAGGTACCTAGAAGTACGACTCTATCTCAATAGAGCACAATTAATCTTTGAAAGACGAGAGGAAATAAAGGTTAGAACCGTTACAGTGCTTATGAAAGAATTAGCCGATTTAATTGATAGAGTTGGTAGGGATGATTTAAAAGAAGCAAATGAAGCATATAAATCACTTATTTCCATACAAACTAGAATTCAAGAGCTAGGCGAACTGAGAAAGAAGATAAGACCATATGAACTTAAAGATATTAGGAAAAAATGAGAGATAGGAAAAGAAATGGTTCCTTCTACACTCCAAAGATTATCGCAGACTTTCTGGTAGATTATCTTTCAAATAAGCTGAAAGAAAGATCTTCAATTTCTATACTTGAGCCGAGTGCGGGTGATGGTGTTTTTGTGAAAACAATTTTTTATCACAATTCATTATCTCCTAAAGTAAAAAAATTCGTTGCGGTCGAGAAGAATTTACAAGAACTAGAAAAAATTACCATTGATATTAAGAAGAAGGTATTTTCCGCAATACATTCTGATTTTTTAGAATACCAAAAAAACAATGTTAGCAAATTTTCACTCGTAATTGGGAATCCTCCTTACATTAGGAAAAGACTCTTAATGGAATCTCAAGTTGAGCTTTGTAAATCAATTCACGACCAAGCTAACTTAGCTGACATCAGGCCTATAAATATTTGGACTGCTTTCCTAGTTCGATGTATTAAATTTACAAATTATAGAGGAATCCTAGCTTTAGTACTTCCTTCAGAATTGCTTCAGGTTAAATTTGCAGGAGAGCTACGATCTCTCATTCTTAAAGAGTTTGAACGAGTTGAGATATTTACTTTTAATGAATTACTCTTTAAAGACTGTAAGGGTCAAGATACATTGATCTTAATTGGTGAAAGAAAATCAGAAAATAAAGGTATTTACTATTGTAATATTAATAAGCTTACTGACCTTTCTGTTGGCAAATATACTTTAGCCCAGAACATTAATGTTAAAGATTCCAAGTGGACCCACCACCATTTGGAAACAGAAGAAATTGAATTACTTGAAAGATTGAAGCAAAGACTTAATACAATAAACTACTATTGTTCCTCAAAAGCTGGGATAGTTACCGCTGCAAATGACTTCTTTATTGTAGATGCAAAAACAGTCGAGGAATATTCATTACAAACATTTATTAAACCGATTATTCAAAAAGGTATTTTCGTAAATGGGAGTGTAGTATTTACATCGGATGAGTATCAAGAATTAATTAATAAATCTAAGCCAGCATTCCTATTGGCACTTGATAAGAACTCAGCAATTCGAAGGAATGCCAAAATTTGGGACTACCTTGAAATAGGGAAAGAACGTAAGATTGACAAACGTTATAAAACGTCCCTTCGTAAAAACTGGTTTGAAATCCCAAATATAGGTCCAGCACCGGAAGCTTTTTTCTTCAAGCGATGCAATGAGTATCCGAAATTTATTAAAAATGAAGCAGGGGTATTGTCAACTGATAGTGCTTATATTGTTAGTATGCGAGACAATTTCGAGATAGAAAACATGATTTTTTCCTTTTACAATTCTCTAACACTAGCATACTCTGAGCTTTACGGTAGATACTACGGTGGAGGTGTATTAGAATTAACACCAAACGAATTTAAAATTGTCCCTATTCCCTATGTAAATTTGGGTGAAAATGAATTCAAGGGTTTTACTAACTCTTTTCGAAATAAGATCTCCATAAAAGAAATTTGCAGAATGAACGATGTAAAAATTCTAAGAACTATTGACAGTAATATCGATATGGTTACAATTGACAAGATATTTGCGATAAGAGAGAAACTATTTTTAAGAAGAGTAAAAACCAATTAGATAGTAATTTTTGTAAGAACATTGCCAACTAGTCTTCCATTACTTTTTTTCTCACCAACTAAATCAAAATCTGAATTAATAATTCTCAGAATTTTAAATAATTCATCGCCAACATGTTAAATATGTTGATTATGGTAGGCGGCTGTATTTGCCTTTCGATCGTTTTTTGAAGAAATAAAGAAGTTTTTAAGGGGAAAAACATNNCCGAAATGATTGTTTATACATTTTTGCTCCCGGGCAAAAATGAAAAAGGAAGAATGAAGGTGTTTTTTGCCGGGTCCCTATCTGATTCCAACAAGATCCTGAATAGATATCAACCAATTTAGACAGCAAATAATTATTAATATCGGAGCTGCTGATCTCCTTAACGTAATGATTATGAGTGCAAAAAGTAAAGAAATGTTTGAAAATAGTTGTTAAAATATTTGGATAATATCATATATGGTTGTATCTTTAATTATGTTATTTAATTGATAAACAGTGTTTTTAATCCACATGGAACCATATGTGATAATTTAATTTTAGAAGGTGAGGCACACCGTAAAAACTGATTAACAAATTGAAAAAAGAACAACTTCAGGAGATGTTTAACGAGATGTTAAACCGCAAATTAAATGAATCTTGGGAAAAACCTTGGTTTGTTCCTGTAAACAAAAATTCAGCCGTAACTAATTACAAGACCGGCCACCAGTACAAAAACGGGAATTTTATTTTTCTTCTTTTTGCTTCAATGTTTAAAGGTTTCAGNNGGCTTAAGCCTTGGTTATCTGGTTAACAAAGGAAGTGAAGGTTTGCCGGTATATTTTTACAGCTTTTCTTTTTACAAAATGGTAAACGGACAAAGGAAAAATTTACCTGAAAACCCATATAACACCTGGACAACAGCACAATTAAATGAGGCTAAAATAACAAAGCTACCATTTATTAAAATTCACCATGTTTTTAATGTTGCTCAGTTTTCAAATGTCCAGACTGGGGAAAGCTTGCAAACAGTAATCAATAACACCTTGTTAAATGAAACAGAAGGCAATGGAAATATTAACTCAAATCCGGAAAAAATTCTGGAAGGTTGCGAAAAAGTTCTTTCTTCATGGGAATGCAAAATTAACCTGGTCCCCGGTTCAGATCGGTGTTTTTATAGTCCTATTGAAGATTTTATTCAACTTACTGACAGACCCCAATTTAAAAACAATGAGTTTTTTTATGCTACGATGTTACACGAAGTAACACACAGCACCGGCCACGAAATCAGAACCGGGAGAATAAAAAAGTTTAATGAGAGCTATAAAGACCATAAACAGGCCTATGCAATTGAAGAACTGGTAGCAGAAATAAGCTCCGCTTTCATTATGGCCAGCAATAATTTTGCTCCTGAACAGCAAAAAATTAACTCAGCTGTTTATCTGCAGGGCTGGAAAGAGAGCCTGGAAGAAGATGAAAACCTGGCTTTCAAAGTTTGCGGTGAAGCTTACAAGGCTATCAGTTATATAGCTGAAAGATTTCCGGAAACAGTACCTTATTTCAATATCAAATCAGAAAACCATGACGAGGTCGAAGAAGTGGAAGAAGTTGAAATGGTCAGTTAAAAAAAGCGGGGTTGGGAACCCCATCCCCGCTTACTTTTCTATTCTAAATTTTAAAAAGTGACACACCGAAAAAACTGTTTAATCCTATGAACTTTATTAAAGCAAAATTTAAAAGCAAATGCGCTGAGACATGGGCGGATAGCCAGCCGTTAACATCGAGAAACGGCTGGCTATTATTGTTTTTGAGCATGGGACAATAAAAACCCTAAATTTGTGTAAACAATGGAAACATATATGAAAGGTGTAATTTTTAGGAATGACTGGCACTTGCTTAGCCATATACAGATCGATAGTCTTTTTAATGAGCATTTTGTTGATGTTGTAATCCAACCTGGTATTGATATTGTCAAGCGATTAAAAATGATGGAGGTTTGCACTCTTGAGATCTTGGAGAACCGGAGCAGCTCCACTGTTTACCGCATTCGGCAGACTGATGAAGTCTTTCAGATCTTCCTGCCTGACGGAAAACTATTTAGTTATACTACAGAAGATTACTACCTTCAGAAGCCAACCGATGACCTTGTAAAAGAATACTCTAAGAAAGATCCAATCTTTAAAATTGAAAAGGTCAGCGATTTTAAAGATATCGTTCATCATTTAAAATCTCCAAAATTCCGTGCCCTGTTTGTCGATGGGACATATGATAAGATGGAATGGATCGATCAGCCCCCGGAAGATATATCTCAAATAGAGAAGCTTATGAAAAAGATGGCAGCTTTCTACACTTCTTATGTTAAAAAATAGCAATATGCCAAAAAGGAATTTTAATACAAACTTAACCAAGCAGGAGAGGGAGAGGATCGGGGAGATGGTTAAAGAATTGCGTAATAATTCATGGATAAGTCAGAAGGCACTGGCTTTTAAGGTAGGTGTTTCTCCGGCACGGATCAGCCAGATCGAGAAAGGAACCTTAGACTATAGGATAGATACTTTGATAGTTATCCTCAATCACTTTGACCGTAAAATAAGTTTTGTTTAACGAACAAATAGATGAAAAATAACGAAATTCTTAAGCTTCTATCTAAGATTAAAGAACTTAAGTCTGTGCGCCTACCTTCGTCGATAAACTTTTCACTTGAAATGAAGTGTTTATCAGTCATATTATCGGATGCAACAGGAAACATGCAGGAAAATAAATCAGCCTTTGAAGGCTGGATTATTTGTTTTAAAAGTTGGCTTCCTGGCGAAATAGATAAAGTTGAATTGGAATGGACCCCATCTATGGATAACAAAAAAATTGAACACTATAATCGGTTTCTGTTCAGGGTACTCAAATTCCAAAAGATGTATAATTGGTTTTCTGTTTCAAAAAAGAACATTAGTGAAGTGCAAAGTTTTTCACACATTATTCAAAGACCTGACCTGGTAATGAACTATCCCGGTTCATTAAAGCAAAGTTCAATTTCCGAGAATAAAATTGAAGATAAAATAGAAAGCATATTTGTAACAGATCCACAAAAACTGTTAAAGACAAGATTCAATCTTGAAACATTAAATCAACAATTACCTGCTGGTGTTTTCACAGAGAAAAAGAGTGCCGAAACACGTCTTTTCACAGGTCAGAAAAGTGCAATCGATTTATGGGGATTAAATGCTGATGAATTCTCGATTTTCGAACTCAAATACAAGAATATAAGAGTTGGCATCATAAGCGAACTGCTTTTTTACTTGTACCTGATGGATGCTGTTTTTATTAATGGAGGAATTCAATATCCCGGAAAAGCAAAAGAAGCTAAAGTCCGAGATTTTGATAAACTTTACGATAAAAAGTTCAAAAAACTAAACGGGTATTTCTTGATAGACAAACTTCACCCGTTTATTGGAGATAATGCAATTAAATTGATAAACGACGGACTAAAAAACCTCGGAAATATTTCAGTCCAAAAACTATACTATAACTACGATCCAGTTATTAAATCACTTTCATGGAGATAATAATACACAGAGGAGCAAAGCAAATTGGAGGCTCTTGCATTGAAATCTGTTCTGATCAGACCCGGCTTATTTTCGATATAGGTGAAGAATTGCCGAAAACAAACAATCCGGAAAAAGCAAAATTGAAATTATTAGTTGATGATTTGTTTGTGTATTCCAAAATAACGGACAGGAAGATTAATGGGATATTTATTTCCCATAATCATGGCGACCACATTGGGCTTTTTGAAACAGTAAAAGAAGAAATTCCGATCTATATTGGAAAAACATCACTTGAAATTCAGAACACAATTTTTGATTTTATTTCAAAAGACAAGAAAATTGTACCGGAAAGAGTTCTCGAAAATGAAATCCCGATTAAAATAAATGATTTCATAGTAACTCCATTCTTAATTGATCATTCCGCTTTTGATTCTTACGCATTCTTGATTGAAAGTGATGGGAAGAAGGTTATTTATACAGGAGATTTTCGTCGACACGGAGCAAAAGGAGTATTAACAGAGAAATTCGCAAAACATCCTCGCACTCAAAATCCAGATGTACTTTTAATAGAAGGGACTAATATCTTTAAAGACGAATTTGTAGCAGATAAAGAGGACATCATAGGTATGAAAGCTGAAGCTTTTATGCGCAAAATTCAAGGAAATATTTTTGTTTTGCAATCATCAGCCAATATCGACAGGATAGAACAGATTTACAGAGCCTGTAAAAAAGTCAACAGGTATCTGATAATAGATATTTTCACAGCTCATATCCTATCAAATCTTCCGAATGGACAGTATTCAGAATTAAAAATATTCTATCCTTTATGGCTTACCCGAAAAATGCACGATACTCCGGAGGGAACAAAAAAAATGAATCGTTTCTCCAGGCGGAAAATATCTAAAAAGGAACTTAAGAGTAGGCGTGATTTATGTATCCTGGTAAGAGAAAACATGCTGTCTGATATCGAACACCGTATTGACTATAGTGATGCAGGTTTGATATATTCAAAATGGGAAGGATATAAAAAGGATCCAAAAACAAAATATTTTTTAGAATTTTTCGATGCCCCAAAATTAGAAACCATAAGCTTACACACTAGCGGCCATGCAGATATTCAGACAATAAAAGATTTTGTGAGAGATTTAAACCCTGTTAAAATAATTCCTGTTCATACTGAAACACCGGAAAAATTTCAGGAAATATTTGGAGACCTCGTTAGTTTGATTGATGACAAAATAAAGATTGTTGTGTAATGGTCAATTTACCCCGACAAAAGATGGTCAAGATCACTGGATTTTCCAACTGAGTGTCCCGACCGGACATTTCTTACATAATGGTGGTTTCTTCACTTCAGAGTTAAATTCTAAAAATTTAATAGACTGCTCCCTTAAGGTAGCTTTTAAAATTAATAGTACATTTGAATAAAACAAACAAGTTTTTGGTTGACAAACAAGAATCCTTTAGTAAAACGCTCTTTAAATGAAGCGATAAAACTAACTGAAAAATTATAAGATTATCAAGTCACTCGAATATGGATATACTTAACTTTCATAAAAAGCTAATAGATAATTACAAAACCTATATTCAAAGTTTTTTGAATATTAAAGATCCGGAAATTCTTGAATTCGTTGATAAAGAAATTAGCAACAAGAAATTATGGCCGGAGCCTTTAGTTCAATTCAACCCGACATTTGAAAAAGGAAGACCATTATCAGCTTTGGTAAACGAAGGGCATCTTCATAGTGAAATAGATAAAATATTTAGCGGATTCAGTTTGTATAGGCATCAGGAAGAAGCAATTCTATTAGGTGCAAAAGGAAGTGAATTTATTGTTACCTCAGGAACTGGTTCCGGGAAATCGCTTACCTACATGGCAACAATCTTTAACCACATCCTCAATCAGGGAGCCTTAACAACCAATAAAGTTCAGGCGGTAGTTGTATATCCAATGAATGCTCTAATAAATTCTCAGTTCAAGGAAATTGATAAGTTTAAGGTAAACTATGAAGAAAAATATCAAAAAACGTTTCCTGTAACATTTGACCAATATACTGGCCAGGAAGATGAAGAGAAGAGAGATAGACTAAGATTAAATACACCCCATATTATTCTAACTAATTACATGATGCTGGAGTTAATCATGACCAGGGGTGGAAAGGATGTAGACTTAAGAAAAAACATTTTAGACAATATAAAGTATTTGGTCTTTGATGAATTGCATACATACAGAGGCCGACAAGGCTCAGATGTTTCGATATTAATAAGAAGAATAAAATCAGCTGCCAGTAATCACATACTGTCAATTGGCACATCTGCAACCATGGTGTCGAGCGAAGACTCCACTCTTTTGGAACAGAAGGAAAAGGTCGCAGAAATTGCATCTACAATTTTTGGATCTGA
Organism: Bacteroidales bacterium; assembly: GCA_003162595.1. GTDB lineage: Bacteria > Bacteroidota > Bacteroidia > Bacteroidales > VadinHA17 > LD21. Next base: position 18,171 of record PMNJ01000353.1, on the reverse strand, counting down.
AATTAAATCAGCTCAGGTTGTCAATGAATATTTGGTTAGGAGTATTGGCGGTAGTAAGTCACCTGATAAGGTTGATTTGAAAAGTGCAATCGAAAACGGGATATCAATCGAAAATGGCTTTGATGAATTTGAACATCATGCTACTGCTAACTGGATTGAAGAACAAATTGCATTAGCAATTAAGGAAGGAATATTAATTCGCAGAAAACCAGCAACATTAAATAATATTGCTGACCTGTTATCCGCTGCTGCAGGAGTAGAAAAAACAAAAGCTCTTGAACATCTTCAACAACTTCTGGAATGGGCAAATATCCTTAATTCAAATACCCAAAAGAAGAAAAATTACCTTCCTTATCGTATTCATCAATTTATTGCACAGACAGGTTCTGTATATGCGACACTTGGTAATCAAACTAGTAGAGATTTATATCTGGATGCGGGGTTATATGCAGAAAATAAAGAAACCAGACTATATCCACTTGTATTTAGTCGTTCTTCTGGTCATGAATTTGCTTGTGTAAAGTTAAATAGTAATGAATCGAAAATCATTCCTAGAGAGTTTTATGATATTGTTGATGAAGATGATGACGAAATTATTAGTGTTGAAGGCTACATTTTTATCCAACATAATGAAGATGAAGAAACAATTTGGGATGCAGAAAGAGATATTCCTGATTTACCGGAAACTTGGTTTAGTCCTCCTAGAAAGGATGGAACAAGAAAATTAAAATCAGAGAGAGAAGTTCGTCTTCCTCGAAAAATAAATTTTGATAAACAAGGCAATTTCTCTTTTGACGTATCAAATGAATTTGAAGGTTGGTTTATGCCTTCTCCTCTTATGTTCGACCCAACATCAGGCTCCATTTACGAAGCTCAAACTGCAGAATGGACAAAAGTGATGAAACTTGGTGGAGAAGGACGAAGTACAGCCACAACAGTCCTGTCTTTTGAAACAATCACCCAATTACAACAATTTGGAGAAGCATCAGAAAAACAAAAATTGTTAAGTTTTACAGATAACAGACAAGATGCTTCCTTGCAAGCTGGGCATTTCAATGATTTTGTAAAGGTTGGACAATTGAGGGCTGCAATTTGGAAAGCAATTGAAACTCATAACAGTCTTGATTTTACAAATATTTCCGATAAAGTATTCGAGAGCTTAAATATTACACAAGAGCAATTTGCCAAACAACCTGCAACTTTCCCTGGTCCTAAAAAAGAAAACGAAGATTCTTTCAAAGATTTTATCATGTATCGTTTACTACATGACCTTCGTAGAAGTTGGCGGGTAGTCTTACCAAATCTTGAACAATGCGGATTGCTTCAAATTGAATATAAATATTTGACAGAATCAGTTGTTGACAATTCCTTATGGAAACCTAACGACTTACTCTATGCTATGAGTCCGGAAGAAAGACAAGAATTTCTACATCAGATTTTTGATTTTTTCAGAAAGTCTTTTGCCTTAAGTTTCTCCATGTTAGAGCCATCTGCAATAGCTCAAAACGCAAAACGAATAAGAGAAAAACTTCGTCATCCTTGGACATTAGATGAAACAGAAAAACTGGAATTTCCCTCGCATATCAGGTTAGAAAAACTATCTAATACTGCATTGAATCTTTATACAGAAAGCGGCGGGTTGCAGAGTGTATTTGGTCGGTACATTAGAAAAATATCCGCTCAACATGGAATTGATATTAGAGGCAAACAAATTTATAATGATTTTACTTACAGTCTTCTTGAGTTTCTTACTGGTGCCGGATGGCTCTCAAAAAAACCTGCAAAATCTTCAAACAACGAACAAATTAGTATTTTCCAGTTAAAGGTCGATAATATTCTTTGGCATAAAGGGGATGGCAAAACTCTCATCCCTGACTTAATTAAAAACAGGTCCTACAAACCATTAAAGCAGGAACCCAACAAATATTTCCAGAGTTTTTATCAAACCAATTTTCACACAATAAAGCCAATTGAAGGCAGGGAGCATACGGGGCAAATAAGTAGTGAGAAACGGAAGATAAGAGAGGAAGAATTCAGATCTGGTAAGATTGGTGCCTTATTTTGTTCTCCAACAATGGAGTTGGGTATTGATATTTCAGACCTGTCTATTGTTCACATGAGAAACGTTCCTCCTTCGCCCTCAAACTATGTTCAGCGTAGTGGACGAGCTGGAAGAAGTGGTCAGGCTGCATTGGTAATTGTTTACTGCTCAAACTTTAGTGCACACGATAGACATTATTTTAAACACTCAACGCAAATGGTAGCTGGTACTGTAACAGCACCGAGAATTGACCTCATTAATCAAGAACTTTTATTGAGCCATCTTCATGCTTCAATTTTTACAAGACGTTCTCTTAGTACTCTCAATAATTCGTTGGGCGATTTAGTTGATAAATCAAACCTTGAGACACTTTCGTTAAAGCAAGAAATTCTCGACTCAATAAAGATCAGCGAAGAAGAAAAGTTGATTATTCTGGCAAAATTTAAAAAGGTTATCGATGACAATTACTTTATTAAAGAACTTAATAAAAGAAAACCTTCCTGGTTTACAGATAGCTGGATTAAGCAAAATATTAATGAGTTTGAGAACTCATTCGATCATTCCTTAGAACGGTGGAGAAAACTCTATAAAGCAGCGCAAACTCAAATTAAAGCTGCTACATCAATTATTGAAAATAGAATTTATGCCGATAACCATGAAAAAAAGAAAGAAGCATACAAGAGTTTAAGACAAGCCGAAAGACAGAGAGATTTATTATTGAATGAAACCAATGAGCCAGGCAAATCATCTGGTAAAAACAAGGACCAATCAGAGTTCTATCCTTATCGTTATCTTGCTTCTGAAGGGTTCCTTCCCGGTTACAATTTTACCCGGCTTCCTGTTCGTTCCTTTTTGGAAAGTGAAGATGCCGGCGGAGAATTTATTTCAAGGCCGAGATTTATTGCATTGAATGAGTTCGGTCCCAGAAATGTTGTCTACCATGATGGTTCACAGTATCGGATTGATAGGCTCATTTTGACGGAGGCTGAATTAAAACTGGAAAAGGGGAAAATCTGTCCGAAAACTGGCTATTTCCTTTACGATAAACAATACGGATATGAAGTTGACCCTATTATAAATGAAACACTTCAGTTGGACCCCAGAAAACATGTACATACAACTCTTATTGAAATGTCGGAGACAAGAGCATATGAGGTAGAAAGAATCACTTGCCAGGAAGAAGAAAGAACTAAAAAGGGGTATGATATTCAAACCTATTTTGCTGTAGATGGCGGTTTTGAAAATACAGTTGAAGGGATTGTTAGTGTGTCGGATGATAAGCTTCTCCATATTCATTATTTACCTTCTTGCAGGATTTTCAAGTTAAACCTGAAATGGAGAGCTTCGAAAGAATATGGGTTCACAATAAATCTGAATACTGGTTATTGGCAAAGCAAGAAACAGAAAGAGGAAAACGGAGAAAAAGATGAAATCAAGGATGTAAAACTGTTTACTTCAGATACTGCCAATGCTTTATATATTCAACCAATAAAATCACTTGGCTTAAAGGGTGGAGGAAATGGTGTAATCACTTTAATGTATGCCATAAAACGAGCCATTGAAAATTATTTCCAGGTTGAATCCAATGAAATTGGTGCGACAATTATGGGTGAAGAAGAAGCTCCTAACATTCTGATTTATGAAGCAGCCGAAGGAAGTTTAGGTGTGCTGTCTCAAATAGTTGACAATCCTTCGCTTTACAAGATAATAATGGAAGAAGCATACAAGGTTTGTTTCTTCAAAAATGGAAAAGAAGAAGAAGGCGAAGTACTTCCAGCAACTTATGATGATTTATTGAGTTATTACAATCAGTTTTATCATCAGCAAATTGACCGTAATCTGATAAGGGAGGCACTTAAAAACCTTAAAGAATCAACTGTTGAAATATTGAGTAACAAAGCTTTTAGTAGCTATGATGAACATTATCAATTTATGCAAGCATCCAGAGACCCTAATAGTAGTACAGAAGATAAAATTCTGAAATTTTTATATCAGCATAAACTGAAGCTTCCGGATGATGCTCAACCAAAAATAACAAACATGTACGTTCGGCCAGACTTCTTTTATAAACCTAATGTTTGTATTTTTTGTGATGGAACCCCACATGACGAAACTCAAGTAAAAGAAGATGACTCCGCGAAAAGAGAAGCATTAAAAAACGCAGGGTACCAGGTTTTAGTCTGGTATTACAAAGACTCTTTGGATGAATTTGTCGCCAAAAGACCTGATGTATTTAAAAAAGTTAAGTAATCAAATGACAAATTTTGATTTTAAGCCCGGCAGTTTAGTTACCCTTCGAAATAGACCATGGATGGTGCTTCCTTCAGAAGACACAGAACTTCTGTTGATTAAGCCCTTAGGTGGCACAGATGATGAAATTACAGGTATTTTCAAGCCTTTGGCAAATGAAGCAGATAAACCGCAAACTTATAATTTCATTAAACCATCTGAAAAGGATTTAGGGGATTTTACTTCTGCCAAACTACTATACAATGCTTCCCGTCTTTCGTTCCGCAATGCAGCTGGTCCTTTTCGCTGTTTGGGTAAACTATCTTTCCGCCCACGTTCATATCAGATGGTGCCTCTTATTATGGCATTGAAACAAGAAACAACAAGGTTGTTGATTGCTGATGATGTTGGTGTGGGAAAAACGATCGAAGCCCTTCTTGTTGCCAAAGAACTCTATGAAAGAAGGGAAATTAAAAGGTTTGCCATCGTATGTTTACCGCACTTATGTGATCAATGGCAGGATGAGTTAAAAAGTAAATTTGGCATTGAAGCCGTAATAATTCGTTCGGGTACTGCGACTTCTTTAGAAAGACAGATCAGGACACATGAAAATATTTTCAGAGCCTTCCCATTTCAGATTATTTCCATTGACTATATAAAGTCAGGCAATAAACGGCAAGTCTTTATTGACCATTGTCCGGAAATGATTATCGTTGATGAAGCACATACTTGTGCAAAACCTACCGGTGCAAATAATTCTCAGCAGCTTCGTCATCATCTGCTGCATGACATTGCTAAGAAAGAAAAGCAACATCTGTTATTGCTTACTGCAACACCGCATAGTGGCAAGCAGGTTGAGTTTCAATCTTTGTTAGGCCTCATAAAACCTGAATTTGAAAAAATTGACATTATTACATCCAGTGAGCAGGAAAGAAAAGAAATTGCAAAGCACTTTATTCAAAGACGAAGGGTAGATATATTAAAATGGCTGGATGAAGAAACCAAATTCCCGAAACGTAATTCTATTGACAAGGATTATGAGATCGGGAAAGCTTATTCCGAAGTATTTAATGATATTCTTGCTTATGCCAGAGAAATAGTGGCTCGCAATACCGGGGACGGTAGAAAACAACGATATAATTATTGGGATGCCTTGGCTTTGCTTCGTGGAGTAATGAGTAGTCCTGCTGCAGGTGTTTCCATGTTAGCAAAGAAAGCTCAAAAGAAGAAGATTACAGTCGAAGAAGATGAACTGCCAGAGAATGAAGCGGAAAGCGAAAGTGTTATGGATAATGATTTTTCTGCTGACGACAATTTGCCTTTATCGGTATTGGCAAAATCCGCGTCGGTGAATGACACTGAATCAAAACGTCTTTATGGTTATGCAAAAAGAATGGAAGAATTATATGGCATTGAGCATGACCAAAAGGCAAAAGAAGCTTTGATTCAGATAAAGACAATCATTGAAAGGGGTTACAATCCAATTGTTTTTTGTCGTTACATTCAAACAGCAAACTATCTGGGTGAAATTTTCAAAAATTCATTAAAAGGAAGGAATTTTAAAACTCTTCATATTGAAGTTATTACAAGTGAATTAGACGATGAGTTAAGAAGGGAAAAGATTGAAATAATGAATAAGTCTGAAAGACGATTATTAATTGCCACGGATTGTTTGAGTGAAGGTATAAATTTGCAGCAGGGATTTAATGCTTTGTTACATTATGATTTACCTTGGAATCCAAACCGACTGGAGCAGCGTGAGGGCCGGATTGATCGCTTCGGTCAACAGGCTGAAACAGTAGAAGTGGCTTTATTATATGGAAGCAACAATCCCATTGACGGAGTAGTTTTAGAAGTTCTGCTTCGAAAAGCCAGAGAAATCAGGAGGTCAATCGGAATAGCGGTTCCTTTTCCCGAGAACAGTGCATCAGTTATGGAAGCTATTACAAAATCCATTTTATTAAAATCATCGGTGGTTGTAAAACCAATGGAGAAACAATTAGAATTATTTGAAGATGAGAGAATAAAAGCAGAAAAGAATAAAATTGCTAAATCTTTAGCAGAATCTGAAGAGCGAGAAAAAGTTTCCCGAAGCATATTTGCTCAAAATGCAATTAAAGCAAACGAAATAGAAGCAGATTTGAAAGAAGTAGATGATGCCATAGGCGATGTAAAAACCGTTGAACAGTTTGTTGTAGAATCTCTTCGCTTCATGGGTGTACAAGTGGAAATGAAAAAGGAAGGTTACAAGATCTATGCTACTAATATTCCTCTACGACTCAGAGATTTACTAACAGATAAAAACGATATCCAGGTTTCTTTCAAATCACCAACGCCAGCGGGCTATAAATATATTGGACGGAATCATCCATTTACGGAACATCTTACACATAACATAATTAACAGCGCATTACAAGGTGCAAAAAATAATGCGTCAAGAGCTTCTGTTTTACGCACTTCTGACGTAAATCATAAAACTGTTTTATTTCAATTTAGAGTTCGTAATGTTATTGCCGAGCAACCAAACAATAAAGAGATTGTAGCAGAAGAAATGTGGCTTTGGGGTTATGAAGGCGAGCTAGACCAGAAGCAATTTCTGGGTAAAGAGGCTGCAATAAAATTATTGATGGATGTAAAAGCTACTCAAAACATGGAGCAGTCGGAACAAGTCTATTGGCTGGATGATGAAATGCAATGGGTGACGGATGATGCATCCTTCAGAAAACAAACTGATGAGGTGGCATTGCAAAGAGCTCTTCATTTGGTTGAAAGCCATACTCGGTTTAAAAAATTAGTAAGTGGAAATAAATACAAAGTAGTGGAGCCAGTGTTGCCAATGGATGTATTGGGAATTTATATTCTATTACCTGAAATAAAGTAGAGAAGGAATGAAGTATACCTGCATCAATATTCAAGGCAACCTGATTTCGGAAGAGATTCTTCAAAAAATTGAAAAAGCCGAAGCACAAGGTCAAATGGCTGGCGATTTTTGGTTTGAACCCGGAACTAATCTCCGAAGCGAAATTGAATATGCCTGGAGTCGTATTAAATTAGACTGGAAACATTTTAGCGAACGCAGTCAAAATCTTCCCTTAACCGATCAATATGGCACAACAGTTAGCCGAAAATGGATGGAGCAGTTTTTAACTTCAATTGGCTTTCATTTAGATCGGCAGAAATCCTCATTAAAGGGAGGTAACAATCAAACTTATACTATAAGTCACACAGCTGAAAACCTAGACCAATTACCAATTCATATAGTAGGTTTTTTTGAACCAAATCACCCTGATAAGAATACTTTGGATATTAAAACCAGTGGAGGAACTTCCAGATTTTCACCTCATGGGACTATGCAGGAATATCTGAATGTTACTGAACATTTATACGGCATTGCTACCAACGGTTTATACTTGCGTTTAATACGAGATACAGGCCGTCTAATTAAACTCACTTATTTAGAGTTCGATATAAAGCGAATGCTTGATGAAGATAAATACAGCGAGTTTACAATACTTTATCGGATTTTACATGCCAGTCGTTTCCCAGGGAAAAAGGAAGAATCTGATCAATGCCTGATTGAAAAATATTACAATGACAGTATTGAAACCGGAAACCGAATTCGTGATGGTTTAAGCCTTGCAGTAAAAGAATCTTTAGTGGCTTTAGGTAAAGGATTTCTTCAACATGAAAACAACTCCTCTTTACGCGAGAAAATACATTCCGGTAGTTTATCATCTAAAAACTATTATCGTCAATTATTACGCATTATTTACCGCTTCTTGTTTTTGATGGTTACAGAAGAACGCGATTTGATTTACGATCCCAATGATAAAAGTGAAAAGATTCAGCGCTTTAAAAAGTTGTACTTTCAATTCTACAGTATACATCGGCTTCGCAAACTCTCCGAAAACCGTTATGTATATGAAGCACAGTTTACCGACTTGTGGCAAGGACTGGTCAATACTTTTATATTATTTGAAGCAAGTGGTAATGGGCAGCAATTAGGAATACAACCATTAGACGGTGATTTGTTCAGCTACGATGCCATTGCCGATTTGCAAAACAGTCTTATCAATAACAAACTCTTACTTGAATGTGTTCGAAATCTAAATGAGTTTACCGATGAAAACAAAAACCTTGTTCCTATCAACTACCGGTCTTTGGATGTTGAAGAGCTTGGGTCGGTTTATGAAGGACTATTAGAACTTCATCCGGTAATAGAAAACATAGATGCTACCAATACAGGAAATATCAATTTTACTTTTCATGAAGGAACCGATCGTAAAACCACGGGATCTTATTATACTCGACCCGAACTGGTTAACGAACTTATAAAATCGGCATTAATTCCGGTTATTGAAGAGCGATTAAAAGAATATTCCGGCAATAAAGAAGCACAAGAAAAAGCGTTAATAAAACTCAAAGTATGTGATCCTGCTGCTGGAAGCGGCCATATGCTCTTGGCCGCAGCCCGAACCATCGCTTGGTATCTGGCGAGGGTGCAAAGCGGTGAAGAGAATCCCGCTCCTTCAGTTTACCGTGTCTGTTTACGGGAAGTAATACAACATTGTATTTATGCAGTTGATTTCAATCCCGATGCAGTTGAACTCTGTAAGTTGGCTCTGTGGCTCGAAGGACACAACAGCGGTAAACCTTTGAGTTTTCTAGACCACAAAATACGGAACGGGAACAGTCTGGTTGGAGTGACAGACTTAAAAGTGTTGAAGAAAGGAATACCGGATGATGCTTTTAATGCTGTTATAGGTGATGAAAAAGACATTTGTAAGGAACTTAAAAAGGCAAATACTCAATACAACAAAACAAAACAGCGTACCATTGATTTCGATCAAACAACTAAAGATGAAAGCCATTTCTTCTCTACCGATTACCATCAACTGGAAGAGATTAAACAAAATGATGTGGAAGCAGTAATACTTGTAAAATCAAAATTTCAAAAACTTCATAGTAACCGAGCCTGGCTTAACGATTGGAACGCTTGCAATCTATGGACAGCTGCCTTCTTTTTTCACTATATTCTTGAGAACAAGCAAGCTGCTCCTTCCAGTGAGCGCCTTGCTAGCTTTTTAAGCAATCCTGCAGCAGCCTATGGTCCCATGATTGGCAAAGTCACTGAGTTAGCATTAGAACAAAAGTTTTTCCATTGGCCGTTGGAATTTCCAGATGTTTTCGAGCTAGGCGGTTTTGATGTTATGTTAGGTAATCCACCGTGGGAGAGAATTAAACTTCAGGAACAAGAGTTTTTTGCAATTAGGGATCCTAATATTGCAAATGCAAGAACAGCATCAGAAAGAAAGAATTTGATTAAAAGACTTCCTGAAAGTAACCCTATTTTATATCAAGAATTTATTAATGCGTGTCACGATGCTGATGCCTCAAGTAAATTCATTAGAGATAGTGGCAGATTTGAATTAACTGCAAGAGGAGATATAAATACGTATGCCATTTTCGCTGAATTGTTTTATAAAAATATTCACTCAATAGGTATGGCATCTATGATACTCCCAACGGGTATTGCAACAGATAGTACAACATCCATGTTTTTCTCAACTTTAATGGAAGCTGGAAATATTAAATCACTTTATGATTTTGTAAATGAGAAAATGCTATTCCCTGCTGTACTACATAACTTTCATTTTTCTCTCTTCTCCATTTATGGAAGTAGTAGGAAGAATAAATTCTGTGATTTCTCATTCAATAATCAATTAATTGAACATTTACATCAAGATATACGGCATTTTTCTCTCTCTTTTAAAGAAATTGAGGCGATTAATCCAGAATCCAAAACACTCCCAGTCCTTACTAGTAAGTATGATTCATCTATTGTTTTAAAGATACATAATGAGAATCACATTTTGGCTAAGGAAGGAGTTTTTCCTATTGTTTGGAATCCAAGTTTGTTCAGTTTATTTCATATGACGAATGATAGTAATATTTTTCATAATCAAAATTCACCAGGGAACATTCCTCTTTATGAAGCTAAAATGTTTTATCAGTATGATCACCGTTATGGAACATACAATTCTGAAAATGATGAAAGGCTTCATATGCTTCCAAAAACTGAATTACTTAATTATGTAAATCCAGAATTTAGGGTAACTTCTTCTTTTTATGTACCAAAGTTTGAAGTTGATGAACGCGTTAAAGATAATTGGAAGTACAATTGGTTTTTAGCATTTCGGAGTATTTCAAGTGCCCAATTAGAAAGAACATTTACAGCAACTATAATACCTTACTGCGGAGTTGGAAACAGTTCTATCTTAACAAATCCTGTTGGGGGAAATAGTATTGATGTGGGTTTGCTTCTTTCTGTCTTTAATTCGTTGCCTTTTGATTATGTTACAAGGCAAAAATCTTCTGGCGCAAATCTAAACTTTTTTAAAGTAAGACAACTACCACTCCCTTCACCAATAAAGCTTCAAATTTATATTCAATTAATTTTACCTAAAGTGTTTGAATTAACTTATTCTTCCTGGGATATCAAACCTTTTGCAGATGATGTATGGAAAGAAGCAGATGAAGATTTAAAAAAAGCCATTAAAAAACAATGGGAAGATAATAAAACCGATACTGGAGGCCATAAGTGGAACCCACCTGAATGGTGCGAGATTGACGAAGAAGGCTACCCAAACTCACCCTTTAAATGGGATGAAAAGCGAAGGGCTATTTTAAAAGCCGAGCTCGATGCAATCTACTCCAAAATCTATGGACTTACCACCGAAGAGCTTCACTACATATTAGACCCACAGGACGTATATGGCTCCGATTTTCCAGGAGAAACTTTCCGTGTATTAAAAGAAAAAGAAATCAAATTATACGGAGAGTATAGAACCAAGAGGTTCGTGTTGGAGGCATGGGAGAAGTTGAATAAAGAACAAGGTGAAACTCAAATTAGTATTTCAAAGGAAATTAAATCAGATCTTATAGAAACCAAAACTAATATACCCGCAATGAAAGAATTTTCATTAAATGAAGGCATATATTCTGTCCGGGATGTGGTTCAAATTACTCATCTTAAAGCAGATAAAGTCAGAAGATGGTTTAATGAATTATCAAAAGAAAACTACGAAGGTTTATCATCTGTGCAGAAATTAGATATTGAAAGTATGCGGATAAGCTTTCATGGATTGATTGAATTGGTAGTCATAGGAACTCTTCGAGAGAATAGCTTCTCCTTAAAGAAAATTCTGAAAGCCAGAAGTGACTTAAAGTCTAAAACTAATAAAATTTATCCCTTTGCTACAAACAATGTTAGGGATGATTTAAAGATTACTGATAAAACAATAATATTTAATTTCCCCACAGGTTATGTTACCCTCGATGGGACAGGACAATATAACCTAAGCTTTATTGTTCAATTCTTTAAACAAATTGAATTTGATGTTGAGGGTATTGCTTTGAAATTATTTCCTCTCCCTGAATCCAAATTAATAGTGATTGATCCAAGGCAAAGTGGAGGAAAAGCTGCAATTAATGGAAAAGGAGTTTGGGTAGATACTATTTCATCCGCTTATTCAGGACAAAATTCTATTGATATTATTCAAGATCAATTTGATCTTACTAAAGAAGAAGTTCTGGCTGCTTTAGAATATTACCAATAGGAGGGTTAAATATGGTAGTATACTTAGATAATAATTATCCGAAAAATTTAGCTGAAGCTCTCAGGCTACTACACGAATTGCAGCAACCGCAAGATTTTGAAATTATTAGGACTCAGGATATTGAAAATGTAGATGTCAAAAATTCAGTTATTTTTTTATTCGATAAAAGTAAAAAAGGTTTGGATATTATCACCGATAAACACTTTGAGGCTGGATTCAAAGTCTTTGCATTTAAATTAAACTCAACAGATGCAATAAACTTTTTCCAACTAACTCTTATGACGCTAAGATTGTGGCCAAAAGTACTTTATACCATAAATGAGGAAAACAATCCGTTTGTTTATACTTTTAATTATAATGGGCAACGTCTTACAAAAGTCAAATAAACAATGCCAACACAAGCTGAAGAAAGAACTCGTTATCTTAATCTTGTACTTGATTCGACCGCAACCAAGAAACTAATTGTTGCGGGGCCAGGGACAGGTAAGACTTATGCGTTTAAAGAAATTTTGAGAAAACTTGGTCCTGGTAATTACCTCATTCTATCATTCATCAGAAAATTAGTAGATGAGCTGGCTTCTGAAATTGGAGACGTAGCTGAAGTAAAAACATTTCATGCTTTTTGTAAGGGTATTCTCCATGAGGTCCAGGGTATCGTTGATATTTACCCTAAATTACCTCAGATTATTCAGAAAGATGCGGAACTGGTCGGTTTTACATTCTCGGATTTTGAAACAAAATTCAGAAATCTGAAAGAAGAATCACCCGAAATTAAATTTTTTCTTGCACGTGGAGATTATTATAAGTATCTCTCATTTGATGACTCTGTTTATAGACTTTATCAACTCCTGAAAGAGGATAATTCAATATTAGACAATTATGACCACATTATTGTTGATGAGTATCAAGATTTTAATAAACTTGAAGTTGAATTTATTAAAGAACTCGAAAAGAAGGGATCAGTTTTAATAGTGGGTGATGATGACCAGGCTATTTATGAAGGAAGATCTTCTTCACCAGCATTTCTAAGGCAAAGATATAATTCTGGAGATTTTGAAATATTTGAGTTGCCATATTGCAGTCGTTGTCCTAAAGTTATTGTTGATGCAGTCGGTGCATTTATTTTGAAAGTCTTAGAGTTAGGGGGACTAGAAGGAAGGCTAGATAAGCACTATCTTCCATTTACTCAAGGGAATGATCAGATCAATGAGCTCTACCCAAAAATAAAAACTATAACAGTATCTGTAATCTCCACAATAGCCAAATATATTGAGGTAGAAATATTAAAAATCCCAATAACTGAGATTATTGAATCCAATACTGCATATAATAAGTATCCAACTGTCCTTATTATTGGACAAAAACACTATTTGGCTGAACTTCATAAAAAATTAATTAAGAAATACCCTAACATTGCATTTGAATCAAGATCTGAAGAAGATGCGAGTAAGGTTCTGGAAGCCTTTAAAATTCTACTTAAAGACCATAATTCTAACCTTGGATGGAGAATTATTACTGAAGAATTACAAAGTGCTCTTACGCTTAAAGCTGCGGTTCTCAAAGCACAAACTACTTCTCCTTTCCGGGAAGTTCTTACAACAGATTTTGTAGAAAATATAGTGTCCATTATTGAAATAATTAAAATTGTAAAAAAGGAGGTACGGGAATTTTCTGCTGCTGAAAAAGCTATAATAAGGGCCTCGTTGAATGAACATACAGATATCTTATTAAACTATTTTGCCCCAATCATTAAAGTAGAGCCAGTTGAGCAAGACCCTGAGATTCCGACTATTCTTCTCCGAACTTTTGAAGGGAGTAAAGGGCTTTCAGGTGGTCATATTTTTATAGTTGGTGCAAATGATGGCTCAATTCCAAAAATTGAATCCAACCATACTATTAAAGATATTGAATGCTGTAAATTTATTGTTGCTTTAACAAGAACAAGAAAACAATGTCATATCATTTCGAATAAGTGGTTGGCTTCCCCAATGGATAAAAAAGGAAATTGGAATACTACCTTTCCTAAATCTCAATTTATTGGATTGATACCTTCTCAATACATTCTTGACCAAGGTTATCAGAAAAAAGAAAAGATAAAATAAAGAAGGCGGTACATTTTGTCTCGCTGCATTTCTCCGTGTGGAAAAAGGATTCTTCTTGTGCTAAATGGAATAATAATGAATGTACCGCCTAAAGGTCAAATGCCCTGACCGTCTAAGAACTTAAAAAAGGCGACACTTGTTTGATGTGAAAGTGAAAGTAAATGTGTCTGCAAAACAATCCTGACGGGCAGGAAGGATTTAAAAGTGTCGCTTGGGATCTTTATATTATTATTTGTTAATTAACTAAAAGTTATTTATTTATAATAAACATCAAAGTAAACTTTCTAAATTTGATATTCATTTTAAAACTTTAAAATTATGGCAATAATTAATCGTTATGGAATTTGGAATAATAAAGGTGGTGTTGGTAAAAGTACAATTACTTTTCATTTAGCGACGCGATATGCTGAATTAAATCCAGGCACAAATGTAGTCGTAATAGACCTTTGCCCGCAAGCTAATTCAAGTATGATGTTATTAGGTGGGGGAACCGATGGAGAAGCTAATGTGGTTAATTTGTGTACCGCTCATGTCCCTCAAACTGTTGTAGGTTATTTAAGTACTGTTATTTCAGGTGGTTCCGGAGCAGCCTTGCCGAACCCTGACCAATTTACTATTCAAGTAAGTACTCTCAATCATAATTTGACAGATAACCTGTACTTAATAAGTGGAGACGGGAACTTGGAACCAATTTCTCCTGCGATAATCAATGCTGCAAATGCGCCTGCTCTAACACCAGCAAGCCAACCTTGGGTTTGGATTCATAATATTTTTAGAAATTATGCAGATAATTTTGCTAAGATTCATAATGACAAAGATTTAATGATTTTCATAGATACTAATCCTGCTTTTGGGATTTATACTGAATTGGCAATTACAGCAAGCGATAGATTATTATGTCCCATAAATGCGGACGATTCATCACGTACAGCTTCGAATGCTATGGCAATTTTATTACATGGTACAATTCCACCGCATCCAATCTATGGTGCATGGACATTTGCCACAAGGTCAACTAAATTTGGAACAAACGTACCATTAATTCATTTGCTTATTGGTAATCGATTAACACAATTTGAAGGAGCAGCTACTGCATTCAATGCTTTATCAGACGCATCGGCTCAAACATTATATAATATTTATCAAAATAACCCAAATTACTTTACCCCTTCTCCCATACTAATTAGGAATATCCAAGATTTTAAAGACCAATATTCTGGTTTATTAAGAGACTTTAATACAGCTGGTGTTGTAACTTCTCATTTAGGTAGTAGATTAAGCTTAATGAGAGCTAATTATTACCAAGTTTACGGTCAAAGAGTTCAATTAAACAGAGAAAGAATTCAAGAGTGTTTAGATGCGGTTGACTCAATTATAGCAAGAATATAATCAGCTGTAAATTGGTAGAATTTTGAAACACCCAGCATATAACATGCTGTATACATTATTAGTAATTTTTCTAAAAATGGCAATAAATCTTTCAACTAGGGCTTTTTATGATTCTACAACAGAGTACATTGGAGTTAAATCTGGGCTTTTACTAAATAGATTTCAGATAAGGGAAATTTTACTTGAACATTATAATAATAATTTTTTGGTTAATGATGATTTAAATAGATATTTCAGACTTTATCCTGATGAATTCGATGAAATGCTACTTAGAATTCGGCAGAAAATAGGGAATTTACGCTTAGATTCGCCTACGCAGAAAGATTACGAGAAACTAAATAAATATGTAAAGAGAACTCGAGATATTGAAAGAATTGGAAGGTCTTCTGGGATTTGTTTAAAATATATTTATAAGAATCCAAATATCACTAACATAGAATTGGCAAAATTATTGGAAGAGGAGAAAAATTATCCAAATGAAATTTCTCTGTCACTTGCTAACATTGCGCTTGAAAGAGAAGACCAAAGTTGTGTTTCTTTACCAAAATCAAAAAGTTGGAATGGAGTTACTAAACTTTCTGATTTGTTCGAATGTGAAATAAATTCAGAGAATGAGAATGACTTTCTAGACCAAAAATTTATTGATTATTTAGCCATAAATGGAAATGAAATTGAGAAAATACATTGGCGAAATTTCGAAAAGTTTTGCGCTGAATATTTTAATAAAAAAGGACGTAAAGTAGTTTTAGGTCCCGGAACAAATGACGGAGGAATTGATATCCGAGTGTTTGATTCAGAGGACCTTAAAAAACCTTTGATCCTAATCCAATGTAAAAGATTTAAAAGGGAGAATAAAGTCTCAATAGAAACTGTTAAGTCCTTTTATACAGACGTCTTATATGAAAATGCAAATAGAGGATTAATTGCTACGTCGAGTTATATTTCCTCCGGCGGGAAAAAGGTCAGAGATACAAGGGGTTATAATATTGATTTCGCTGAATTTAATAAAGTGAAGTCTTGGGCAATCGAAATGTGGAGCTTAAAAAAATAGCAATTGGTAACTTCTGATTCAATTTTGGAATAGAGCATAAATAGCATGGCATTTAGTAAAAAATACATTATGATTACAACAAAGGTAAAAGACCAATCAAGTGGGATGAAAACAATGCAAGACCTTGAACTTAGACTTAATGAATCGATAAACATCCTTCAAAAAGCAAGAGACTTTTTTGCCCGGTGTAAATCATTTTTTAATAGCTCTCTAAGCACTGAGGAGAAATCATTAATTAAGAATCTTCCAATAATAAAAGATGCTATTCATGCATTCTGGGTAATTACGGTACTTGAGTTATGTAAACTTGCAGATGATTCACCTTCTCAGAAACATAACATCTCTAAACTAATTCGAGATATATGGAGTGATTGGCATACCTTAAATTTAGATAAAATTCTTACAATTAAAGAATTAAGAGAAGTTGAAAGTAAAATCAATTCTACAATAACATCTGACAGAATTCTTTCAATAAAAAGATTAAGAGATAAATATTATGCACATACAGATATTAACAACCCAAATCCTGAAGTTGAACTTATTCCAAATTTTAACAAAATTGATGCCTTAATTAAAGATCTTGAGAAGGTTTTAATTGACCTTAAGAGCAAATTATTAAAAACAACCTATGTTTTTGTGCCAGTGTATCAAGGAGAATATTTAATACTTAAAGATTTGCTTATTGGAATAAATCAAAACAAACTTAAAAAATGAAAGAGACACTTACCTGGACAGAATTTGCCACTGCTACGATTGCGATTTATGGTGCAATATTATCAACTATAATTTTTTTAAAGGAACAACAAAAACTTAGACGAAATATAAAAATTAATTTGACCACTGGATATATTACTTCAGATCAAGGATTAAGCAATTTTATGATAATTTTGGAATTCGTGAATCCCGGTTTCAAGACTGTTACAATAAACTCTCCAGAACTTAGAATATATGATGGGAAGAAAATAATTATACCAAACCCAAATAGTAATGTAAGATTTCCTCATTCTTTAGAAGAGGGGAAAAGCGCACATGTTTGGATTGAAATAGAAGGTCTCCAAAAAGAACTTATTCAAATTGGTTATCAAAATACATTAAAACTAAAAGGTGCCATTCGAGACCAAACAGGGAAGCAATTTTATAGCAAAGGATGGATTAAAATACGCCTCCATGAGCAATATAATAACTAATGACCGGCCCGTTATGCGGTAATAGATTGAACTCCTTTGATTTATTATAATCCATCCTAGACAAAACAAAAAGTTTTATTTAACGACCGTTTAATCAAACTATCTAAAGGTTCCTTTTTAAAACATAAAAAGTTCGATTAATCGCTTTTTATTAATCTAAGTTCTATTTATCTTTGTTTGTACAAATATTAGAACTATTATGATTTTTGGATATGCAAGGGTTTCTACAAAAGAACAAAATTTAAATTTACAGGCCGATGCCCTTAAAAATGCCGGTTGTGAAAGGATTTTCCAGGAGAAAGTATCCGGGAGATCTCCAAACCGTCCGGAACTTTTAAAACTCCTTGAACAAATCAGACCAGGTGACACTTTAATAGTTTTTAGCGTGGACCGTTTGGGGAGAACCACAAGAGAGNNATATTTCAAATTATTGCCATCCTGAAGTCGATGGAAGTAAATGTTTTGCGAGAGAGAACAATAAAAGGAATTGAAGCAGCCAGGGCAAGGGGTGTAAATGGAGGAAGACCAGCAGGATCTTACAACAAAAAGAAAG
>PMNJ01000274.1 GCA_003162595.1 Bacteroidales bacterium | reverse complement strand
GGTTTCCTGTTAAGTATTTCCGGTGTTTTTTCCGCTTTATATCCCAGGTGAACCATCAGCGATGCATCGCCGCCGTCATCAACTAAAAGATTGGGACCTTTCCCTCCGGGGAATGAAAGCGCCTGTGCTGTACACCACC
The DNA here is from genome assembly GCA_003162595.1 of Bacteroidales bacterium. Taxonomy (GTDB): domain Bacteria; phylum Bacteroidota; class Bacteroidia; order Bacteroidales; family VadinHA17; genus LD21. Next base: position 3,092 of record PMNJ01000274.1, on the reverse strand, counting down.
AATATTCTTCAAGAGTTTCCCCTTTCCAGGCAAAAACCGGAATACCCCGTGCAGCAATTGCGGCAGCTGCATGATCCTGAGTTGAGAAAATATTACAACTGGCCCACCTGACATCGGCTCCAAGTTCAGCAAGAGTCTCAATAAGCACTGCGGTTTGAATTGTCATATGCAACGAACCTGTTATCCGTGCACCTTTTAAAGGTTTCTCAGAAGAATATTTCTTCCTTATTGCCAGTAATCCCGGCATCTCTTTTTCTGCAATTTCTATCTCTTTTCTGCCAAAGTCAGCAAGCGTAATATCTTTTACCTGGTATTGCATTGTATTTAAAGTTACATTCATAATTCAGATTTTTTGAGAGGTCAAAGTTAATAAAATCATTTGGGATCTTTCATTTTAACAATCGCAATGTATCTAGTTTATCGCGCCCCATTTGCGCAGTTAACTGCTCCAGATTGTCAAATTTTTTCTCATCTCTCAGCTTTTTCCTGAAAATAACTGAAATTTTTTCCCCATAAATGTCCTTATCGAAGTTTAGAATATGAACTTCAATACTCCTGAACCTGTTATCAGTATTTACAGTAGGATTGGAACCTATACTAAGCATTCCCGGATACAAATTGTCATTAAGCTGAACTTCAATAGCGTACACTCCGTTGCCGGGAATTAATTTATATTGAGAATCGGGTTTAATGTTTGCAGTTGGAAAACCAATAGTGCGCCCTATCTTCCGCCCTTCAATAACTATCCCGCTGACAGAATAATAATATCCAAGCCACTTATTCGCTTCATCAACTTTCCCTTTCAATAAAGCTTCACGGATTAATGATGAGCTGATAGCTCCTTCCTCCGTTTGATAGCCCTGTACCTGTTCAACGATGAAATCAAGCTCTTCCGAACATTGCTTTATCGTATTAAAATCTCCTTCACCTTTTCTCCCGAAGTGATGATCATATCCTATAATAAGATGCTTTGTTCCAATCTTCTCAACAAGTATGTCTTTTACAAAATCACATGCCGGAATCTTACTAAACCCTATAGTGAATTCAATTATTATCAAATGGTCAATGTTTGCATTTTTGAGAAGGACCTTCTTCTCCTCCATCGTTGTCAGGAAAGAGAGATTAATATTATTTTGTTCCAGTACAAGCCTTGGATGAGGCGAAAATGTTATGACGACTGATTCACCTCTTGTCTCCCTGGCACGTGAAACAAGGCAATCCAGCAGAGCCATATGACCTCTGTGAACTCCGTCAAAAATTCCAAGAGTTGCAACCGGAGCTATCAGATTAAGGTTTTCATAACCTTCATGAATAACCATAGACTAAAATTATGTCTGCAAATTTAANNTTCGTATTTTTATAGAAAGATATCCTGTTTTCACGGTTATCATGAATACAAACAGTTTCTATATGTCCGATCCATGGCTGAATCCCTTTAAGGATGTCATCGACAGACGCATTGCGAAATCTCTGTTGAAGGAAAAGCTGCTGGTCGGGAACGGCACTCTATGTGATTTCGCGATGGGGCATTATTATTATGGGCTTCACCGTGACAAAGATTCATGGGTTTTCAGGGAATGGGCCCCAAATGCAAAAAGCATTTTTGTCATCGGAGTTTTCACCGATTGGAAAGAGAAGGAAGAATTCATGATGACGCGGATCAATCCAATGGGAAACTGGGAAGTGTTTCTGCCGAGAGGAACACTTAAACACGGAGATTTGTACAAGCTCTCAATTCATTGGGAAGGAGGAAGTGGAGAACGAATTCCTTCATATGCCAACCGGGTGGTTCAGGATGAAAAGACTAAAATATTCAATGCCCAGGTATGGCAACCTGAAGAAAACTATAAATGGAGTCATCAATATTTTACTCCTCCGGTTACTGCTCCGGTGATCTACGAGGCACATATAGGGATGGCTACACAGGAAGAAAAAATTGGATCTTACCGGGAATTTACGGAAAATGTTCTACCGATTATAATCAAATCTGGATATAATACCATTCAGCTTATGGCTATCCAGGAGCATCCCTTTTATGGATCTTTCGGGTATCATGTCTCAAGCTTTTTCGCAGCTTCATCAAGATTCGGAACACCTGAAGATCTTAAAGAACTGATTGATAAAGCGCATCTGGCAGGGATTAGAGTTATAATGGACCTGGTGCACTCACATTCGGTTAAAAATGTAAATGAAGGATTGGGCCTGTTCGACGGATCAATGGGCCAGTATTTCCATTCAAATGAAAGAAGAAATCATATTGCCTGGGATTCTTTATGTTTCGACTATGGGAAGGACAATGTGATTCATTTCCTGCTTTCCAACTGTCGCTTCTGGCTTGAAGAATACAAATTTGACGGATTCAGATTCGATGGAATTACGAGCATGATTTATTATGACCATGGACTCGGGAAGAATTTTACATCATATAATGAATACTTCGATGGCAATCAGGATGAAGACGCATTGGTCTACCTGTATCTTGCGAATAAGCTGATACATAAATTTAAGCCCGAGGCAATAACCATAGCGGAGGAGATGAGTGGTATGCCAGGCCTGGCAGCGGATACTGAAAAAATGGGATATGGTTTTGATTTCAGGCTGTCGATGGGAGTTCCTGATTTCTGGATAAAACTTGTAAAGGAGACATTTGATGAAAACTGGGATATGGGAAAGCTGTTCTATGAACTGACCCAACATCGTCCTGAAGAAAAAATAATATCATACTGCGAATCGCATGATCAAGCTCTTGTTGGTGATAAAACGCTTATTTTCAGAATGATAGATGCCGAAATGTATTCGGGCATGAACAAATCTTATCATAGCATAGTGGTTGACCGTGGAATAGCATTGCACAAAATGATCAGACTTATTACCTTCAGCACTTCAGGTGGAGGATACCTGAACTTTATGGGGAATGAATTTGGTCATCCGGAATGGATAGACTTTCCACGTGAAGGAAATAACTGGAGCTTTAAATATGCCCGGCGCCAATGGCAACTTGCAGAAAACAAAAATCTTAAATATAACAGCCTGCTTAAATTCGACAGGAAAATGCTGAAGCTTCACACTGACTTCAAAATACTCGATGATCT
>PMNJ01000171.1 GCA_003162595.1 Bacteroidales bacterium | reverse complement strand
AGATAACCCGACAGAGTCATCACAAGTTCCTCTCGTATAGGATCAATAGGAGGGTTGGTAACCTGTGCGAACAATTGTTTGAAATAGTTGAATAACCTGTACGGCTTTCTCGAGAGTACTGCAATAGGAACATCATTGCCCATTGAACCGATAGGTTCTTTCCCTGTGGCAGCCATCTCTTTGATAATCCTGTCAGTATCTTCCAATGAGTAATTGAAGGAGGTGATATACTTATTATACTCATCTCCCATATCGGTTGTTTCCTGGTGACCGGTCTCAATCTTTTCGAGTTTGACCATGTTCTGTTGGATCCATTGTCCGTAAGGATATTCTGCAGCCAGTTCTGCTTTTAACTCTTTATCATAGAAAATTTTACCCGCTTCCGTATCAACAAGTAGCATTTTTCCTGCCTTTAACCGTCCTTTTTCCCTTATCTCTTCCGGTGGAAAAGTCTGAACCCCGGTTTCGGAACCCATGACTATCAGATCATTTGTTGTAATGAGATATCTCGATGGACGAAGTCCGTTCCTGTCAAGCATTCCACCAATATAACGCCCATCAGAGAAGATAAGTGAAGCCGGTCCGTCCCATGGTTCCAGGAATGTAGAATGATACTTATAGAAAGCTTTTAATTCCGGTGAGATGGGATTTTTATCATTTATTGATTCNNAGGAATTCCAATACGTTATCAAGAGATGCTGAATCACTCTTATCGGGTTCGATAATCGGATACAACCTTGTCAGATCACCTAATTTATCGGACTTTAGTATTGATTCTCTTGCTTCCATCCAGAATCGGTTTCCTTTAATCGTATTTATCTCTCCGTTATGTCCAAGCATCCTGAAGGGCTGAGCAAGGTCCCAACTTGGAAATGTATTTGTACTGAACCTTGAGTGAACCAATGCGATTGCACTCTGTAATCTCTCATCATTGAGGTCGAGAAAGTACTCCCCTAGCTGGATGGAGGTAAGCATACCTTTATATACAAGTACTTTTGTGGAGAGGCTTGGAATATAGAAAAAACTCTTCTGTTTAATGTCTGAATTCCGTATTGCGATTTCCGTCCGTTTCCTTATAATATATAATTTACGTTCAAGATCCTCCTGCAGGACATCGGCTCCAAGAAGAATCTGAACGATTTCAGGTTCGGCAGCCCTCGAAATCTCACCAATAACCGAGCTATTGCGTGGAACTTCACGGAAACCAATCAGATTGACACCTTCCTCCCTTATTATACTTACAAGAATCTCCTGACATTTGGATGCATCTGAACTATCCTGTGGAAAGAATATCAGACCCGTTCCAAACTGCCCTTCCGGCGGAAGTGAATAGCCCTGGATAAGGTAAAAGTCCCTGGGAACCTGTATCAGTACTCCGGCCCCGTCACCAGTTTTACTATCAGCCCCTTCCGCACCCCTGTGCGTCATATTCGTNNTTCGTAAGAATATCGAGCCCCTGCCTGATAATTGAGTGAGACTTTTTTCCTTTCAAATGTGCAACAAATCCAATCCCGCAATTCTCATGCTCAAACTCCTGACGATACAATCCCTGCTTCTGTGGGCGTTCTTTTTTCATATTTACTACCTTAATTTATCTTCTGTTTTGTACAAAAAAACCGTTCTCTGTGTTTGAGAGAACGGTCATCCCTAATCCGATACCAAACACCATTCTCAGTCAGTTCCAATTAACCTTTTAATGAGGCGTGATATAATGGATCTATAATTATTCATTAGTATTAATATTTATTGGCAAATATACTACTTATTCTTTCAGATTATCGCAAAAAACAATTAAAAAATTAACAAAAATCTATAAAATATTTAAAAAGTTGTTAACCTAATAATTAACAAAAGGTAAAAAGGTCATTCCAATATTACCTGCTATTGTTAACCATTCTCTACAATTATTTGTTACTTTGTAAATATTAAAATAAATTTAATTGAATGTCTGGAGTCATGTAAATAAATCCATTGATTCTAAAGCGATTTAGGATTACATGTTTATGATCTTCAATGCTTATGAAACATTATATTATTTATTTCAATTTCTTATATTTATGGAAAATCCTAAAAACCTCATATTTGTAATTTTTGGAGCTTCCGGTGATCTTGCTTCTCGGATGCTGATCCCTGCAATATTCTCATTGAAGACCCAAAAAATCCTTCCTGAGAAATTTGCTATTCTTGGTATTGGCAGGACTAAAATATCAAATGAAGATTTTAGGAAAAAGATGAGCGATGCAATCGTCTCATACTCCGAGGAAAAAGTTACAGATCAGAATCTTATTTCCGGTTTTACAAAGGATCTGTATTATCATTCGATGGATAGTATTTCTGCAGATGGATATCTGGAGCTAAAATCACGATTACAGGATATTGATACTAAATACTCGATCGGAGGAAACTATATCTTTCATATGGCAACACCACCCAGCATGTATGAGGCTATATCAGTTAATCTGGCAAAATCTGGCCTTACCAATCAGGCAGATGGCTTCCGAAGGCTGATCATTGAGAAGCCTTTTGGATACGATCTTGAGTCGGGACGGAAGCTCAATAAGACTTTGCATGAACTTATTTCTGAAGATCAGATCTTCAGGATTGATCATTATCTTGGAAAGGAAACAGTTCAGAATTTGCTGGTTACAAGGTTTGCGAATGGGATGTTCGAACCTCTCTGGAACAGAAATTATATACACCGGATTGAGATCACTTCTGCCGAAAGTATGGGAGTGGGGGAGAGAGGAGGTTATTACGACACCTCCGGAGCTTTGAGGGATATGGTTCAGAACCACCTGCTTCAGATGGTTGGATTGACCGCAATGGAACCACCTTCATCACTCGATGCCGACGCTATCCGCAATGAAGTATTAAAAGTCTTTCAGTCGTTGCAGCCTATCAGGGAAGAAGATGTGCCTTCCCAGGTTATCAGGGGCCAATATACCGGATCTCTTATCCGCGGAGAATGTGTCACAGGTTACAGGTATGAGAAAGGAGTTGCACCCGATTCGCGAACAGAAACTTATGTCGCAATTAAATTTTTCATTAACAACTGGAGATGGGGCGGCGTGCCATTTTATATGCGAACAGGTAAAAGACTGCCAACACGAGTTACTGAAATTGTCATACATTTTAAACAGACACCTCATCACCTTTTTCAGAGAGAATCCGGGAAAGTATCTGCTAATCAGCTGATAATACGTATACAACCTGACGAGGGAATTTTGCTTAAATTTGATATGAAAGAACCCGGTGCCGGCTTTAATGTTAAGAATGTGAATATGGATTTCCATTATAAAGACCTTGCAGATATAAGAGTCCCGTCTGCTTATGAAAGGTTGCTTCATGATGTTATGCTGGGCGATTCAACACTTTTTTCACGCGATGACGAAGTTGAAACAGCCTGGAAATTTCTGGAACCAATTCAGGCAGCCTGGGCTAATAACAAGGCAATCAAGGTGTTTGGTTATCCAGCAGGTACATGGGGACCAGAACATGCCAACGACCTTATTGAGGGCGAGGGACTTACATGGAGATATCCATGCAAGAACCTAGCAGATGAAGAGCTGTATTGTGAATTATAACGGTATAACGGTATAACGGCAGAATGGTGATGAAGGCGCGAGAGGGATAAATAGAGTGTACGAGATTTTAACTCCGTGATACTCTATGATAAAGAAACAATTGTTTTTTAAAACATTATTAATCAATTGGATAAAAATGTAAAAATATTCCCTTTGCCTTATGATTTAGCTAAGGAATTTGCAAAGGAAATGGCGAACATGATAGTTGAATCAGCTGAAAAAGATAAAATGTTTACGGTTGCTTTATCAGGGGGTTCCACTCCTGAACTACTTTATACATTGCTGGGCGAAAACTTTGCAGATACTGTACCCTGGCAATATGTCCAGATCTTCTGGGGAGATGAGAGATGTGTCCCTCCTGATAATGACGATAGTAACTTCGGGATGACAATGAGAAAATTGCTTAGCAAGGTTGAAATACCAACTCAGAACATTCACAGAATAAGAGGAGAAAATGATCCTGCTAAGGAGGCAATACGTTATTCGGAAGAAGTATCACTCTTTACAAGAAAAAGAGACGGAATGCCTTTATTTGATCTTATTCTGCTCGGTTTAGGCGAAGATGGACACACTGCTTCTATATTTCCCGGACACCCCGAATTGATCAATTCTGATAATATTTACGAAGTAGCTCTTCACCCAGTCACTAAGCAAAAGAGAATAAGTCTTACAGGACGGGTTATTAATAATGCTGATTCTGTAACATTTCTTGTCGCAGGAAAGAAGAAGGAGGAGATTGTTGAAAAATTGTTTAGAAAAGATCCGGCAGCATCAAACTATCCCGCATCTTATATAGTTCCTGTTCATGGCCGGCTCAGCTGGTTCATTGATAAGGAAGCCGGAGGGTTGTTATGACCGGTGATTATTGCCAAATTGTAAATACTATAAGTGTATTGGTGTTTTTTATCTATATTTGGAATAACTTTATATTAACTTAAAATAAATAGCCATGTCACACGAAAAAGCTAAAGAACAGACAAAGAATAAAAAAGAACCTACTAAGAGTCTGAAAGAGAAGCGACTTGCAAAAAAAGCTAAAAAAGAAGAAAAGAAAAGGCAATAATAGAAATTGTATTGATTTCTGTTGTCCTGGAAGTTAAGATTAAGTTTGATTGTTGCTAATATAAGATATTATAAGTTCTCATTCAGAACTTGCCAAGGAAGGGGGATTTAGAGGTGGAATTTTGGAAAATCAGAATAAAAAAAGTCCCGCTCTCGGCGGGACTTTGAATAATAAATCTTTGTATGGATAAACTAAGCTAGTCTTACGTCTACTGCATTAATTCCTTTTTTACCTTCCTGAAGTTCAAATGTAACTTCATCATTCTCTTTAATCTGATCTTTCAGACCTGATACGTGTACAAAATATTCATTATCCGAATCTGCATCTTTAATGAATCCGAATCCTTTTGATACGTTGAAAAATTTCACTGTTCCTTTGTTCATTTTATTCTGTTTTTAAATTAATGGCGCAAGATATGTATTTAAATTGAAATATCTAAATTATTTTATAATATTCTGTTTTTTAGTTCAGGCAGTATCATTCAACGGGTCTATTCGTTTAAAACAAGCATTACTGAAAATTCTAAACCGGAACAATTAACCCTATTTATTTTTACTTTTAACGTCTGATTTATTAAAGAAATTAAAATTATGAAAAGAGCCTTTGTCATTTGGTTAACAATATTGTACTCTGCACTTAATGTATTCGGACAGTTCAACTTTCAGACTGTTGCTGAAAAATCTGATTTCAAATCAACTTCATATTATAATGATGTTAAAGTATTTATAGAGCAGTTAAAAAAATCCTCTCATTATATAAGGGAAGAGAATCTGGCCATTACAAATGAGGGAAGGGAGGTTCCTCTTTTAATCATTGGAAATCCATTACCAAAATCCCCGAAGGACCTTGTTAATGATAAAAGGATTGTCGTATATATCCAGGCAAATATACATGCAGGTGAAGTTGAAGGCAAAGAGGCGACTTTAATGTATTTAAGGGATATGTTAAGGGAGAAAAATCCAGAGATTCTGAAAAACGTTGTCCTGCTCGTTTGCCCTCTCTTTAATGCCGATGGCAATGAGAAGATCAGCCCTCTTAACAGAACCTATCAGAATGGTCCGGTGAATGGTGTGGGGGTCAGGTATAATGGTCAGTTCCTCGATCTGAACCGTGATGCAATGAAAGCTGAATCTCCTGAAGTAAGAGGAGTATTAACAAACGTTTTCAACAAATGGGACCCGGCTGTATTTATGGATTGCCATACAACCGACGGATCATATCATGTGGAGCCGACAACATTTACATGGATGATTAACCCCAACGGCGACAACTCCTTAATCAAATATATGCGGGATAAAATGATGCCTGAAATGTCAAAAACACTTTCAGGTAAATATAAAACAGAGAACTGTTTCTATGGTGAGTTCTTCGACATGTTGAATCCCGATCAGGGTTGGGTGCTTGATGCCTCGGAACCCCGTTACATGACCAACTATTTCGGTGTAAGGAACAGGTTGGGTATTTTAAATGAAAATTATGTCTACGCTGATTTCAAATCCAGGGTAATGGGATGCTATTATCTGATACATTCCCTGCTGGAGTATACTTCTTCCCATAAAACTGAAATTGAAGACATGTTGCTTGATGTCGATAAGAGGACAATAGCACGCGGAGCTAATCCTGCAGTTTCGGATTCCTTTGCAATTGACTACAAGGTCCGGCCTTCTCCCCATAAAGTCACTATCAGAACATATGAGGCAGAGCTGATTAACAACGATGTCAACGGATGGAAGAATTACAGGAGAACTGAAAGGCAGAAAGATGTAACTGTACCCTATTACATCGATTATTACGCGACAAAAAATGTCAGATTTCCCTTTGCATACCTTTTGACCACAAGCGATCCGGCTATAACTGATCTCATGAAAATTCACGGAATTAAGATAGAAAAACTGTCATCCGATTCTAAAATTGAGGTTCAACAATTTGAAATCAGCGATCTTATAGGAGCAACAAGACTAAATCAGGGTCATTATACAAATACCATTAGCGGGAAGTATTCAAATGGTCTGGTTGATTTCCCTGCCGGTACAATTGTTGTCAGAACCGCTCAGCCGCTTGGAAACCTGGCTGCATATTTGCTTGAGCCACAGTCTAATGATGGATTAGTAGTCTGGAACTTTTTTGACCGTTATCTTGTGCCTCAGTGGGGGGTGGGGTATAATCCTTTCCCTGTTTATAAGATACTAAACAGGGTTGATCTGAAAACTGTGGAAGTAAGATAAAGAAGGGGAGAAGGGGGAAAAACCAAATCTCCCATTCTCCCCCTCATTCTTTCAATGCCGTGTATATTTATCAAACACTGTAATCACAGGTAAAACATTTCCATTTTCATCAAAAAAATCTCGGGTTGAACGGCCTCCCAATGTCGCAGGTTCCCACCAGAAAATACCTGCTCCAAGATTGTCAGGAGTATTCATAACTATCCTGTTAACTTCTTCGAGAAACTCTTTCTGTCCTGCGGGCGATTCTTCAAACGGAGCCGGTTTGCCTTTATATTCGGTTGGAGATGAGCAATATGCAACTTCTACAAGTATTATCGGCTTTTTATAGGTTTCCGCCATGAATATCATATTGCTGCGTAAATCGAGTAAACTGCCATGCCACCATGGATAATACGATTGCCCGATAAAATCAAAATCAATTCCATAAGATAAAAGCTTATCAAAGAAATATTTTGTTTTATTCCTGTTCCCTCCCTGATCGATATGAATCATTATCTTTGGTCGGTTCATACTGTCGCAGCCGGCATTCACTCCGTTGATACCTGCTTTTATCAGATCAGCAAAATTATCCCAGTTAGAGGGAATTTTTCCATCCGGCCACATCATTCCGTTGATAACCTCATTTCCAATTTGCACCATTTCTGGCATAGCTCCGGCTCTCCTGAAAGCTTTAATTGTCTCGCGTGTATATTCAAATACAGCATTTACAAGCTGATTATGTGACATTCCGGTCCATGCTGACGGGGTAAATTGTTTCCCCGGATCTGCCCAGGTATCGGAATAGTGAAAATCGAGCAGAAATTTGAACCCACTCTCTTTTGCCTTCTTCGCCAATGTTAATGTATAATCAAGATTATTCGGCAGGTCAGTAGGTGTATGGAATAACCTGAGTCTTATCCAGTTATAACCATGCTCCTTAAAAATCAATAATCCGGGTTTTGCTGTATCATTCTCTTTAAAATGGAATCCTTTGTCTTCAGCATTTTTAAGAAAAGAAAGGTCGGCGCCAATGGCATATTCCTGTCCGGAAAGAACAGATGTTTTCAGGACGAGAACCAGAATAATAATAACAAATATTGAAGTGATCGATTGCGATCGGTAGCTACAGGCGAAATAAGTTGAGATTATATATTTCATTTTAATTCGTTTTTATTGATTGACAAACCTGACATGGATTATTTTTATATTTAATTAAAGCGTTCTTTTCTTTTGTGTTCCCTTGTGATTAACTTTGTGATCCTTTTTGGTAAATAGATTTAACCACAAAGGCACACTAAGGTTTTCTCAATGGCACACTAAGTTTATAAATAAATCAGGAGAAATTCATGTTATTTTAATAACATTGTAAAAAACACATTTTTTTCTCAACTTTGGCACTTTAAACAAGGCAATATATCTGACTATGAGAAAATGGCGAGTAGAAGATTCAGCTGAATTATATAACGTAAACGGGTGGGGAGTTGATTACTTTTCAATAAATGAGAAGGGACATGTAATCGTTACTCCACAGAAAAACGGGTTTTCAGTTGATCTGAAAGATCTTCTTGATGAGCTTATATTATCAGATGTGTCGGCTCCTGTACTTGTAAGGTTCCCTGATATTCTTGATGATCGTATCATAAGTATCTCGAAATGTTTTAAATCGGCTTCAGAGGAGTATGGTTACAAAGCCCAGAACTTCATAATCTATCCGATAAAGGTGAATCAGATGAGGCCTGTTGTTGAAGAGATTGTTAGCCATGGGAAAAAATTCAACATAGGCCTGGAAGCAGGCTCCAAACCGGAACTTCATGCAGTGATTGCCATTAATACTGACCCGGAGTCCCTTATAATCTGTAACGGTTACAAAGATGAAGATTATATTGAGCTTGCACTTCTGGCTCAGAAAATGGGTAAAAGAATATTTTTAGTGGTCGAAAAACTTAATGAACTTAAGCTTATCACGTCGATAGCAAAACGACTGAAAGTGAAGCCAAATCTTGGAATCAGGATTAAACTTGCAAGCGTTGGCAGCGGGAAATGGGAAGATTCCGGAGGAGATATCAGCAAATTCGGGCTGACTTCAAGCGAATTACTAGAGGCCATAGATTACATAGAGAAAAACAAGATGAGGGAATGTGTTAAGCTGATTCATTTTCACATTGGAAGCCAGGTTACAAAAATACGCAGAATAAAAATTGCATTACGTGAAGCTTCTCAGTTCTATGTTCAACTCCGGAAACTGGGTTTCAATGTGGAATTTGTAGATATTGGCGGAGGTCTGGGTGTTGATTATGATGGTACAGGCTCTTCAAATAGTGAAAGCAGTGTTAATTATTCTATTCAGGAGTATGTAAATGATTCTATAAGCACATTTGTAGACGAGAGCAATAAAAACAATATTCCTCATCCGAATATCATAACCGAATCAGGAAGATCACTTACTGCCCATCATTCTGTACTGATATTTGAAGTCCTTGAGACTACAACTCTTCCATCCTGGGATGTCGAGGATCATCTCAATGAACATGACCATGAACTGGCAAAAGAACTTTTCTTTCTATGGGATAATTTTAACCAGTCGAGAATGCTTGAGACATGGCACGATGCCCAGCAGATAAGGGAAGAAGCTCTTGATAAATTCAGTTTTGGGCTTATTGATCTCAAAACACGGGCCCAGATCGAAAGACTTTTCTGGTCTGTTGCGCGGAAAGTTTATCAGATGGCTAATGTTACCAAACATGTGCCCGAAGAATTACGTCAGATATCGCGCATACTGTCCGACAAATACTTCTGTAATTTTTCGCTTTTCCAGTCACTTCCCGATGCATGGGCAATTGATCAGATATTCCCGATTATGCCTATTCACAGGCTTAATGAGGAACCTTTACGCAATGCTACTATCCAGGATATGACCTGCGATTCCGACGGAAAAATTGACAATTTCATTTCAACACGAAATTCGTCACACCACCTGCCCGTTCACTCTCTTAGAGGTAAAGAGCCATATTATCTTGGAGTCTTTCTTGTTGGCGCATACCAGGAAATACTGGGAGACCTGCACAACCTGTTCGGCGATACCAATGCTGTTCATGTCTCTGTCGACTCTGATGGCTATAAAATCGATCAGGTGATTGATGGAGAGACTGTCGCTGAAGTACTTGAATATGTTCAGTATAACTCAAAAAAAATGGTACGGACTGTTGAATCATGGGTCACAACATCCGTAAAAGCGGGTATAATAACTCTTGAAGAGGGTAAAGAATTTCTGTCAAATTATCGTTCAGGTCTATACGGATATACTTATCTTGAATAAATTATTTTGATTTTCTTTCATTCTCTGGTTATTTTAAGATTTTTTCTTTAATTTGGTTTTTTAATTCCCAATTTATTGATCATTAATTATTAACCTATTAATCCTTTCAATTATGAGTGACAGTACCTTTGATTTTAGTCTGTTTATTAAGGAATCCAAAGATGTCCTGGTAAATCCGAAAGCCTACTTCTCAACCATGAAAACAACGGGAGGTATGAGCGAACCTCTGATTAAGGCAGTAATTTATGGTGCGATTGCAGGAGCAATTGCATTCATATGGAGTCTTCTGCATCTAGGTGCTTTAGGTGGAGGTGTGTTTGGTGGAGCCTTCGGGATAATGATCTTTATCGGGAGAATCATTGGATCAATTATTGGATTATTCATAGGTGCAGTTATATTGCTTGTCATTTCTTCAATTTGTAAAGGGAGTACCGATTTTGAAGCAAATGTTAGAGTGACTGCAGCTGTTTTGGTTGTGATGCCTATTAGTGCTTTCTTAGGTTTTGCTCTTCACATTAACTTTTATCTTGGAACAGTAATTAGTCTTGCTGTAAGTATTTATGCATTATGGCTGCTTTATAATGGTCTCGTTGAAGCTCTTAAATCAAATCCCGAAACTACAAAAATCGTTATGTACGTATTAATTGCGCTTACTATTCTTTTTATGGTAATTACCGTGAGTACAACAAATAGATTTATGAGAGGATTTAATAATAAAGATTATAAAGAGATGATGAAAGACTTACCCAGAAATAACTAACCTATAAATTTTTCAACGCCGGGTTCCGATAGATGCTCTCTTTATCGGACCTGGCGTTTTCATTTTAAATAATTGGTTATATTGGAAGATTTAAAAAGCAGAATCAAAAGTTAATGTTATGAAATCATCAATATTGATTTTGTCATTCTTTGTATGCAGTGGTCTCAATGCCCAGAAAGAAAATCTGAATTTAATTCGCTGGCATGCCAGTGATAAAGTTGAAGCATCTGATTATCAGCTTATCAGAAATAGCGATTTGTATTGTTTCATTTCAAATGACAATGACAACTTATATTTCGATGTTAAGGTAAAAGACCAGGGAACTCAGAACAGGATTTTGAAAGAAGGACTCACGATATGGATAAGTATGGATGGTAAGGAAGAAAAGAAAATGGGTGTCAGGTTTCCTGTTGGATCTCAGAATCAGGGAGCCCACAGGAAAACTGATCATCAGGAAAACAATTCAGTTCCTGATGGGAACCCTGTCAATCCCATCGCTCTGGCAAATACAATAGAAATTATAGGATTCACCACTGAACAGCAAAGGCACTTTCCATCTGATAATCATGATTCTTTCAGAGGTTCGGTTAAATACGATGAAGCCGGAATACTCTATTATAAACTGGTAATACCGATTATGAAACTTCCTGTCAGAAACACAAGAGCAGGTAATGGGGCAATGCCATTTATTCTTGGAATAGAGTATGGCTATTTACCTGTAATGAATAAACAGGTTGAAAACAGGGGACCAAGGCCATCTTCATTATTTCATTCAGGTTCATCAGGTAGTAGCGGATCCAAATTATACTGGATTAACAATGTCAGACTTGCAACTTCAAAGTAGTTTTCATAGTTTTATATCTGCTATTTATTATATGATCTGTTCAGATCAGAAAAAATTAATGCATAACAAATAATAATATGAAAAACTGGGTATTCTCCAGAAATATATTTGTAGTTCTTATATATAGGATTCTACTGATAATGGTCCTGTTCACTTTGTGCAGAATAGGATTTTTCCTTTTTAATTTCAAAATGTTTCCAGGCCTGACAACAGGTCAGTTTTTTACAATATTAAGAGGTGGTTTGACATTTGATATTTCTGCAGTGGTCTATATCAACATGCTTTTCATCCTCTTGCATATTATTCCTCTGGAAATCCGATATAAGGATGTTTATCAGTCGATTCTGAAGTATATCTTCTTTATTACAAATGGCTTCGCCATTGCTATGAACGGGATGGATTTTGTTTACTACAGGTTTGTTGACAAAAGAGCAACCGCTGATGTTTTCAAAACATTCGAGCATGATACAAACAACACAAAAGTGTTTTTCAGATTTTTGATTGATTACTGGCCGGCAACACTTTTTACATTCTTTGTCTGGTTCTTAATGGTTTATCTCTATAAAAAAGTAAAGGTTGAAAAACCCGTGAATGTCAATAAGTTAGGATATTATTCCGTTAACATTCTGATGATCCCTTTGGTTATTGCACTTGTTATTGGGGCTGCCAGGGGTGGCTATAAACATTCAACGCGTCCGATTACTATAAGCAACGCCGCCCGTTATGTAGATTCCCCACGCGATGTCGCTATTGTTCTCAATACGCCATTCAGCATTTTCAGAACTTTTGGTAAAAAACCACTTGTGAGATATAATTTTTATGACGACAAAAAGCTGAACGAACTTTACAACCCTCTTCATGTTCCGGTAAATACAAAACCTTTTAATAACCAGAATGTAGTTATAATTATTCTTGAGAGTTTTGCCCGTGAATATATCGGATCGCTTAATCCAAACCTTGAGGGAGGAACCTATAAAGGTTATACGCCATTTATAGATTCCCTTATTAATGTCAGTCTTACATTTGATGTCTCTATTGCTAACGGAAAGAAATCTATTGATGCTATGCCCTCTGTTCTGGCATCAGTCCCTTCCCTCGAAACACCTTATACTATTTCTCATTATGCTAATAATCAAATCAACGGGATTGCTGAATTACTTAAAAAGAAAGGATATTATTCTGCTTATTTCCATGGTGCACCTAACGGATCCATGGGATTTGACTCGTTCACAAAGATGGCAGGTTTTGATGATTACATTGGACTAAATCAGTATCCCAATAAGGCTGATTTTGATGGAATATGGGGTGTGTGGGATGAACCATTCTTTAAATTTTTCGGGGAGAAATTAAGCACTTTCAAACAGCCATTCATAGCTTCAATATTCTCGGTATCTTCTCATCATCCATTTAAAGTACCTGAAAAATATGCAGGTAAGTTTAAAAAGGGTCCTGCTCCAATCCTTGAAGTTATAGGATACAGTGATTTTGCGCTACGTGAATTATTTGATCAGATTTCTAAAACACCCTGGTATAAGAATACTCTTTTTGTTCTCACTGCTGATCATACAAATGAATCGGTTCATAAAGAGTTTCAGAATAATTTTGGTGCGTACTGCGTACCGATAATATTTTTTAAACCGGGAAGTGATCTTAAGGGCTTTAAGCACAGGATTGCGCAACAAATCGATATAATGCCAACCATACTGAGTTATCTTAATTATGATGAACCATACATTGCCTTCGGTAATAACCTGTTGGATGACTCGTATGAATCTTACGCATTCAATACTAATGGCAGTACATATAATTTGTATATGAAAGATCATATTCTTGAAATGATTGATAACAAGCCCGTCGGATTATATAATTATAAAAACGACTTATTCCTCGAAAATAGCCTTATCGGGAAAGAACCGGAGCTTGAAAGTCAAATGATAGAAAAACTTAAAGCAATTATTCAAACTTATAACAGCAGGTTGATTGATAATAATATGGTTGTAAGAAAACCTAAATAAGTTAAAGAAGTTAATTCTATTTGCGCAATTACTAATGATATTTGAATTTAATTATGAATTCACGTCGCGGGTTTTTAAAATTAGCAGGGGCAGGAGTTCTTGCAGCAGGTGCCACTTCTTTGTATGCCTCTCCGGGCATTACCGCATCATTAGATAAAGCCATCAACACCTTCAGTATTGGGATGGCTGGATATACATTCAGGGAGTTTACCGTTGAGAAAACCATCGAAATGATGAAAAGGATAGCGGTCACCAATCTCTCTCTGAAGGATTTTCATATGCCAATGAACAGCTCTCAGGAACAGATTAATATGGTTATTCAAAAATTTAAATCTGCTGGTATTAATGTTTATACTGTCGGAGTTGTTTATATGAAGACACAGGAGTCTGTTGATCAGGCTTTTGAATATGCAAAAATGGCCGGAGTAAAAATGATTGTCGGAGCGCCTGATTATGCACTTCTTCCTTATGTCGAGAAGAAGATAAAAACATATGACTTTAAAATGGCGATTCATAATCATGGTCCTGATAATCCATTATATCCAAATGCAACAGACATTTGGAACCATATAAAGGATCTTGATGCGAGAATCGGGATTTGCATCGATATCGGGCACACTACCCGCGACGGACAGGATCCTTCCGTTGATATATTAAAATACAGATCAAGGATTTATGACATGCATATAAAGGACGTTGATAAAGCTGCCAAGGAAGGAATAACTGTAGAGATGGGGCGTGGTATCATCGACATTCCTAAAGTTATTGAAACTCTTCGAAAAATTAAATATTCCGGTAGGTGCAGCCTTGAGTTTGAAAAAGATATGAGTGACCCCCTTCCGGGTATCGCTGAATCAATAGGATATCTGAAAGGCGTAATGGCCTGCAAATAAGAAGAAATTTAAAATATATTTAGATGTTTGGCGATGTGTCATGGCTCAGGCTTTAAGGCCTTTGCGTCTTCTTTGCGATATTTGTGGTTATTTTTTAATATTTTTTTAATAGATCAAGTAACTTACTATCCAGTTTATGACCGTACCAGTCTTTATATTCAATATCAGTTCGACCTGAGTCGAGAATTCCGAAATCGCCTCTGAAATTCCAGAGAGCATAACCGATTCCACTTTTTGTAAGTATATCCACTACATCACCGAACCATGCCAGGAATATTTCATGTGGTGTTTTTTTCCAGCAGCCACATTCGCCGCAATGGACACCTACTCCTTTTTCCAGAAGGTCAGTCCATGGTTTATAAAAGTCTTCCAGTTGTTGTCTGCCGTATATTTTACCATCAATAGTTCCCGGCCAGACTGGTGTGGGTGCTTTTGACGGGTCTTTCCAGACCCATGGAGCCTGATAATGGGAGACTAATCCAGGCCAGTAACCACGACAACTTTGGCCTATTTTCAGGTCAATTAGTTCGGGAATTATGTTATTTCCGCCACCATTTCCATCAGCTATTATTAAACGATCCGGGGTGATTGCCCTGATAGCTTTGGTAGCTCCTTCAGCAACCCTGTGGTAGATATCCCCCGGTACCAGGCTTTTTTTGGCAAACTGGTCATTCATGTCATCAATGAACGCAGGTTCGTTGAGAAGATCAAAGCTTAATTTTTCAGATGAAATGTTTTTATACCGTTCAGCCCACATTCCCCAGTGAAAATTAAAAGCGTCCTGAGCCGTTTTATCCTTCCATAGATTGAATGGTTCGTGGAATCCGGCATTTATGCAATATCCAGGACCCCTGTGCAGGTTCAGACTAACATGGAGCCCGTGCTTATGAGCCATAAATATCAGCTGATCAATATCATCCAGAACTTTTGGGTTGGTCTTATAAACTTCTTCAGCAGTTATATCTTTTGAACGGTCAAACATAAGATATCTTGGGTATGCCATAGGAAGTCTGACAAAATCAAAGCCCCATTCAGCCATCCATTTGAAATCATCCTCAGTTGTACTGTTTGTTTCGGTGTTTCCGGGTATGGAAGGTGAAAAATAATCCAGCAAGTTAAAGCCTTTCCACCTTGGTAATAAATTCTTTGGACGTGATGGATTTACTGCAAAAGCACTCTTCCCTCCCATAGTCAGGGCTGTGGCAGCTAACGTAGTGCTTTTAATGAAAAGACGGCGATTGATTTTATTATTACTCATTTTGGCAGGGTCTTGTAATCATAAATTTATGTTATTATTTCGGTTTTCTGGAACAATCTTCATAAACTTCAATGTATATTTCTGAGTTTTCTCTTTCACCTTCAGTTTATTTCGTAAATTTATTACAATATTAATGGATAATTAATTACTTAAGCCGAGCATATGAAAACAAATTGTCTTTTTCTTGTTTTGATATCTATCCTGAGCACTGGCCTGTTGTCAGGTCAGGATACGCAACAAACAGCCCCGGCTGAGCAAAAACTCAGCGCCACGTCTAAATACGATTTCATTCCGGGAGAATCATTAATGTTTTTTGATGACTTCACCCAGGATAACATTGGTGATTTCCCGGCTTTATGGAACACTGATGGTTCGGGTGAGATTGTCACAACTAACCTTTTCCCCGGCAGATGGCTTAAACTTGGTGTTGGTGCTGAATTTGTTCCTTCAACAAAAAAGGTATTTCCCGATAATTTCACTGTTGAATTTGATTTACTCCCTATACCGGGAACTAACGATGAAAAGACTATAATTTTCGGTTTCTATATCTATTCTGCACTGAATCCTAATGATCTTGGAGAAGGCGGAGCAATTCCGGGAGTGGCAGGCATCAGAATGAAATTCGGAAATTATCAACATGAATATTCAACCTATTCAGAAGGTCTTTATAATTTGAATGGCAACACTGAAAATAATCCTTTGGTTATTAATCAGAAAACAAGATTATCATTCTGGGTTCAAAAGACCAGGGTGAGAGCCTATTTAAATGAGGTTAAAATATTTGATCTTGCGAAAGCGCTTGCACCCGGTCTGGGATACAACGCTATTCGCTTTGAAACCGGTTCTGAAGCACTGAATCTAGTCGCAAATTTCAGAGTCGCAATTGGCGCTCCGGATATGCGTAATAAACTCATAACTGAAGGAAAACTTGTGACTTACGGGATTTATTTCGATTCGGGAAGTGATAAGATTAAGCCTGAATCTGCGGGTACTATGAAGGAGATTGCAACCGTACTGAAAGAGAATCCAGCTGTAAAAATAAAGATAATAGGACATACAGACAGTGATGGTGATGATGCTAAAAATCTTGACCTCTCAAAACAGAGATCAGTTTCGGTTAAAAATGCATTAAGTACCGAATATGGTATTGAAGCAACCCGGATTGAAACTGACGGTAAAGGAGAAACAGAACCCATTGCACCAAACACAACTTCGGAAGGGAAAGCCAAAAACCGGCGGGTTGAGCTAATTAAACTTTAGGTCGTGGGCGAGTTTATTCGTATCTTTGCTGAATGAAAAATGAAATAGATATACCAATTCAAAAAGAGGAAGATCATGTAGCTGCAAATATTCGCAGAGACAATTATTCGCAGATCAGAGATTTACAAGCTTTAGAGTTTAACACAGCGATTGCCGGCAGACTGCTTGCACAAGACAAAAATCAGGTTAAATGTGAAAAATGCGGTAAGGAATTTACTACCGACAGCACATCAGGAATAGTGAAGTGCCCGGAATGTAGATAAACCTGGTTATTTTATTTGAGTTTACACATCCCAACATTCCAAAACAACGAAGCCCCTGATTATCAGAGGCTTTGTGTTTTTTAATCGCGGTGCGGACGGGACTCGAACCCGCGACCCACGGCGTGACAGGCCGTTATTCTAACCAACTGAACTACCGCACCA
>PMNJ01000197.1 GCA_003162595.1 Bacteroidales bacterium | reverse complement strand
TTCAAAAGGTCAATAATTTTATTGGCATTATAAGTTGTAGTTCCAAGGTAGCATATTCCAAGGCCTTTTGACTCGGCTGCGATACTGACAGTTTGCGCGACAAGTAATGCATCAATTGCACCGGTAAAGAAAGAAAGAAAATTATCATAACCGGGCTCAGCATTTCTCAACAGACACCATTTGTTAAATCTGTTGAAATCTGCACAGAATGTCAGAACAACCGGAGCCTCAGTAATCATCTTCTGATTAAAATGAAGAGGAGAAAGTTCCTTTTTCATTTGTTCATCCCTGGTTATGATTATACTATAAACCTGCATATTCCCGGTTGTGGAAGCTCTGCAACCCATAACAAGCAGTTCGTTAAGAAGCTTATCATCAATATTTTCGGAAGAATATTTCCGTATTGTTCTGCGATCCAGAAGAATATCTGAGAATTTAGCCATTTTTTTATGTTGTAGAATATAATACAAAGTAAATAAATTCCACCTAAACCTTTCGACTGAAGTAAAGGATTTTCATATCTTAGCATGAACCTTAGAAACCTAATCCGTAAAATATATTCGCATGAAAAAAAATCTTTTTATAGTATTACTTCTTGGATTTATTATTTGCTTAAATCCTGCAACTGCACAAAAGAAAAAGAATGCTTTTAAAGATGCCGTGAAAGATTCCTTGAAAAAGGAAACGGGATTATCCTCCACATTTGCTGGATTATCCTTCCGGAGCATTGGTCCGGCATGGGCTTCAGGAAGAATTTCCGATTTTGCCGTGAATCCTGAGAACCATTCTGAAATCTATGTTGGTGTTTCTGCCGGTAACATCTGGAAAACAACGAACAATGGTACGACCTGGGCACCTGTATTTGATAAATATGGAGCCTATTCCATTGGATGTCTTAAGATGGATCCCTCAAACCCGTCGGTGATATGGGTTGGAACAGGCGAAAATAACCATCAGCGTCAGCTTGGATATGGTGATGGTGTTTATAAATCCGAAGATGCAGGAGCAAGCTGGAAAAACATGGGCCTGAAAGAATCTCGACAGATTGGAATGATTGCAACCGATCCGCGAAATTCAGATATAGTATATGTAGCAGCTGAAGGTTCGATTTGGGGACCAGGCGGAGATCGCGGCCTCTTCAAAACAACAGATGGTGGAAAGACATGGAATAAAGTACTGGATATCAGCGAAAACACCGGTGTAAATAATATTGTGCTTGATCCACGTAATCCTGATCTTCTCTATGCCACTTCTGAACAGAGAAGACGACACGTGTTTACTAAAATTGGCGGCGGACCCGAGTCAGCGGTTTATAAATCGAAAGATGCCGGTAAAACATGGTATAAGATAATGAATGGCCTTCCTACGGTAGATATCGGAGGCATGGGCCTGGCAATCTCACCGGTAAACCCGGATGTTCTTTATATTATTATGGAAGCGGCAGGAGAATCAAGCGGTTTCTACAGAACAACCAACAGGGGTGCATCATGGGAAAAGATGAGTTCATATGCTTCCAGCGGTCAGTATTTTAATGAGATCTTCTGTGATCCTAAAAATGTCGATAAAGTTTATAGTACAGAGACCGTTTCAAAAGTCACAGTTGATGGTGGAAAAACCTGGATCAATGTCGGAAATAATCAGAGGCATGTTGATGATCATGCAATGTGGATTGATCCGGACAATACAAAGCATTTCTATATTGGCGGTGACGGTGGTATCTACGAAACATTTGACGAAGGCAAAAATTACATTTTCAAATCGAACCTGCCCGTATCACAATTTTACAGGGTTTGTGTCGATAATGCTTTGCCGTTTTATAATGTTTACGGAGGAACCCAGGACAATAATTCAATGGGAGGTCCTTCGCGTAATATCAACAGAGACGGTGTTGTTAATGCCGACTGGAAAGTTACTGTTGGTGGCGATGGTTTCTGGGTTGCAATAGATCCTGTTGATGAGAATATTGTCTATACAGAATCCCAGTACGGAAATGCAGCTCTCTGGGACAAGAAAAGCGAAGAATCGGAAGACATCAGACCTCTTCCGGGGAAAGGGGAAAAGACATATCGATGGTACTGGGATACTCCGCTGATCATTAGTCCGCATAAAAGGGAACGGATTTATATGGCGGCAAACAAAGTATTCCGAAGCGATAACCATGGACGGAGCTGGGAAGTAATATCTGAAGATCTTACACGAAACGAGGATCGGAATCAGTTTAAGGTGATGGGGAAATACTGGAGTATTGATGCTGTTGCCAAAGATGTCTCGACATCACTCTGGGGACTGATAGTAACTCTTTCGGAATCAAAAGTTAAGAAAGACCTTATTTATGCAGGAACTGATGATGGTGTTATTGCAGTAACAGAAAACGGAGGCAAGAACTGGACAAGGTTCACTACTTTTCCGGGTATACCCGATTATACATATGTAAGCGATATCCTTCCTGATAAATTTGATGAGAATGTGGTTTACGCTACTTTCAACAATATGTTAAATGATGATTTTAAACCATATATATTGAAAAGCACCGACAAAGGTAAATCATGGACCTCAATAATAAACAAGCTCCCTGTAAATGGCACTATCCATACAATACAACAGGATAATACAAATCCAAACCTGCTCTTTGCCGGTTCAGAGTTCGGATTCTATTTCTCGATAGATGGTGGCAACGAATGGATTGAATTCAAATCAGGATTACCAACCATCGCAGTCCGCGACATTGCACTCCAGGAGCGGGAGTGTGATCTTGTAATAGCAACATTCGGAAGAGGGTTATATATCCTTGATGATTATTCTCCATTGAGAAATTTTAAAAAAGAAATCCTCAAAAAAGACGGGTATATCTTCCCAATAAAAGATGCTAAAATGTATGTCCAGTCCAATGGATTTGACAATCAGGGTTCAATGTATTACAAATCACCAAACCCCGAATTCGGAGCCACTTTTACATATTTTGTAAAGGACGTTCCAAAGACTGCTAAAGCAAATAGGCAGGAAAAAGAGAAAGTACTCTTTGAAAAAGGAGAACCAATACCTCAGCCTTCCATTGCAGATCTTGATGCCGAAGTGAAAGAGATAAAACCATACCTGATATTTACAATTACCGATGAAAATGGCAACATTATAAAAAAAATGTATAAGTCAGCCGAAAAAGGAGTAAACAGGGTAACCTGGAACTTTACCTATGAAGGAATCAGTCCAGTAACTACAGTAAAATATGAGCCGATACCCGTAACTACCGGACAAAGAAATAGCGGAATCCAGGTAATGCCGGGGACTTACAAAGTTTCTCTTTCGATCTTTTCGAAGGGAGAAACAAAGGAACTTGCAGCTCCTGTCCCATTTTTATGTAAACCCCTCAATCTTGCTACTTTCCCTTCAACAGATCTGAAGGCAAAATATGCATGGATCAGTGAAGCATCAGATTTTTCAAAGAGCATTTACGCGACCATTAGTTATACAACTGAACTTATGAATAAAACTAACGCGGTTATGCAGGCTATACATGAGACACCGGTGGCTTCAGCCGAAATGATGAAAGAGGCCGAAAGAATAAATAATGAGCTGGACAAAATTATGTTTATATTTAATGGCCCTGCAGCAAAAGCAAGTGACGAAGAACTTCCACCGATGGATTTACCACTTTCGCAAAGACTCGGTTCGATGGCATCTGCAAGCTATGGGACAAGCGGTGATATCACAACAATTGCAAAGGAACAGATGGATATCCTGAAAGTTGAATTTCCACCAATCCTCAACAGGGTTAAAAAGGCCGGCCAGGATCTTCAGAATCTTGACAAACAGCTTGATGAAATAAAAGCACCATGGACTCCGGGCAGGGTTCCTGAATTATAAAGTAATGGACAGCAGTATATTGTAATTGTTTTTTAGGAGAATTTTTTTTATACTTGTTATTGAATAATAATTTTAAAAAAATGATTATGAGCAGACCAGTCACACTCTTTACAGGCCAATGGGCAGATATGCCGTTTGAAACTTTATGCCAAAAAGCCAGATCATTTGGTTATGATGGTTTGGAATTAGCCTGCTGGGGAGATCATTTTGAGGTAAATAAAGCTGATGATGTATATTGCCGTAAGAGGAAAGAGATACTTGCTAAATACGGACTTAAAGTTTTTGCGATTGCTAATCATCTGGTAGGTCAGGCCGTTTGTGATCATATTGATGAAAGACACAAAAGTATATTACCTGACTACGTCTGGGGGGATGGTGATCATGAAGGTGTTCGTCAGAGAGCAGCCCTGGAAATGATCAGTACAGGAGAAGCCGCTAAAAGGATGGGAGTTAGTATTGTCACTGGCTTTACCGGAAGTTCCATTTGGCCACTGCTCTATTCATTTCCTGCGGTTCCACAGTCTATGATAGATAAGGGATACCTAGATTTTGCATCTCGATGGATACCAATCCTGGACAAATATAAGGAACTTGGTATTCACTTTGCACTAGAAGCTCATCCCACTGAAATTGCATTTGACATAGCTTCTGGAGAAAGGGCGATTAAAGCTGTTAAAAACCATCCTAACTTCGGCTTTAATTTCGATCCTTCGCACTTTGGCTACCAGGGAGTCGACTACGTAAAATTTATTTACACTTTCCAGGAAAAGATTTTTCATGTTCATATGAAAGATGTTGGGTGGTCAAAAGTACCGACAGAAGCGGGTGTATTCGGTGGACATACTGAATTCGGAACACTTGGCCGCTACTGGGATTTCAGAAGTCTTGGACATGGGAATATAGTATTTGAGGATATTATCAGGGCGCTCAACACAATAAAGTACAAAGGACCACTCTCTGTAGAATGGGAGGATGGCGGCATGGACAGGGAATTCGGAGCAAAAGAGGCATGTGAATTCGTACGCAAGGTTGACTTCCCTTCTTCAAATATTGCTTTTGATGCAGCGTTCGAAAAGAAATAAAAGAAATATCATGAAAAAAATAAAAATGGGAATGATCGGAGGCGGTATCGGCGCCTTCATAGGTGATGCACATCGTCGTGCTTCGAGAATCTGCAATGATTTTGAACTTGTTGGAGGTGTATTCGATGTCGATTATGAAAAAAGTAAGCAGTTTGCGAAAAATGAGGGTATCATGCCTGAACGGTGTTATAAAAGTGTAGACGAGCTTATCAAATCAGAGTTAGCCTTACCTTCAGATTCCCGAATGCAGGTTGTCTCAATAGTTACTCCCAATGCGCTGCATTTTGCTTTTGCCAAAAGGTTGCTCAGTGCGGGGTTTAATGTGGTTTGTGAAAAACCTATGACAATGACTGTCAAAGAAGCGGAAGAACTGGAGAAACTTGTTGCAGAAAAAAAACTGACATTCGCGCTGACTCACACCTACACCGGTTATCCAATGATTCGTCAGATGAGGGATCTTATATCAAAAGGCTTTCTTGGCACAATACAGCGCATCGATGCCCAGTATTATCAGGGTTGGATCAATTCAATAATTCATGGTACAGGCAGCAGGATTACCGGAGTCTGGAGACTCGATCCAAAACACGCAGGAGCCAGCAGTTGCATGGGTGATATCGGCGTTCATGCCTTTAACCTTATTGAATATACAACAGGACTTGAAGTAAAAGAGGTACTCTCCGATCTTAATCCCGTCAAAGAGGATATACAACTTGACCTTGATGGAACCGTATTACTTCGTTTCAGTAAAAACCTCAAAGGAGTTATCAGAGCCAGCCAGGTCTGCGGCGGTGAAGAGAATAATCTTACAATAGCGGTTTACGGATCAAAAGCCAGCCTCAAGTGGGCCCAGGAAAATCCGAATTATCTCTATATGCTCAGTGATACGGAACCAACCAAAATATTTAAACCTGCTCACGGATACAATGAACAACTTGCTGAAAGCAGTCATACGATGCCTTCAGGTCATCCTGAGGGAATATATGAAGCTCTTGCTAATATTTATAAAGGCACTGCAAAGTCGATCAAAGGTGAAAAATTTACTCCCGGAGAATTCCCCACTGTTCATGATGGAGTCAGAGGAATGAAGTTCATTCACGCCGTAGTTGATTCCAACAAGGAAGGAAATATCTGGGTTAAATTGTAATTAGATATAAGACAAAAGGAAAAAGACAAAAGTAGAAGGCCGTCTCATTTAAGTTTTGAGACGGCCTCTTACTTTTCACTGGTTATCAATAATTTAATCCTTTAGAAGGCGTGAGGGTAAACCGGAAAAGGAGCCCTTTTGAGACACCCTCTACTTGTATCAATTCTCAGAACCTCTCGGTGAATTTATGACAATAAGGCATTTTGCCATTTTTAAAATAATANNAATATTTCTGATCTGTACTGATCACCTATGTCAGGGCCCTGTCCTCCAACCTGGGTGGGATCGTGAATATCAAGAAAAAGTCTGAGCAGCTTCTCATATGAAGTTTTTTGTGGATCATATACTATTTTGACTGCTTCTGCATGACCGGTATTTCCTGTACAAACCTCCTGATATGTAGGGTTTTTAACAGTTCCTCCCGTATATCCTGATGTAACTGAAATTACACCGGGGGTTTTCTTCATGAAATAATCAACACCCCAGAAGCAGCCACCGGCAAAAATTGCTGTTCCGTATCGTCCGGCTTCAAGTTGAGCCGGTACAAATTGGAGCGATACAGAATTTACACAATGACGCACATTTTTAGCAGTTAAATGCTCCCCAGTAAAAACATGTCCAAGATGAGCTCCGCAGTTAGCACATTCAATTTCAGTTCTGATGCCATCAGGGTCAGGAATCCTTATTACAGCACCTTTTATTTCATTATCAAAACTCGGCCATCCGCAGTCCGATACAAATTTATCGGTGGAATAATATAGTGCAGCTCCGCATTTTTTACAGACATACGTGCCCTTTTCCATGTAATTGGTGTACTTTCCGGTAAAGGGAGTTTCAGTACCTTTATCGTTTATGACATTTGATTCAGCTTTTGTAAGATCATAGAACTTAAGCTTTTCCTGTGAATAAGATTTTTCACTCATACCGGCAAAATAGATTAATAATATTAGTATAGAAATTTTTGTATTCATTGATCATTTTTTATACGTTTGGTTATGTAACAAATACAGGACAATAATGTTGACTTTTAAACCATTTTATCAAATTATTTGTTCACCTGTATATTATTTTTGGCATAAAGATTGTTTTTAGAATGAAAAGTATATTTTTGTACATTAATATTATTGAATCGATATGAAAAAGATTGCTGTTATACTTCTTGTCACTTTTATTACTGCTATTGTTGTCAGTTCATGTAATAAGAAGGAATGCCCTGCATATTCAAAGGGTCATGCCAAAGCTAATACAGAGCAGACAGGGAAAAATGTCTGAATTCTGCATCGTTCCTTTGATTCATCCAACTTTATAAGTTAGCAAAAAATGAAAAAGCTGCTTATACTAGCGGTAATAGTTTTACTTGGCTCAATGTCATTGTTTGCGCAGGGTGATTTAAATGAGCAGCAGAAGGTTTTTTTCCGTAACGAAAAATCATTAGGTTTCCTTTTAAATAGTGATGGTATAGGATTCAGCTATCGCGAGGCTAAAAGAATTGATTATCGCAATAAGAACCTGATCGAGATCGATGCCGGAAATCTTAGGCTGGTTAAAGAATATAAACAATCCGCTCAACAATTGCAGGGTGGTTCTTATATTTTCGGTAAACTTAATTCAACATTTTTCCTGAGAGCAGGTTTGGGCCATCAGCATGAAATTTTCAANNAAAAAAGCCGATCTTGGCGGAATCGCAATCAGGTATTTCTATTCGGCGGGACCGGTTATTGCAATATACAAACCTATCTATTACAAAGTACTACATCTTCTTTCAGCAAATGAATATGAGATTAAAGAGGAAAAATTTGATTCCTCAATTGCTTCATCTCAGGATATTTACGCTAAAGCTTCTTTTACAAAAGGACTGGACGAAACAAAAATTATGCCGGGGCTATATGGTAAAGGAGGATTCAATTTTGAGTACAGTAAAGAGGATAAGGTAATTCATGCAATAGAATTTGGAGCCCAGATCAATGCTTTTCCCAAGAAGATTCCAATAATGGCTGGTCCTGATAATAAAGCCCTGTTTTTCTCATTATTTGTAAGTTACAGATTCGGTGTAATACTAGACCCTCTTGATCCCGAATCAAATAAGCTTTCAAATATCTTCAAAAGAAAAAAGAACAATTGATCTTTTTTCAGCTTTTGAAATTTCCGCAGAAATTACTATTTTTGTGTGTCAATTTATTAACTAATTAATGAAACAGAAATGTCAAAAATTAAAGTAGGGATCAACGGTTTTGGCAGGATCGGCCGACTGGCCTTCAGGGCTGCCATGAAAAGGAACGATATAGAAATAGTCGGAGTCAACGACCTCCTCGAAGTGGAATATATAGCTTATATGCTTAAGTACGACACTATTCACGGTAGATTCGATGGAAAAGTTGAAGTTAAGGACGGCAAGCTTGTTGTAAATGGACAGAGTATCCGCATAACTTCCGAAAAAGATCCTTCAACCCTGAAATGGAATGAGGTAGGCGCTGAATATGTAATTGAATCCACTGGTCTTTTTCTTACAAAAGAAAGCGCAATGGGTCATATCACAGCNNAATTTCGGGATTATTGAAGGTCTTATGACAACCGTTCATTCAACCACTGCAACCCAGAAAACAGTCGACGGTCCCTCGAAGAAGGATTGGAGAGGTGGTCGTGCCGCTTCCGGCAATATTATTCCATCCTCAACAGGTGCTGCAAAGGCTGTAACCAAAGTAATCCCCGAACTGAAGGGAAAACTTACCGGGATGTCATTCAGGGTTCCAACACTGAATGTGTCAGTTGTTGACCTCACCTGCCGTCTTGAAAAGCCAGCCAGCTACGATGCTATCAAAATAGCTATGAAGGCTGCTGCTGATGGTCCGCTCAAAGGAATCCTCGGTTATACAGAAGATGCTGTAGTTTCCAGCGACTTTATAGGTGATTCACGTACATCTATCTTTGATGCCGGAGCAGGTATTTCTCTTAACGATAACTTTGTTAAGATTGTAGCATGGTACGATAATGAGTGGGGATATTCCTGCAAACTTCTCGACCTCATTGCTCACATGAACACAGTGAAGTAAAAGAAGGGACGTTGCATACAACATCTTTACCATATACAAGAAGGGAAGTTGCATGCAACGTCCCTTCCTATTTTTACACAATCATGTTTATTTCCAGCGGTATACCTGCGGTATCACGGTAATGTTCGCCAAGTTCCAGCATCCCTTCATCGTCTTCTTCATAAAGCCATTTCATTTTAACAAGTTTTCCTGATCGCCCGTAACCTGTCAATCTTTTAAGTATTTCATAAAGATACTTTGAAGAGCCGCTGTTAATATATTCCAGTTGAATATTAACATCCAGCCCGTTATTCTTTTCAAAATGAATGGTAAGCCAGCCTTCCAGACGGCGAAAAATAAGCTCTGGATTTTCAGGGATGGACCTCCCGACCAATTCAAGTTTGTTTGCATCGGGATAATAAGCAATACCCGGACAGTTCTTTAGTTCTTCCTGAATCACAAATTTTTCCATATTCTGATATTTTATTCATACCTTAAAGCTTCAATCGGATCAATATTAGCCGCTTTAACTGCTGGTGCATAGCCTGAAACAACTCCAACAATAAAACAGACAACGATTCCAGTCACTACCCATACCCAGGGAATAACAAAACTTGATCTCAGCATTGATGATACTGCATTTCCTATAAGTATACCAAGAATAATTCCAAAAACGCCTCCCAACTGACCTATCATTATCGATTCAAAAAGGAACTGATACTTAATAGTCTGGGTCTTTGCTCCAATAGCTTTCCTGACTCCAATTTCACGTGTCCGCTCGGTAACAGAGACAAGCATAATATTCATAAGTCCGACAGCAGCCCCGAATAATGTAACAATACCAATAATTGTAGCGGCAAGTGTAACAAATCTGAGATTTTTCAGAAGCATATTAACAATATTGTCGCTTTTAGAAATATTAAAATCCGATTCATCTCTCGGATTAAGATTTCGAACTGTTCTGAACACAGCTTCGGCTTCCCCGGTCATCATATCAAGATTAACAGGGTTCATCGGCATAATGTTTATGGAGAAAGTCATATCAGGTTGGGAAAAATACTGACGGGCTGTTGTAATAGGCATAAAACAAACCCTGTCAGGATTTCCGAATCCTGATCCTTTGGCTTTCAGAACTCCTGTTACCAATAACTTCATACCGCCAACGCTAATCTCCTGCCCTAAAGGGTCAACACCTGAACCAAAAAGATCCTTTACAATATCAGATCCTATAATCACATTATGTCGGATCATCTGTATTTCATCAGAGCTAAAATTTCTTCCACTTTCAATTTCATACCCTGCAACTATAAGCTGGTTCTCATCCACACCCTTTAGGCTCACATTGGGATTGGTTTTCTCAGTTCCATATTTAACAGTTGTTAAACCGGATGCAGTAAAAGAAATTGAAACATAAGCTGCTTCTGTAAAGCGATTTTTAAACTCTTCTGCCTCCCTGTATGATATCCTTGAGAAATTCTTGGTCCTGCTTCTATCGTTGCCAACCTGGATGTTCATTCCGCGGGAAGTAATTGTGAATGAATTGGCACCCATCATGGTAAATTGATTTGTAAGGGACGATTTTATCGCGTCAATCGCCGTAAGGATCCCCACCAGCGCCATAATCCCCACAGCTATTATACAAATTGTAAGGATAGCCCTCACCTTGTTGGATTTAATCGCACGAAATGAAATCTTCAGGTTTTCCTTGAAAATACCTATTCTAAATATACTTTTCTTCATTTATAGTATCTACTGCTACATGTCAATATTAAAAACTAAAAG
>PMNJ01000295.1 GCA_003162595.1 Bacteroidales bacterium | reverse complement strand
AACCTATTCCAGGACGAGACATATATTACGATCCAAATAATTCAAACTTTAGGGTAGAGCTTATTCTGCGCACATTAGTCCATGAACTTCACCATGTATGCCGAGTTCGTATGCCTAACTTTCAACTTACTTTATTAGAATGTATGGTTAATGAAGGGCTTGCTGATCATTTTATGCTTGAAGTCCTCAAATGTGAAATAACGCCCTTTAGTAGTGCACTTACAGATGAGCAAATCCAACAAAACATAATTCGGGTAAAACCATTTACTCGAATAAAGTTTGAATCCTGGACCCAGGAATTCAATGAAAAATATTTCGTTCCGTGGATGTTTGGTAGGACTGGAGACGACCCAGATCCTCACTGGACTGGATATTCTATCGGATGGAGGATAGTTGAAAACTACATCAGAGCTCATCCTGAAGCTCGAGCGTCATCTTTGGTCTTTACATCTCCTGAGGTAATTGCAAGTTCAACACCTGAATTAAAAGATTACCACTAACTCGGTCGGTTTAATTANNTAAATTTATTTCAACTTATCAAACTTTGTTGCATCCGGACTGATCCTGCTGCTGAGACAAAGTCAATAGGGTTGCAAGCCGACGCTCAGTTGTCATGGTTTTTGCATCGCCACCTAGACAATTTTATCGTGACATGACAAATCCTGCCCACTTATCGGGACAACGCCATCTGGACAACTTTATCGTAACACCAAATGCTCGCCTGTTTATCGGGACTTTGCAAAAACACATGCAACCCTGACACCCCGTCTGCGGCGGGGCAGGCTCCCGGCAACTCATTAAACCGCCGGGCCGTTAGCACAAATGTTTCAGTATGTGACGATTAAGCCCTCGCACCTAATTTAGAAAGTTTTACCTTGACGAGAAAATTGCAGAACATCGACCAGGACTTGCCCTCACACGACAGACAATCAGTCCTCCCGCCTTCATCTAGAAAATTCTGTTAATGAAATAACAATATCTCTTTTTACCGGGACTCTTCCCTCGCTCGACGAATAAAAACTTGTGCTAACAGCAACGTTGGAAGGTTTAATAATTAGAAAAAAATCGCTCCAAATTGATTCCGATCGATAGATGATAGCGTCTAATGAAGAAACTTAAAAATTAAAAGATATGTTAGGAGATTTAAAAGACTTAAACTTCGTGCCAATTTTTGGAATGATATTCGTTGGTTGGCTATTTTACCTGAAATTCAGGGAAAAACAAATTAAAAATCAAGAAAAAATTACCTTAATTGAAAAGGGAATCGATCCTTCACTTGTTTATTCCAAATCAAAGGATAACCAAAACAAAAATCATAAAAATAATCTTAAAATTGGATTATTGTTAATTGGTATTGCACTGGGTGTAATGGTTGGATATATACTTAGCTTAACATTGGGTATTCCAGATTTTGTCGCATACTCAACTATGATTTTGGTTTTT
Source organism: Bacteroidales bacterium (assembly GCA_003162595.1). Lineage (GTDB taxonomy): Bacteria > Bacteroidota > Bacteroidia > Bacteroidales > VadinHA17 > LD21. Next base: position 4,175 of record PMNJ01000295.1, on the reverse strand, counting down.
TGTGGGATATTGCTTATATATTTTCACATATCAAAAACCGAATAGGGTGTTAATTGTGTATGCAGCTAACAAAAATATCAATCGTAATTGTGATTATTCAGCAATAATTAACAAATACAAAGATTTAGCGTTTAATATCGCTCTTAAGATCACTAAAAACGAGCAAGATTCTGAGGAGATAGTTCAGGATTCTTTTATTAAAGCTTTCAAGGGATTGAATAACTTCAAAAATGAAAGCCAGTTTTCAACTTGGTTTTATCGGATTGTATATAACACGGCTATTTCTTCAATAAGGCATAAGAAACACAGTTCTATAGAGATTGATGAAAAACTAACTGCAACTTTAGAAAATAATCAAATAGAGTGTGCAGTTAAAAATCTTGATGAATCTGATCGAAAACAATTGATAAAAGAAGCTTTAGCAAAGTTAAATGAAATTGATTATACCATACTCTCATTGTATTACTTTGAGGACTTGAGTTTAAAAGAAATCTCCAAAATTGTTGAAAAGGAAAAAAACTATTTAAAAGTTTTACTTCAGAGAGCAAGGTTAAAATTTTACAACGGACTTAGTATTTCATTAAAAAAAGAATTAAAGGAATTGAGATGAAAACAAAAGACAGAGAATTCATCAGGGAAATAATATCTTCTGATTTTAAGCATATTTCAAATCCCGATTTTACCCGTGAGACTCTTGAAAAAATTGCAGAATTAGAAGATACCAAGATAACCTATTCAAATTCAGGTGATATAATTTTATTAATTCCGGTAATTGTATATGTTTCATTGTTTATTCTACTTTCATTTATTACTGAAATTATTTCTTGGCCTCTTTTTGGACAACTTAACAACGTGATGCATTCGATTGAGATGATTTCGAGTTTTTTAGGGCATCCTGTCACGATTTCAATCTTGTTATCCTTTTCTCTACTTTATTTGATAGATTTATATTTGAATAAGGTAAGTGCACATTTTGCTAAACCTAAAGTGGTTTGAAATTGCGACAACCTCTTATTAAAACCTTGCCATGGTGACTGTTTAGCCACTTATTTCAAGATTTAAAACTACCATGACAGATTTCTGCAACCGTGACAATTTTAATCCACCACTTGTGCTAAAATGGATGGTATGGGTAATTGCCTTCAGCAGCCCGGACTACTACATAATCAGCTCCTTAAGTCTATGCGAGAAATATTAAACTCGCTTATCAAACTTTCGGTACCGTGACTAATCCTGCTGCCGAGACAAAGTCAATAGGGTTGCAAGCCGACGCGCTGTTGTCATGGTTTTTGCATCGCCGTCTGGACAGTTTTATCGTGACATGACAAATCCTGCCCACTTATCGGGACTACTCCATCTGGACAGTTTCATCGTGACACCAAATGCTCGTCCATCTATCAGGACTTTGCAAAAACACATGCCAACCCGGACACGGACGGCAACATAATTAAACCGCCGGGCCATTAGGTAACACTTGAGAATCAGCGTATTATTAGAATGTTTCACAATATCCGTCGGGACAGAGCCATTTACAAACCTTCATCTTGACAACAAATTTCTCGGCCATCTAGAATGAAGTGTTCTTTATTAAGTTCGACATCACATTGACAGATTCAGCATATAATTATAAGTATTAACGAGACAATTTTCTGGCACCAAGACAAAAAAAACTTTACCAAGAGATTAAACAATATCAATTATAATTCTATCAAAATGATTATTTCTTTATTAATGTCCGTTTTTGGAGTGGCAAGCACAAAAAGGATAGATAAACAAAAGTTTTCAAATTCCATCGCAGAATTCAGAACCATTCCTCTTGGAAATTTTAATCAGAAAATTCTTATTCGGGGGGAAAATATTTCAAATCCCATTATTTTATTTATTCATGGGGGGCCGGGAATGTCGGAAATGCATGAAGTGAGAGAGTTAAGTAATGCATTAGAAGATAGGTTTACCCTTGTAACCTGGGATCAAAGAGGTTGCGGCAAGTCATATTCAAATAACGTCCCGAACCTTACACATATGCAGATAGTTGAAGACGGAGTGGAATTAATCCAATATCTGAAACAACATTTTAAAAAGGACAAAATCTACCTGGTTACCCATTCATGGGGAACAATCATTGGATTGGATTTGGTGAAATTAATTCCTACAGATATTACAGCAGTCATCTCCATAGGGCAGGTGGTTGATTATACTCCAACTGAGCTTATGTCTTACAACTTTGCTTTAGAGCAGGCCAAAAATCATAATGATTTAACTTCAATTAAAGAATTGGGAAAAATAGGCATCCCACATGATGGATTGTATGCAAGTGGTGTAAACGGTTTGCTTAGGCAGCGAAAAATACTGATGAGACAAGGAGGAGTGTTTTACAACAAAAACAAGATCTACTATCTTTTAAAACTGATATTAACATCACCGGAATACACCTTATATGAAAAGCTGCTTTTAAATAAAGGGAGAAACCAATCCTTGAAAGCGATCTGGAATCAAGACCTTATGAAAACAAATTTAATAAATACACTGCCTCATGTCGCTGTTCCGATCTATTTTTTTCATGGCAGAATGGATTATATTACGCCTCTAAGCTTTGTAGATGAATATTTTAATAAGTTAAAGGCGCCTCAAAAAAAACTGGTGATTTTTAAAAGAAGCGGGCATGATCCACGTGTGGATGAACCAGAAAAATTTGTAGAAGAGCTTCATAAATGTTTTAAATAAGAAACAATTTTATATATGATTTATAAGGCAGTAAAACTTGTTTTGGAAATCTGTTGCCTGCGATATTTAAATATTGGAATTTTTCTACATTTACCACAAGAACGAAAACAACGAAAATTGCACTGCACACATCGTTGTTTGTAATTGTAAAACAGGCAACACGAATTAATAGTTTAAAGAGATAATTGCGTATTTATTTTGGAGAAACAAATATGAAATTCGAGATAAAGAATTTGAGCCCATTTCGACTTCTTTCGATTTATGGATATGAAGCATTAGGTGAAGGACATAATATGTACGCACTGACAGAGTTTGATGTAACAGATATACGACAAAGATTAAGATCTCAGAGAAAAAATGGGCAGAATATTTCTTTTTTTAGTTTTCTTCTTAGTGCTATTGCAAAGACAATAGATGAGAATAAAGAGTTAAATCACATACGGCGTGGGAAAAGAATCTATTATTTTGATGAAGTTGACATCAATATCCCAATTGAATTGGAGCTTGATGGAATTTCGACACCTCAAAAATTTGTAGTGAGAGATGCAGCAAGAAAGACCAGTACAGAAATAACACTGGAAATTGAGCATGCAAAAAAGAACTGGAAAGAAACTGGTAATGTTGACAAAGATTATAAGTGGTCACTTTACTGGATTAAGTTTGCATCAATGTCACCTAAATGGTTGTCTAAATTTATTACGAATCAGTTTGCAAAAAATCCCTTCCGGGTAAAAAAAGGATTTGGAACAACTTATGTATCATCTGTAAGTGGATTTACCGATTTTTCGGGATTTATAATACCTTTTTTCCCTGGACAAACCAGACCATTAGCTTTTGCCATTGGGAATATAGTTAAGAAACCAGGTGTTGTTGGCTCAGAAATAAGAATCAGAGAGTATCTGAGTATGACTATTTCGATTAACCACGATTTGGTTGATGGAGCCCCAGCGGCCAGATTTGTAAATCGATTAAAGCAGAGAATTGAAGGAAAGTTGTAAAAACGAAATTCGCGGTAATCTATCAGGAATAAGTACTCTCCAAACTTAATTTGTACGTGACAGATAAACTATACAATTGTAAGTTGTGGTGAGATAAATTTCTGCAACCTATACAATTTTAAAAATAGCATTACCTAACTCGGACGGTTTAATTAAGTGTCTTCCGCCAACCCAGGACAGCGTTATAACCAGTCCAAAAATCTATGAGAGTAACCACTTTCCCATTTATAAAATCCTGTGGCACCTGGACAGTTTCGTCTCCCGGGACAGCATCTTTGGGCTGGCGGGCCGACCCCGCTGGCACCTTGTTTTTTGCTCGGCACTGAGACTATTTCATCGTGACACGTAACTTCTCTGCCGTCTATCTGGACTTGGTACCGTCCCGCGGCTTCACCGTGACCCGAAGCTCTCTGCCATTTACCGGGACTTTCAAAAAACGCGGCACCGCGACGC
>PMNJ01000204.1 GCA_003162595.1 Bacteroidales bacterium | reverse complement strand
GCTCCACAATTCTCTCTGCAATTCATCCGGCAAATATAATTGAATAAATTAATCCCTGAATTTTTAAGTTAAAAGTACCAATGAAAGTATTTTTTAACCACAAAGTACACAAAGAAGGCACAAAGCACGCAAAGAAAAAACCTATTAAATCAGCTCTTTGTGACCTTTGCGTAAAACCTTTGTGACCTTTGTGGTTAATGGATTTCGTTTTTGTATTTTTACAGAAATTAATATTAATGAGAATCGACATTATCACTGTTTTGCCAGAACTTCTTGAAAGCCCATTTAACCATTCAATCGTTAAAAGGGCAAAGGAGAAAAAGCTGGTGGAGATAAATATTATTAATCTTCGCGATTTTACCAATGATAAATATAAAAGCGTGGATGATTATGCATTCGGCGGAGGAGCAGGAATGGTGATGATGATAGAACCTGTCTATAAGGCTATTGAAAAACTTAAAAGTGAAAGAGAGTATGACGAAATTATATATACCTCCCCTGATGGAGAAAAATTTAATCAGAAATTAGCTAACCAGCTTTCACTTCTTAAAAATATTATAATTCTTGCCGGCCATTACAAGGGGGTAGATCAAAGAATTCGCGACTATCTGATAACCAGAGAAATATCAATAGGCGATTATGTGCTTTCCGGAGGTGAATTGCCAGCAGCCGCAATTACTGATGCGATCGTAAGGCTTATCCCGGGGGCAATGACAGATGAACAATCTGCACTCTCCGACTCTTTCCAGGATGATCTTCTGGCACCTCCGGTTTATACAAGGCCTGCCGATTTTAACGGATGGAAAGTACCTGAAATACTTCTTTCCGGGCATATAGCAAAAATTGAAAACTGGAGGCATGAACAGTCAGAAGAAAGAACCAAACGGTTACGACCCGGACTTATTGATGATGATGTATGAGGCAGAAGGTGTGAGTTCACAAAGGTTAAAAACTTAAGGTCGCAAAGAAAAAGAAGAACTTACTCAACTTGTCCCGCTTAGGCGGGAGAGAGACACTGAGAAGTCACAACTTATCCCGGTCTATCGGGAGAGTTACATAGAGCAAAATCACGTGTAGCCCCCCCTTGGGGGGTTGGGGGGTAAAAGCTCGGAGACTAACAGGAAAATGAGTCGGACTTAGCCCATCCTTGGGAGGGTTGGGGGTAAAACCACAGAGAAACATAGAGAAAAATAACATGAATAATAGACCACCAGGGTAGGTCGGGACACATTTTGAAATATAAAAAAGCTTTTGTAAGATTGTATGCATATTTAATTATTTCTTATATATTTAATAATCAATAACATGAATACTCAGGATTTTATTAAACGGGAAGACAAATTTGGTGCTCATAACTATCATCCTCTTCCTGTGGTACTCGAAAGAGGTGAAGGACCATTTGTATGGGATGTTGAAGGGAAAAGATATTTCGATTTCTTGTCAGCCTATTCAGCAGTGAATCAGGGCCACTGTCACCCTGCTATTATAAAAGCTTTAACAGATCAGGCAAAAAAACTCACACTTACCTCAAGGGCATTTTATAATTCGGTACTTGGTGAATACGAAGAATATGTTACAAAATATTTTAAATACGACAAGGTTCTTCCAATGAATTCGGGAGCAGAGGCTGATGAAACCGCTCTGAAACTTTGCCGAAAATGGGCTTATAAGAAGAAAGGGATTAAACCAAACAATGCCAAGATCATTGCCTGCGAAGGTAATTTTCACGGCCGCACTATTTCAATCATATCGATGTCGACAGATCCTGATGCCAGGGACGATTACGGACCATTCACTCCCGGCTTCATTATAATTCCTTACAATGATTTGAAGGCTCTTGAAAATGCCCTTAAAGATCCAGATGTTGCAGGCTTTCTCGTTGAACCTATCCAGGGTGAAGCGGGTGTTTTTGTACCGGATGAGGGATATCTGAAAAAGTCGTATGAACTTTGTAAATCAAAAAATGTGCTTTTCATCGCCGATGAAGTCCAGACTGGAATAGCACGTACAGGTAAGTTACTGGCATGCGATCATGAAGGTGTTCGTCCTGATATTCTTATCCTCGGGAAAGCACTATCAGGAGGGGTTCTTCCTGTTTCTGCCGTACTCGCAGATGATGAGATCATGCTTACAATCAAACCTGGTGAACATGGCTCAACCTTCGGAGGTAATCCTCTGGCTGCAAAAGTTGCTGTTGCTGCACTTGAAGTTGTTAAAAATGAAAAGCTCGCAGAAAATGCTGATCGTCTGGGTAAAATATTCCGCTCTGAATTCAGCAGCATCAAATCTGACATGGTTGAACTTGTACGCGGAAAAGGGCTTTTAAACGCAGTAGTCATAAAACCTAAGAATGGGAAAGAAGCCTGGGATGTATGCCTGGCAATGAAAGAGAAAGGGCTGATCGCTAAACCCACTCATAATCACATAATCCGTTTTGCCCCGCCCCTGGTTATCACTGAGAAGCAACTCATGGAGGCTATAGGATTAATTAAGGAAGCATTTAAACTCTTTGAATAAATTGAACACACTTTTAATGAAAAAAAATATCCTTTTTAAATTCAGAAATATTATTCAGTCGATTCCTTTACTTTTTATCCTGTTCATATTTTCAATTGAAGGATATAGTCAGGTTACCGTACAGGAGCTTAAGCAACATATAAAATATCTTTCATCTGATGCCCTTCTGGGAAGACTTACTGGGTCTCCGGGAGACAGCCTCGCTGCTGTATATGTTAAAGGTAATCTTCTCTCCTATGGCTTGATACCCCTCTCAGGTGACGGATTTCAGAGGTATAAAGTTACAAAAAAGGTTGTGGCTGGAAAGGCTAGTTCACTTTCTGTTAACAATGTAAATTATGCTCTGGATAAAGATTTTATGCCCCTGGCATTCAGCTCAGATTCGCAACTGGAATCAGATGTTGTATTTGTCGGATATGGATTCAATATCAACGGTGACAGCATCAAATGGGATGACTATAACGGCGTTGATGTAAAAGGCAAGTGGGTGATGATACTGCGNNGTTATTCAGTTGATATCCCTGTTCTTAGAATAAAAAAAGAGGTAGCCGATGCAATTCTCTCTAAATCAAATGCTACAGTAGCATCACTTGAGAAGAAGCTTAACGAAACAAAAAAGCCATATTCATTTTCCGCAGATGTTAAAGTGAATGGTAAAACTGAAATTCTCAGGGAACTGGCAGGCACGAGAAATGTTATGATGCTCCTTCCGGGTGAGGACCCGAAGATGAAAAATGAATATATCATTCTAGGTGCTCATTTTGATCATCTTGGAATGGGAGGACCAGGTTCCGGAAGCAGGGCACTGGATACAATAGGCATTCATCACGGAGCTGATGATAATGCCTCCGGAGTAGCTATGATGCTCGAACTTGCCAAAAAATTTGCGCAAACGAAAGGAAGTCATAAAAGAAGCATTATTTTTCTCTCTTTCAGCGGTGAGGAAGAAGGACTTCTGGGTTCAAAACATTTTGTTGATGATCCGTGTATTGATCTTTCCAAAGTCGATGCCATGATAAATATGGATATGGTTGGCAGGTTAAATGAGACAAATAATATGGAGATCGGGGGAGTTGGCACTGCCACCGGTTTAAAAGAACTGGTTTATGCAAACAGCGATACTTCTGTCATCAAGCTGACACTTTCTCCGGAAGGTTACGGGCCATCCGACCACTCTTCTTTCTATGGGAAGAATATACCGGTGTTATTCTATTTTACCGGGGCTCATATGGATTATCATACACCAACCGACACCTGGGAAAAAATAAACTACAAGGGTATGGTGGAGATCTCTGCTCTTATTTTCAAAGTGGCAAAAGCGCTTGCCAATGACAGTGCCAGGCTTGAGTTTAAAGAAGCCGGCCCTAAAGAAGATGTAAACAGGTATCCAAGAAGAAGAGGCGTCACATTGGGAATTATGCCCGATTTCGCCGGAGTTATTAAGAACGGACTGCGGGCTGATTTCGTCACTCCGGGTAAACCTGCAGCACTCGGAGGAATGCAAAAAGGTGACATAATCACATTCATTAATGGGAAACAGGTTAATAATATCCAGGACTATATGTTCCGTATGGGCCAGCTCAAGCATGGACAGACCATCAGTGTAGAAGTTTTACGGGCGGGCAAAAAAGTGGTTTTAGTGATACTTGTATAAAGGAATATGCGTCTAAGGCTTATCTGAAATTAAATATTTTTCAAAATGAAAAAATTTATCCTGTGGTTTCTGGCATTCCTTATTACGATCAGCGCTGCGGTTTACCAACGTATGACCGGACCTACTTATCCGAAAAAACTCATTCTGACACTCAATGATACATTGCACGAAGTGAAGCTGGTCAGAAGTCTGAGTCTCAATGAAAAACCGGAAGTCAGATTAAATATTAATGATACAACTGTCAGGGCAAAACTTTTCTTTAAGAGATTTAAAGCCGATGAAGAATATCAGGTTGAAAATTTCTTGTATGGGGCTGATCCAAAACATAAAGATTTTTATGCAGCCGTACCTCAGCAACCTGCAGCAGGCAAATTACAGTACTATATTGAAGTTACTGATTCGAAGACGACACGATCGTATCTGAAGGAAACCCCCGTTGTAATAAGATTCAAAGGCGATGTACCCGCATTTGTTCTGATTCCACATATACTTTTAATGTTTATTGCGATGCTTTTTTCGACACTTGCCGGATTGATGGCAGTTATAAAATATCCTTTGTACAAAAAATATGCTCTCTGGACCTTAATTCTTTTCATAGCAGGTGGTATGGTACTAGGTCCGGTGGTTCAGTATTTTGCATTTAGCAATTTCTGGACCGGTGTTCCGTTTGGCTGGGATCTGACCGATAATAAAACGCTTATTGCATTAATATTCTGGATTTTAGCAGTCGCAATGAACAGAAAGAATGAGAAGCCTATTTATACTGTACTGGCTGCTATTGTGCTACTGCTTGTATTTTCCATACCTCACAGCTTGTTTGGTTCAGAGCTAAACGTCTCAACCGGTCAGGTAACTCAGGGAATAATTCTTAACTTTTTCTGAAATTTCTTTTAAAATTTCTTAAATTGAGTGCAGCATTAAAAAATTTACCACGTCTATTGATTAGAAAATTAATAGAAGGTGGGTGCAGCAACACATATAAAAACTAGTCTTTACGTAAAGATGGCAAATGTAGAAGCGGCATTCAGAAACCTACACCAGGATCTTTTGGACGGGTGTAAAATTGGTGACCAGAAAGCACAGTTTCAGATCTACAAGTTGTACTACAAAGCTATGTACAATACAAGTCTGAGAATTGTAAATGACACGATGGAAGCTGAAGATATAATGCAGGAATCATTCCTGTCGGCCTTTGAAAAAATTGATACTTATTCGGGAATCGTAAGTTTCGGTGCATGGCTCAAAAAGATAGTAGTTAACCGGTCACTTGACGCCCTGAATAAAAGGAAAGCGGTCTTTGAAGATATTGAGTCGCATGTTGGTATAAGAGATGACAGCGGTGAAGACACGGCCAGATATGAAGAGATTGATGTAAGGGTTGAGGAGGTAAAAGAGGCCATTGAAAGACTTCCCGACGGATACAGAGTGATACTCTCTCTATACCTTCTAGAAGGTTACGATCACGATGAAATCGCGGAAATACTTTCCATTAACAGCAGTACATCACGATCACAGCTTTCAAGAGCAAAACAAAAACTCATTGGAGAATTAAAAGGAAAATGAAAAATTCAACGGATATGAAAAGCATAGAGGACACAATCAGGAACAATAAGGATTTTTTCGAAGATGCAGAACCTTCGGAAGGTCACCTGGAAAGATTTAACAGGAAGCTTGAAAAAAGATTTCAGATCAATACCATTAAAAGAAGTATTGTACCTTACCTGTTAAAGGCAGCAGTGGTAACCCTGTTGATTACTCTCTCTTCACTCTGGACCTGGGACCATTTCATCCGTACCGGCAGCACCAGAATGACACTCGGACAGGTCTCCCCTCAATATAAAGAGGTAGAAAACTATTATGTGCACCAGGTAAACCTTATGGAAGGTGAAATCATAAATGTGGATCTGAAAAATAATCCGGTACAAAAATCAATGCTTATGAAAGAGATAAAAAGCATGGATTCAACTTATGTATCTCTTCAGAAAGAACTCAAGGCAAATCCAAACGATGAACGGATAATAAATGCAATGATTGAGCATTATCAGACGAAACTAGAAGTCATGACTTATATAGTAAATCAGCTTAAAACAATCAGGAATGGTAACCAAAATAAGAAGGAAAATGAAAAAGTCAATTTATAAATCAGGGACGTTCTTCTTCATATCGCTCTTTTTAATTTCTTCCACAATATATGCCGATGAGGTAACAAAGGAATTCCATAAGGAGTATGCAGCAGGAACAAAAACACTTGAAATAAGCAACAAATACGGAGACGTGGTAATTCAGAGCTGGGATAAAGACCAGATAATTATTGATGTTAAAGTAACTGTCGATATGTCGAATAAAGAAAGAGCTCAGAACTTCCTGGATAAAATAGATGTTCAATTTTCTGAAGGTACAAATGTAATTTCTGCAAAAACTGTAATTGATGATAATTTTAATTTTTCAGGCTGGGGCGATTCAAAAAGATTCAGAATAGACTATAATATAAAAATGCCGGTTGGAACCGATCTGACACTTTCAAACAAATATGGCAATACTGATATCGACGAGCTTCACGGATTGATGGATCTGGATATTAAATATGGAAACATTACTGCCGGAAAACTTACCAGGGGCAATAATAAACCTCTGAGCCAACTCAATCTGGCTTACGGCAAAGGTACAATTGATGAAACAGGATGGCTCAATCTTACTGAAAGATATGTAGGATCTTTGGAGATAGCAAAAAGCCAGGCAATACTCCTCGATAGTAAGTATTCCAAGATTATACTTGGTGAAACAAGTTCAATAGTAGGCGAGAGTAAATATGACAATATAAAGATCGAAAACATAAAAAACCTGGTTCTTGAGAATGGGTATACCGAAGTGAATATAGGAGAACTTACAAAAAAGCTTAATTATACCGGCAGCTATGGCTCATTTACAATAGACCGTATCCCGGCAGGATTTGAATCTCTTGATGTTGAAACACATTATATGGGCGTTAAGCTTGGAATAGAAGAATCAGCCAGCTATAAGCTCGATGCAAAAGTGACATATGGCGGATTAAAATACGATGAAGATAATTTTAAGAATCAAAGACGTATTGTTGAGAACAACTCACATGAGGTATCAGGAACAGTCGGAAAAGAAGAGAACCCCTCCTCCAAGGTTAAAATACTTGCATCATATGGGACAGTAAAGCTCAATTAACAAATACTTTACACCTTGTTTATACAGGCGGGAATGTGAAAACATTTCCGCTTTTTTTGCAGCATTACCGTTTAAATGCTGTTTTTATTATGTGGATATGGGAATCAATAAGTTAAATAAATTACCACCAAGGTTTAAAGGCATATAGCTCAGGGCTCTGCAGTTATTAAAATTCTAAATCTGTGCTCCATGCTCATTGCTCTGTGCTTACTTATTTTAAACCTTCATCCTTGTAAATAAAGATGCCTTCTTTCCCATCTGCAGTTGCAAATCCTCTGAACATACCAGAAGAGTTGAACGGCATAGAAATGTTTCCGGACTTATCCACGCATATAACTCCTCCACTCCCACCAGCTTTTACAAGTTTATCATTTACAACCAGCTCTGAAGCTTCCTTCAGACTAAGACCTTTATATTCCATTAGAGCAGAGATATCATGTGCAACAGTCCACCTTATAAAATATTCTCCATGGCCGGTTCCGGAAACGGCGCAAGTGTTATTATTTGCATAAGTGCCGGCTCCGATAATCGGTGAGTCTCCAATTCTGTTATATCGCTTATTTGCCATACCGCCGGTTGATGTTCCGGCAGCCAGATTTCCGTATTTATCAAGAACACAGCACCCTACTGTACCATACTTCTCTTTTTTCAATAATTCCTGTAATTCATTGAATCGCTTTTCAGTATAAAAATATGAAGCAGGGACGATATCAAGGCCCTGTTCTTTAGCAAATTGAGAAGCACCTGCACCGGAAAGCATCACATGAGGGGAATTTGTCATAACTTTTCTGGCAGCTGAGATTGGATTCTTTATGTCCATAACTCCAGCCACTGCTCCAGCTCCAAGATTTGATCCATCCATAATTGCTGCATCAAGCTCATTCCTTCCTTCATGGGTAAAGACAGCTCCCTTTCCAGCATTGAAAAGAGGATTGTCTTCCATTGTCCTGATTGTCTGTTCAACCGCATCAAGAGCTGATCCTCCTTCAGAAAGAATTTTTTTCCCTGTGCTCAGTGCAATCTGCAGAGATGCCCTGTATTCCTTATCAAGCTCCGGAGTAAGATTCTCTTTTGTCATTCCACCTGCTCCTCCATGAATTACAATGGCCCACTCCTGTTTTGGTCCTGAAGCTCCTTTAGAATGATCAGCAACTGACTTTTTATCGGTCTTACAGGAAAAAAGAGCTAAAATAAATATCAATAATGAAGAAAAAATTATCAGTTTTGTTTTCATATTTTCGAGTGTTTTGATTTTTATCAAAAATCCATCTCCACTACTGTAATCCCCGCTCCACCGAATTCAACATGCTCATCGCTGAATGATTTTACAACATCAACTGTTGCAAGATATTGCCTTACCAGTTGTCTCAGAATGCCGTTGCCTTTCCCATGGAGGATCCTCAGATTGCGATGTTGCACAATGAGTGCATTATCAATAAGATCACGGACCTGATTAATCGCCTCCTCTCCCCTGACACCACGAATATCAATTTCGGGCTTAAAATTAATATTGCGCTGAACAATGCCGGGGTCATTTTCTCTGTAAACCTGATTCGCCTTCAGACTCTTTTTCAGGTCAGATTTTGTTATTCTCTCAATTTTATCGAGCGGAACAAAAAACCTTAGACTTCCGGTTTCGACCTGAACCATTTTATCCTTTATCTCAATCACCTCGCCTGCAGCCTGGGTGTCAATCATCCTTACCGCATCTCCTGGCTTTAAAGGATGTACCTTAGATACAACTGGCACAGGTTTTGCCTTTACGATTTCAGGTTCAAGTCTGATCCGCTTCGCTTTAATCCCCAGAATGGCTATCTTCTCTTCAGATTCAGTCTCTAATGGTTTTGTATCCTCAACAACTTCATTTTTAAATTCCTCAAGCTGTTGACGGAGATCTTTTGTTTTTTCTTTTTCTGCCTGGGTTTCTTTAATCTGCCGTATAGTATTCTCAATCATCCGGTTTGATTCTTTCAGCAGCTGCTGAGCTTCATCTTTTGCTTTTGAAATGATCTCTTTTCTGAGCGTCTTGGCACCTGAAAGTTCCTTTTCATATTCAGCCATTAACTCCTCTAACCTTTTCTCCTGTTGCCTGATATTCTGGCGTTTGGTCTCCCAATAGCGTTTGTCACGAGCGATATCTTTAAGGTGCTTGTCGTAATTAATATTTTTAACTCCTGCTTTTCCTGAAGCTTCTTCAAGTATTTCCTCAGGCAAGCCTATTTTTCGGGCAATTTCAAAAGCAAACGAACTGCCTGGTTTCCCAATAGTAAGCTGAAAGAGTGGTTGCATAAGATGATTGTCAAAAGCCATTGCCCCATTGACTATTCCATTTGTCAGGGAAGCGAAATGCTTGAGATTAGTATAATGTGTTGTTATTACACCAAATACCTGCTTCCTGTTCAACTCTCCTAGTATGGCTTCAGCGATTGCACCTCCCAACATCGGTTCCGTTCCTGTACCGAATTCATCGATAAGAATCAGAGTCTTGTCATTGCCGTTTTTTACGAAGTACTTCATATTGATAAGATGAGAACTATAGGTACTCAAATCATTATCAATACTTTGTTCATCACCAATATCAATTAAGATATTTTTAAACATTCCTGTTTCAGATCCTTCTGCAACCGGGATTGTCAGTCCACATTGCAACATATACTGAAGAAGTCCAACTGTCTTCAGACAAACTGACTTACCTCCGGCATTAGGACCGGAAATCAATAAAATTCTATCCTTTTCATCAAGTACAATTTCAAGAGGAACCACTTTCCTTCCGGCAGACTTTTCGAGTGTTATTGAAAGAAGAGGATGGATCGCCCTTTTCCACATCAGAAGTGGTTTATTAATCAGAACTGGTTTGATCGAGTGAAGATGGTTGCCAAGAAGTGCTTTTGATCGTATGAAGTCGATTTCACCAAGGAACAAATTCGACTCAAGAAGATCGTCGATATAGGGTCTTATATTGTCGGCAAATGCCGTCAAAATTCTTACAATCTCCCTTCTTTCCTCATATTCGAGTTCTATAATTTCATTGTTGATTTCAACAATCTCTTCCGGCTCAATAAAAACTGTCTTTCCCGAAGCTGACTGATCATGAATAAGTCCTTTGATCTTTCTTTTATCGTATGAGCTGACGGGAATTACTCCTCTGCCGTTTCTAATAGAAACCGATGTATCCGTATCAACAATTCCGTCAGACTGGGCTTGTTTAAGAATTGCATTCAGCCTTTTGGTCACATGAATATTTTTCCCGATAAGTTCAGCCCTTATCTCTTTTAACCGGGTAGAAGCATTATCCTTAATTACTCCCCGTTTATCAATAATTCTGTCAATTGAATCGAGTACATAAGGATAAGTCTTGACTGAACTGCACATTGACCTTAGGACTGGATATTTTACAGCATCTTTATTCCTGAAGAAATTAAGAATTATTTTAACTGTTTCAAGTGTGCGTTTTAGATCAAACACCTCCTGAATTTCAGGAAAGGTACCTTCAGTCCTGATTTTATTAAGACAATCCGAAATCTTATAGTAATGCTCTGAAGGAAAAAAGTCCTCAAATATCAGGATCTGCTGGAATTCATAAGTTGCAGATAACATTTGAGATAGACGTTCAAAATCATCTATGAATTTAATCTCATTTACCTTCTCCAGCCCCATGGGACTGAGACATTTTTCACTCAGCAGATCCCGTATCCTGTCAAAACCTATCTTATTTTCAAAATTTTCCGGATAAATCATAATTAAAGACAAAAGACAAAAGACAAAAGTAAAAAGATAAAAGATTGGAACAATCCGTTAAAAAAAAGCGTTTATTTTTTTATGCCGGCCAGATCAAGAATAAATGCATATTCCAGAGCTGTGATCCTGTAGCGCTCGAACCTTCCAGATGCACCTCCGTGTCCGGCTGACATATTGCAATCCATTACCAGTTTATTTTTATCAGTCTTCATATCCCTTAGCTTAGCCACCCATTTGGTTGGTTCCCAGTACTGAACCTGTGAATCCCAGTAACCGGTGGTGACAATTATGTTTGGATAATTCATTGGCTTAACCTGGTCATAAGGCGAATATGATAACATATAATCATAATACTCTTTTTTTCTTGGATCACCCCACTCATCCCATTCCGAAGTTGTCAGAGGTATTGTTTCATCGAGCATTGTTGTTACCACATCTACAAAAGGTACTGCAGCTATAACACCTTTGTACAAATCAGGTCGCAGGTTGAGGATTGCACCCATTAATAATCCACCTGCACTGCCTCCCATGGCGAAAAGATTATTGCTGCTTGTATATTTCTCATTAACAAGGTATTGTGCACAATCGTTAAAATCAGTAAATGTGTTCCTCTTCTTCAATAATTTGCCGTCTTCATACCAATAACGTCCCATTTCGCTACCTCCCCTGATATGGGCGAACCCATAAACGAACCCCCTGTCAAGAAGACTCAGGATAGCTGATCTGAATCCAGGATCTGTTGATATACCATATGATCCATATGCATAAAGTAAAAGAGGAGCTTTCCCATCCTGTACAAAACCTTTTCTATATACAATGGAAACCGGCACCAAAGTACCATCAGCAGCCTTTGCCCATAATCTTTTGGATTCATAATTGTTCTTATCAAATCCACCGAGCACCACATCCTCTTTCATTAATTTCTTCTCCCTGGTTAGCATATTAAAATCAATTACAGAATTGGGGGTAGTAAGTGAAGAATAATTATATCTCAGAATATCAGTATTTGAATTCGGATTGACACTTATTGAAGAGGTGTAAGTTTCCTCACCAAAATCAATATTATATCGGCTGCCATCCTTTTGATTAATAATACTAAGGTTGTTGAGACCTTTGATCCTCTCCTGCAACACAAGCCAGTTATCAAATAATTCAAAGCTTTCAAGAAGAACATCTTTTCTGTGAGCGATTACTTCTTTCCAATTTGTCTTTCCGGTTTTGCCCTCTGCAGTTTTCATCAATTTAAAGTTTGATGCACTGTCAGAATTTGTCCTGATATAGAATTCATTACCAATGTGGTCGATATTGTATTCATGATTCACTTTTCGCGGTTCAAATATTCTAAAGTCCATATCTGGTTTAGAAGCCTCTATATATCGTGTCTCAGATGCAAGAGTCTGGGTCGAATTTACAAGTATGTATTTGCGGCTTTTGGTCTCAGAGAGGCTAACGCTGAAAGTCTCATCTGATTCGTCATAAACGAGCAAATCTTTTTCGAAAGGTGTTCCAAGCCTGTGTTTGAAAATTTTATTTGAACGTAGTGTTTTATTATCCTTCGTCACATAAAAAACAGTTTTATTATCTGCAGCCCATACTGATTGACCAGTAGTGTTTTCTATCTTATCAGGCAATAATGAACCGGATTGAATATCAAGGAAGTTAAGAGTATACCGGCGCCGGCTTACATAATCAACCCCATATGTCAATATCTTATTGTCGCGACTGACGCTAAGGCTGTTAACCGAGCAATAGCTCTTTCCGGCAGCCAGCTTGTTTACATCCAGAAGAATCTCTTCAGTAGCCGTAAGTGTCCCCTTTTTCCGGTAGTAAACGGGGTATTCACTTCCTGCAGAATATTTATTATAATAAAAATAGCCATTCTCAAAATATGGAACCGATTCGTCATCCTTCTTTATCCTGCCTATAATCTCATCATAAATTGTCTTTTGAAGTCCTTCGGTGTTTTTCAGAACTTCTTTTGAGTACTCGTTTTCTTTGTTAAGGTAGTCGAGCACCTTTTTTGTATTTTTATCAGGTATTGAAGCATTCTTCTGTTCATCGCTCAGGCGTATCCAGAAATAATTATCTATCCGCTTGTTAAATAATTCATGCGGTATCTTTTCAGCTACCGGAGCTTTTAATGCAGGTTGTGTATTGCATGAAAACAGTAAAACTGAGAACAGAAATGATAACGGCAGATTAAATCTTTTCATGGCTATATTATTTGTAATTTGTTTGTAGAGAGGCCCAACCTGGGCATCTCTACATGTTATAAAACTTATGCCTTTTTTGTGTCTACATCTTTCATTGACAGTTGAATACGTCTTCTCTCAATATCAACTCCGATAACTTTCACCATAACATGTTGATGCAGCTTTACAACTGTAGACGGGTCGGTAATATAGGTTCTGCTCAAATTTGAAATATGTACAAGACCGTCCTGTTTGATACCGATATCGACAAAGGCTCCGAACTTTGTAATATTTGTTACAATACCCGGAACAACCATTCCTTCGGTCAGATCCTCCATTGTATGGACATCTGCGAAACTGAACTCTTTAATTTTTGATCTTGGATCACGTCCGGGTTTTGCAAGTTCTTCAATTATATCTCTCAATGTCGGAAGACCGGTGACAGGAGTTACATAACTCTCCAGCTTAATCTCTTTTCGCTTATTCTCATTGGTTATCAATTCCTTAACTTCACAACCCATATCCTTTGACATTTTTTCCACAACATGATAACTTTCNNAGCTGCGGACCAAGTCCTGATACATACGTCAGAAGGTGTTTACTTGCAGTGTTCACCTCCACACCAACTGCATTTACACAGCTCATAACAACATCGTCAAGAGATTTCTGTAATTTCTGCTGGTCTACATCGTGCTGATACTGACCCACTCCTATTGATTTGGGATCGATCTTTACCAGTTCAGCCAGCGGATCCATCAGTCTTCTTCCTATTGAAATGGCACCTCTGACAGTCACATCATAATCAGGAAATTCATCCCTGGCAATCTTGGAAGCTGAGTAAATTGAAGCGCCGGCTTCACTTACAACAAAAACCTGTATATCGTTCTCGAACTTGACCCATTTTATAAAATCTTCTGTTTCCCGGCTTGCAGTACCGTTGCCAATTGCAATAGCTTCTATCTTGTAGGCATTTACAAGCGATAATATCTTCTTTATAGACATGGCAGTTTCATTCTGCGGAGCATGAGGATAGATTGTCTCATTATGGATAAAATTACCCTGCCTGTCGAGACAAACAATCTTACAACCGGTCCGGAAACCCGGATCAATTGCCAGAACATTTTTCTCACCCAGAGGTGATCCGAGAAGCAACTGGCGGAGATTATCAGCGAAAACTGTAATTGCGTCGATATCCGCTTTTTCTTTTGAAATATTTCTGAATTCCTTCTCCATGGAAGCAGAGAGTAGCCTTTTCCAGCTGTCTTTAACAGCATCAGTGACTATATCAGATGAGGCATTCCTTCCTTTTATAAAAATCGAATTCAGCAAACTAAGAGCATGTTCTTCACCGGGTTCCACTGATAAACGAAGGAAGCCTTCATCTTCGCCTCTTCTCATTGCAAGAAGTCTGTGGGAAGGACACTTTTTAAGAGGCTCTGACCAGTCATAGTAATCACTGTATTTTATGCCTTCTGCTTCTTTTCCCTTAACAACCTTAGAATATACAACAGCCTCCTTATCGAAAAGATATCTGAGCTGTTTCCTGGCTTTTTCGTCCTCATTCACCCATTCAGCTATAATATCAGAGGCTCCTGCGAGAGCATCCTCAACAGTTGCAACATCGTCATTCAGAAAATCTTCAGCTTTCAGGGCCGGATCATTCTCTTTCTGATCCATAACGAGGACTGCAAGAGGTTCGAGCCCCTTTTCCCTGGCAATTGTTGCACGTGTACGCCGCCTGGGCCTGTAAGGAAGATAAATATCCTCAAGTTCAGCCATTGTGATGGCAGAATCAATTTTCTGCCTGAGCTCAGGAGTCATCTTTTCCTGTTCCTCAATAGACTTTATTACAGCTTCCTTCCGGGCATCCAGCTCCTTCAGCCTGTCATACTCTTCTTTGATATGCATAAGCTGCACTTCATCAAGGCTGCCGGTCATCTCTTTCCGGTACCTGCTGATAAACGGAATTGTTGCACCTCCATCCATCAGTCTTATAGTGTTTTCGACCTGCCAATCATGGAGTCCCAGCTTTCTGGCAACAAATTCAATATTTTTATTTGCACCCATTGTTCAATTGTTCTTCAGTTCTTTTGTTCTTTCCTTCAACTTTTCAACTTTTCAACCTTACAACCTGACAGCTATTCAACATAAATTACAAGACCTTTGAGGTATTCGCTTTCGGGGTGATAAATATTTACAGGATGATCAGGTGGCTGACTCAACTGATGCAATATCCTGACACCACGGCCAGTGTTGGCTGCAGCTGCAAATACTGATTTTCTGAAATTTTCTTTTGTGACAACCTGCGAACAGGAGAAGGTGAAAATAATTCCACCCGGTTTAATTTGTTCAATTGCTTTTATATTCAGCCTTTTATATCCCTGTAAAGCATTTGCCAGAACATTATTATGCTTTGCAAATGCAGGAGGATCGAGTATTATCAGATCGTATTGATCTTTTATATGATTCAGATAATCAAATGCATCAACCTGAAATGATTCGTGTCTCTTGTCATCTCCAAAGTTGAGCTTTATGTTCTCATTTGCCAGTTCAATGGCCGGGAAGGAACTATCAACCGTATGTACAAGAGCTGCATTTTTCATCGCATAAACCGAAAATCCTCCCGTGTAGCCGAACATGTTGAGTACTGTTCTTCCCTCAGTATATTTTTCCAGTAATTTCCTGTTCTCCCTCTGGTCAATGAAGAAACCGGTTTTCTGCCCCGTTGTCCAGTCAATTTTAAATTTATAACCGTTTTCTGTCACTATTAGCGGTTCAGAAGTTCCAAAAAGAAACTCATTCTTGGCAGTTACGCCTGACATATGCGGTATAGTTCCTTCACTTTTATCATAAACTGCACTAATCCTGTTTTCAAGGACTTCTCCCAAAATAGAAGCAATCTCATTCCTGATCCTGTAAAAACCAATAGAATGCATCTGCATTACAGCCACACCATTATAGAAATCAACTATCAGTCCTGGTAATCCATCCCCTTCACCATGAATAAGTCTGAAAACATTTATCTGAGGGTTATCCAAAATACCTATTGCTTTCCTGTAACCAATTGCACGTTTAATTTTTTCCCTGAAAAAATCAATATCAGGTGTTTCCTGTTTAAATGAAAGAATCCTGACAGCGATTGAGCTTGGCTGATAGTGACCCACTGCCAGAAACTCGTCTTTATTATCATAGACATCCACAAGATCTCCTTCAACAGGATTCCCATACATTTTTTTAATTGCGCCAGAAAATATCCAGGGATGAAAACGGCGAATGGATTGCTCTTTACCGGATTTAAGTACTATTTTTACTCGCTCCATGAATTTCTTATTACTATAAATATTTACCCCCCATCCCCCCCAAGGAGGGGGCTAATCCTCCATTTTTTTTCAAATCAACTTGTCTGCATCGAATTAGTCCCCCTACAGGGGGAAGGCCGCGAAGCGGACAAGGGGCTGTCTTCTTGGTGTTCTTTGTGGTTAATGGATCTCATTTTTAAAGAGCCTTTTTAATCCCATTAATCAGCTTCTTATAGATCTGATGACAAACCCAGGCATCCGTTGCTGCATATATCTGCTGGGCTTCAGAAAGTTGTTCTGCTTCCCAGTCTGTCACCTGCTGGCGTTTGGATATCCTGAATCCTAATACTATTGCAGCCAGTTTTTTCAATCCTGAGCTCTGAATGCCAAAATCTTTAACTAAGGTCTGAAGATCAACAAATCCTTCAGGCGCAAATTTCCTGACCCCTTTTAAAAATCTAACGTCATCATGTACTGCAACACCTGCTTTTATAACAACAGGATCTGATAACAGATCAACCAGTTCATTTGGCATTCCTATTTTATTGATCCGGAAAAGACATGCCAGGTCTCCCGTAGAAAGCTGGATAAGAGAAACTGCATTTTTCTTTCCCTTTTTAAATGTAGGCCTTGTTTCTGTATCAAAACCAAGCAGGTCTGATCTCAGAAGCCTTGGGAAAACCTCATAAAACGTTTTAAGATTATCAACTAAAACTATTTCACCCTTAAACCATGAGAGCTCATGTTCCGCAAGCTCTTCTGCTGTAATATTCTCCTTATACATATTATTCGCTATCTCCTTTTAAATCCTTTTGTCTTCTTGTTATAAACCAATCGGCAGTGTTTCTGGTTTCATCATCTGTTTTGTCTATTTTTTCAACCTTTCCGATCTCTTCTCCCGAATAGATGAATTTATGAATTGCCCTCATAGAATTTACCAGTTTCTGGCCCCAGAAGTTTTCAAAATTCATCCTGCATTCCAAGACAGCATCATTCATAACCTCTCCAGTACCGGTTTGATAAAGGAGAAGAAAATCCTTCATATCCTGGTAGATATCCGCCATATTCTCAGAAATACTGGATACAACAGGTCCTTCCGTTTCATTTATTTTCTCATCGAATACCTCAAGATAATCGTTAGCTGTCCCGAATTTTCCTTTCAAAGATTCATTTATGTCAGTCCAATCAGCTTCTTTTACGAATTTTTCATTGCCATCTTCAAAAAACGGGTCAAGTTGTGGTAAAAGAGAGGCTTTCAGATACATAAGAGGTAAAATACGTTGCAATATCTTCAATAGCTCATCACCTTTCAGTTCAGAAGCATGTTCCGCATATTTACAGAATTCATTTGCTACAGCAACAAATTCAACGACATTTCTTGAATAGACGGGATCTGAATTAGTATCCATAACACACAATTAAGTTGTAGCGCATTTAATCTTAACGAATTTACTCCCTTATATTTTGCCAGTTTGCGAAATTTTGAAAAACCGGCAAGCTATCTGAAGAGTAAACAATCAAATTCAATCTGCCAGATGTCAAAAGTAATAAAAATTGACAGGTAAAAGAAACACTTATTTTATCGGGAAGTGGTTAAATTTACCTCAGTGCATAAACATCATTAAGGGTTTTTAAAAGTACCCTTACTTTGTTTATTTTATAAAGAACCAATTCATTTTAATTTTTTAACTTTAGGATGATTTGTTGATGGTCAAGCAGGGTATAGTATAGTATTATTGTTTGTTACAATACATTATTATAATCATGCCCATGTCAGGTTTAACAAACGCTCAGTATGATAGAATATACAATAATCAATAAGTCAACTCCCCGGAAGAAAATCTATAGCTTAATTGCATTAGTTAAAACCTATTTAAATTATCATTTTACCAAGGCCAACTTTATCAACCTTCTGGTTTTATTTATATTAACTTTTACAACAGGCATATCGGTAAATGGATCGCCATATCTGTTACAACCCTCAAAACAGGAAGCTTTTGAGCTGGCGATCGGCACTTCATCTGATTTTGCACTACCACAACCTCAATTGAAACAAAATACCGGTTTTGTCAGAGGTAGATTAGTTAAATTAAAAACAAATTCTCCGGTTTGTTTTGCAGACATTTCCAGCAGTGATAAAACTTTCTTTGCGAAGTCAAATTCTAAGGGAGAATTTCTGCTTTCTCCAATTGTATTTCCAACTACTCTCAAAATCAGGAAATTCGGTTATAAAGACGAGACAATTATTCTTGATTCTCCCAAAGATTCAGTTTTGATTTCACTTACTCCTCTTGAGATTCATAAAAATAATTTTGGTAATAAGACGCCAATACAATTTGGATTAGTACTTAAAAAAGCTCTTGAAAAATTCAGGATTAACGATGGTTCTGAATTTCATGAATCTAATGATCCTTTGCAAAGGGAACTTGTTTATTGCCGCATCAGTACATCGGTCAATTCAGAGATTACCAGCCTGTTTGAAACTTATGCTCATAAGAATGTTAATAAGTATGTTCTTCAGGGAGATCAATCAGATATTGCCCGGTATGCATCAACAAATGACTATATTCCCGGACTTACTCAAAACAGTTTGGAATTTAAAATTGACCCTTTCTTCAACCTGCCAATGTTTATTGAAAGTTATATCAACCGGATGGGATTTTTTGAACAGAATGGGAGTCTGATTGCTGTGGTGGGGGTCAATTTGGAGGAAACCAAAAATGTATATTACATTAATGTTGCCGACACTTCGATCATATATTTAACCGGCCATTTTAAATCAAAAAACATGAATCGAATACAAGGACCTTCGACAGTATGGCAGAATAACAAAAGTTCTTCTGTTGAAATTTCTTTTTCTCCTGACGTTGAGAATAAAAACAGATATATTATCGATTGTATCAATGAGAATGAAGATTTCAGGTTGATTCAGAAGAATAAACCTGATAAAACCGTTTCTAAAAGCACTCTCTTTGCTGTAATTCCTGATTCTTCCCTTATAAGTAATGCTGTAAGAGATCATGTAATGCATGAAACATTAACCGAAGCGAAACAGCAGATTAACTTTAGTTCAAAGTTTTCATTATCCGATAAGTCAACGGTTTTTAATTCAGAAACAGAGAAACTATTCTTAAAGCCATATAAACATGATTTCTGGGTTCAAAATTCATGTATTACTCCAGATATTAAGGAACAAAAGCAAATTCAAACCTGGAAGCGTGATAACAGGTTCTATTCTGAAAATCGTCTCTCCCCTGCAAATGAAATAATCGGAGTAGACTCGCTGGTTAAAATAATGAATAATAACATAGTTGCTGTTGAAAATGTGTATGTTGAAACCGATCGCCCCGATTACCTGGCCGGAGACACTATATGGTTCAGCGCTTTTGTGCTCGACAACCTTCACATGGATTCAACTTTAATTAGTAAAATTTTGTATGTCGATTTAATCAATGCAGATAATAAACCCGACAAGCATTTGAAACTCATCATCAGGAATGGCAGGACAAACGGTGATTTTACGCTTAGTAAAGATCTGAAAAACGGAATATTCCACATTAGAGCGTATACTCAATTTATGAGAAATCTTCAGAGTGAGTATCTTTTCGAAAAGGACATTCCTGTTCATCAGTCGAACCTCAACAACCTGATAGTGGTAAATCCTGTAATAAATAAAAGCGCTGATGGCGATTCAGTAGACTTATACCTACAGACAATTCTACCGGAAGAATACAGAGCTCAGGAAAAACAACTTGAAGTATTTATAAGACTTAATGATACATTGAGCGTGAGAAGAATTTTCAATTTTAAAAAGGATTTTAACGGTTCGATGGGTTTTTTTGTACCATCGTCGCTTTCCTGCTCTTTTGCCGACATAAGACTTACCCTTTCCGATATGACTTTCATTTCAGAACAACGATTATCACTTCCATTGAAATCAGGAATTAACCTTCAGTTTTTCCCGGAAAGTGGAAAAATGGTTGCCGGAATCGAAACTGTAATTGCCTATAAAGCAGTGGATAACCGAGGTAATCCTGTCGAATTCGATGCCGATATTATTGACGAAAATCAAAACATTGTTACACACATCACAGGAAATAAATCGGGAGTCGGGAAATTTGGATTTACCCCACAGTTAAATCAATCATATAAAGCTCTTTTAACTTTGTCGGGCAATAAATATATTTTTAATCTTCCGGTAACTGAACCAAAGGGTTATATTTTGAATTTCAATTCTGATTCCAAAGTAATCTATGTTAAAAATAATCAGAACAATTATAAGAGCAGGCATTATCTGCTTGCATCTATAAGGGGAGTTGTTTATACTTCAGTTGAAGCGAAACTTGACACAAAAGCACTCCGGATCCCGCTGCCTTTTGAAACGTATCCCAAAGGGGTTGTGCAGATAACCCTTTTTGATAGTCTGTTCCGTCCTCTCGCCGAGCGGCTAGTATTTAATAACC
>PMNJ01000307.1 GCA_003162595.1 Bacteroidales bacterium | reverse complement strand
AAAAGTGCAATCTCCTGATAAATAATCTGATCGGAGGTATGCACAAATACTTTTAAGACATCGATAAGCTTTTCCATCTGTCTTGCCACCTTCTGGACCATTTCGCCTGTTGTATTTACAACAATTGTGAGAAGATACACACCTTTTACAGCTGATTCTGAGGCTGTGAAACTCTCTATATTAATTTGTCTTCGCGTTAAAATTATTGTTATCTGGCCAAGGATCCCGATATGGTCCTCAGTGAATACCGATATTGTAAATTCCTGTTTCATAGTATTATTATTAATAAGTCAACCTCACTTCGGAAACTGATGATCCGGGTTCCACCATCGGGAAGACATTTCCTTCCTTCTCTATTACAATGTCGAGAAGAAATGGCCCGTCTTCAGCAAGCATTTCTTCCAGTGAACTTTTGAGTTCTTCTCTTTTCGAAACCTTTTTCGCCGGAATATTGTACGCATTGGCAATCATTACAAAATCGGGATTAACCAATTCCGTCGAAGCATATCTCTTATTGAAAAACATATCCTGCCATTGACGTACCATTCCCAGGTAATTATTATTAAGAACTATTATTTTAACAGGCACATTATATTGCAGAATTGTTCCCATTTCCTGTATTGTCATCTGGAGACCTCCATCTCCCACGAATGTAACAACAGCTTTATCTGGTCTCCCTATTTTGGCTCCTATTCCTGCCGGAAGTCCGAATCCCATGGTTCCCATTCCACCTGAGGTAACCAGGCTGTTAGGATGGCTGAATTTATAATACCTGGCAGCAAACATCTGATTTTGTCCCACATCCGTCACGATTATTGCTTCTCCTTTTGTTATCTCTGATATCAGAGCGACGACTTCACCCATTCGTATTTCTCCTTTATCAGGTTTTGTCTCAGGTTTTATAACTTTCTCATATTCAATTTTATCGCAAATTCTGAATTCTCTGATCCATTTTTCAAAAGAGTTCTCTTTGACAAGAGGGATCAGGCATTTAAGAGCTTCCTTTGCATCATTGTGTATTTCAACATCAACGATGATGTTTTTATTTATCTCAGCCTCATCAATCTCAATATGAATTATCGTTGCTTTCTTCGCATATTTCTTAAGATTACCGGTAACGCGGTCATCGAAACGCATTCCCACTGCAATAATAAGGTCTGCCTCATTTGTGAGGAGATTAGGTCCGTAGTTGCCATGCATACCCAACAGACCGGTGAACAGACGATGATCTGATGGAAACCCGGAAAGACCAAGAAGGGTTGATGCAACCGGTATTCCTGTCTTTTCTGCAAATGCTTTCAGTTCGTCTTCAGCTCCTGAAATCAGAACTCCATGACCAGCAAGAATCAACGGTCTCTCAGCATGGTTTATCATTATAGCAGCAGATTCTATTGCCTTTGTATGCAATGGAATGTGAGGATTATAGCTTCTGATGTAGTCGCATTTTTTATACTTGAATTTAAGTTTTTCCAGCTGGGCATCTTTTGTTATATCAACCAGAACGGGTCCTGGCCGTCCGGTTTTGGCGATATAAAAAGCTTTTGCAATCACTTCAGGTATATCCTGTGGTTTTTTTACCTGGCAGTTCCATTTTGTAACAGGCATTGAAACTCCTATAATATCAGTTTCCTGAAATGCATCTGTGCCAATAAGACCCGATACCACCTGGGCCGTTATGAATACTACGGGGACTGAATCAAGAAAAGCGTTGGCAATACCGGTTACAAGATTTGTAGCACCCGGCCCTGAGGTGGCAAAACAAATACCCGGTCTGCCTGTAACCATTGCATATGCCTGAGCAGCATGTGCTGCTCCCTGTTCGTGACGTGTAAGAATGTGGCGAAGCCTATCTTCGTAATCCATAAGTTTGTCATATACAGGCATTATAGCACCTCCCGGATAACCAAAAATAGTATCCACTCCTTCCTCAATCAGACATTGCAGAATAGCCTCTGCTCCTGTAATATGTTCCTGCCCATTGAGTTCCATCGTCGCTTTTTCTTTTTCCTGTTCAGTCTTCATATGATTATTGTCTTGTTACTTGTTGCTTGTTACTNNTGCTTGTTACTTGTTGCTTGTTGCTTGTTGCTTGTTGCTTGTAACTCGATACTCGTTGACTTTTATTCCCGCTTTGCGGGATTTGGCTTCGCCGAGCTCCCTCCGGTCGGTTCGTCACTTCGCTCCTCAACTTTTTACTTTTATCTTTTGTCTTAATACCTGAGCACTGAGCCCTGAGCCCTGTACCTTATATCAGCCTGACTGCTCCCATATCAGCAGAGCTTACATTAGCAGCATAAGCTTTTAATGCAGATGAAATTACCCGGTCACGCGTTTCAGGTAAATAAGCTCTGTCTCCTTTTGCTTCCTCTTCATCTTTTCTGATCTGTAACTCCTTGGCTGATAAAAGGACATTAATTTTTCTTTCACTGATATTTATTTCAATACGATCGCCTGTTCTGATCAGAGCAAGTTCACCGCCTGATGCGGCTTCAGGTGACACATGACCGATAGACAAACCGGAAGTGCCCCCGGAAAATCTACCGTCGGTTATGAGTGCACATTTTTTATCGAGTCCCCTGGATTTCAGATATGAAGTGGGATAGAGCATCTCCTGCATACCTGGACCACCCTTTGGGCCTTCGTATCTGATTACTACTACATCACCCTCTTTTACCCCCCCCCTTAGGATTCCATCAGCAGCCTCATCCTGAGATTCAAATATTATAGCATTACCTGTGAATGAAAAAAGTGATGAGTCAATACCTGCGGTTTTAACTATGCACCCTTTCCGTGCGATATTTCCAAAAAGTACAGCGAGTCCGCCATCCTTGTTATAGGGATATTCGACAGACCTGATACATCCTATTTCCCTGTCAGTATCAAGTTCTTCATACATCGTACTATGTGAACCCATCTTCAGGTTTTTTGCCATGGAAGGGGCACTCTTGTAGATATCTAAAGCAGCAGGCTGAACTTTGGATCCCTTTATATCCCAGTCTGAAACAGCTTCACGAAGAGTCGGATAATCCACCCGTTTTACATAGGGGTCAATAAGGTTTCCGCGTTCCAGTTCACCCATTATTCCTAAGATCCCTCCTGCACGGTTAACATCCTGTATATGATATTGAGAACTTGGAGCTACCTTACAAATATTGGGAATTTTACGTGAAAGTTTATCGATATCACTCATGGTGAAATCAACTCCTGCCTCCTGAGCTATGGCAAGAAGATGAAGAACCGTATTCGTAGATCCGCCCATAGCTATATCGAGCGACATAGAATTCATAAATGCCTGTTTTGTTGCAATTGAACGGGGAAGAACCGAATCATCTCCATCATTGTAATACCTGTTTGCCAGATCGACAATTAATCCGGCAGCTTTTTCAAAGAGGTGCACCCTGTTCATGTGAGTTGCAACAATGGTCCCGTTTCCCGGAAGTGAAAGTCCCAATGCCTCTGTCAGACAATTCATTGAGTTAGCGGTGAACATCCCTGAACATGAACCACATGTAGGACATGCAGATTTTTCAATCTCATACAGATCATTGTCACTGATTGAGTCATCAGCACCGGCAACCATGGCATCTACAAGATCAAGGTACTTGTTATTAAAACGTCCGGCTTCCATGGGCCCTCCTGAAACAAAGACAACCGGAATATTAATTCTCATGGCAGCCATCATCATTCCCGGAGTAATCTTGTCACAGTTGCTTATGCAGATCATTGCATCCGCAAGATGTGCGTTGCAGACATATTCAACACTGTCAGCTATTAATTCTCTCGATGGGAGAGAGTAAAGCATTCCCTCATGACCCATTGCAATTCCGTCGTCGATAGCTATTGTATTGAATTCGGCAGCAAAGAGACCTCTTTTCTCAATCTCCTTTTTAACAACCTGACCAATCTCGTGAAGGTGAGTATGTCCGGGCACAAATTGTGAAAATGAATTAACGATAGCAATAATAGGTTTTCCCATTTGTTCTTCCTTCATCCCATTGGCACGCCAAAGGCTTCTTGCCCCTACCATATTCCTGCCGGTAGTTGTTTTTGAGCTTCTTAGTTGGTTCTTCATTTTAAAAAATCATAATTAAAAAAAAAGCTTCCCGGTTTCCCGGAAAGCTTCTGTATGTCTATAGTATCACATATTATTCCCGGGTCATGTGCGATGAGCAATAATGAGGACGAGGACTATAATATGGATTAAAGATATTTTCACTGTTTTCTTATAAATTGACGGACAAATGTATCTATATTTTTAATATATCAAAGAAAAAATGCTGTTTTTCTTCATTTTGGTTAATTTTTTTGCCTCTCAACCCAATTAAAAAGGGGCTAATACTCTTTATTTTAGAGAATTCTGCATTGTTAGAATGATACTGGATAATTTGTAAATACAAACTAAGATTGAGTATTAACAATCTATAATTAATGGTGATACACTTTACAAACGATCAGACAACCCATAATTAAGCCTGGATATTGTCTAAAATCCATCTATAGATTACTGAATTAGCTCTCGTTTAGGGGGGATGGGGGCAATAGCAGTAGGACAGTGAGTAATGTGGAATTATAGAGTGTCATGAAGGAATTGATTTCATCTTTCGAATTTTCAAAATCATTTATTCTATATTCTAAATATTTATTATCTTGTACATAATAATATAATCTTCATAACACGCTGAATATGAAAATTATCGTCTTTCTGTTTTCAACATTGCTTTTCTTTTCCGTTTCCTTTGCGCAGAAGAACCCAGTAGAAAATCAGAAAAGTAACAGAATTGAAAAGATAATTAATTCCCAATGGACATTCAATTATTTTCCAGCTACAGGTGCAAATAAAGGATACGAAGCTCCGGGATTCGATGATTCCAGTTGGCCGGCTGTAAGTATTCCGCATACCTGGAGCACATACGAAACTACAGGTGAACTGCATCCTTTTATCAGGAATCCTACGGAATCCGATAATCCCTACTGGTGGATGGGATGGGGCTGGTACAGAAAGCACTTTTCTATTAGCAGTGAATATTCCGACCGGAAGGTTTTTATTGAGTTTGAAGGCGTTCAGAAATATTGCAAAATCTGGCTTAATGGTAAATACCTTGGTGATCATAAAGGAGGGTATGGTTCTTTCGATTTTGATATTACTGCAGATATAAAACCCGGCGAAGATAATGTTCTTGCTGTTGCTGTAAATAACCGGCAGAAAGATGAATTCAGGATACCTCCACTTGTTCCAACCAGTTTTGATGTCTATGGCGGTATCTACAGAGATGTAACAATAGTACTAAAAGATAAACTTTTCATTCCTATGCAGGGCTCGGCAACCCACGAGGGAGGAACATTTGTTACTACACCATTGGTTTCAGAAAAAGAGGCTGTAGTAAGGGTACAGACATGGGTAAAAAATGATAATCTGCAAAAGGAAACCTGTACTTTACAAAACTCTATCATAGATGCTACAGATAAAGTTATTCAGGTAATTAAATCGGAAACTGTAATAAATCCCGGCCAGCTTTATAAGTTCGATCAGACCAGCAAGCCCATTAAAAATCCTCATTTATGGTCAAATGATGATCCCTACCTCTACAAGGTTTATACTCA
>PMNJ01000162.1 GCA_003162595.1 Bacteroidales bacterium | reverse complement strand
CGCGGCCAGGTCATGTATTCGACGTGGTGCAGTGTTACTATCAGCTCTGTCCAAAGGTTTCCCTGACCGCCAAGAATATACTTTGCATCCACTCCTTCAGGAACGGGGTCAAAACTGTAGCATTTGCTTAGTCTTAAACTGGAGTAAATAGGAGGTTCGATTGTTTGTTCACCTTGTTGATAATCGAGGTATGCAAATGTTGTTGGTGTCATAACAACATCATGACCCATTTTTGCTGCCTCTATTCCTCCTTTGATGCCCCTCCAGCTCATTACAGTTGCCTCCGGAGCGATTCCTCCTTCAAGAATTTCATCCCATCCAATCAACTTTTTGCCTTTCGATTTCAGAATTGTTTCCACACGTTTCATAAAGTAGGCCTGTAATTCCTCGGGTTTTGACATATTCATCTTCCTCATAAGAGCCACGCAGGCTGAGTCTTTTGTCCAGAAACCCTTATAGCACTCATCTCCGCCAACGTGAATATACGGACATGGAAAAAGGGTTGCCATTTCAGTAAAGACCTTATCGAGGAATTCATAAACTTTCTCATCCGAAGGATTCAGCGTATTATCAATAAGCATTTTAAATGTTCCATTGTCATACCATTCCGAAAATGAAGAACCAGGATTGACTTTTGTGCTCGTATCTTTTGTACAGCTTAATTCAGGATATGATGCAATCGCAGACATGCTGTGTCCCGGAACATCAACCTCAGGAAGGATTGTTATATTACGGTTCTCTGCGTACTGAATTATCTCCCTGATATCAGCCTGTGTATAGAAACCACCTACTGTGGCTGCTTCTCCTGGCTTTGGAGCGGTGCGGCCACCGAATTGTCCGAAACGTGGTACTCTCCATGCACCAACTTCAGTTAATTTTGGCAAAGATTTGATTTCAATCCGCCAGCCATTGTCATCTGTCAGATGCCAGTGAAGAGTATTGAATTTATACCGTGCAATCTGGTCAATATACTGTTTAACTTCCTCTTTTGTGAAAAAGTTACGGCTTACATCGAGCATAATGCCTCTCCAGCCAAACCGTGGATAATCTGTGATTTTAACCGACGGGATTGTCCAGGTCATATTAACAACAGTCTTACTTTCAATTTCTTTTGGCATAAGCTGAAGCAATGTTTGCATGCCATAGAAAAGTCCGGCTGGTGCATTGGCCGATATAACCACCCCATTAACAGAAGATACCAGTGTATAACCTTCTTTGCCAAGCTGTGTAACAGGCGCTTTATTCAGATTAAACTGTATCGAGCCGGCTTTATCTTGTGGTTTAATTGAAAACCCTGTTGAAAGATTCAGTTTTAGGGAAAACATTTCGGCAATTTTGCGGCTTTCCTGACTATTATAGCCAATAGTCGAGGTTTTTGTTAATACAAATGATCCGTCAGATTGCTGTATTTCAACGGGTTGAGGAATAATCTGTATTGCAGGTTTTTGTCCATAAACCGCTGCAAGAGAGAAGAAAAGAAGAAGTAAAACCAGTTTTTTCATAGTAAGAAAAGATTAAAATATTCGGATTAAAGAAATGTGTATTTTTAAGAACCAACAAATTTATAACCGGTTGTTTTAAGGACTTTCAAGACCTCTCTTTTAATCCTGATCACAACCTTGCCGGAGATATCCAATGGTTCACCGTCGATATGGAACCTGGTTTCAGATGTTTCTATTACTATCTCTTTATCAGTTTTAAAATGCCTGACATACTTGGACTTATTTATTCTTTTTGTAAAAAGTCTGATAATAAAAAGTGAGCCTAATATTTTCGGAAAAGGTTTGATCAAAACAATATCAATTATTCCGTCATTAGGACACGCTTCGGGGGCTATGAAAGCATTATTCCCGAATTGTCTGGTGTTTGCAATTGTCAGAACAAATAGTTTTTCAGAGACAATTACTTCTCCGTCAACTTTAATGGTAACGGGAAAAGGGCGAAGAGCCAGAAAGGTTTTAAAGGTTAACCAGACATAAGGCAGGAAACCCCGGAGCTTAAGGTTATTAAATGAATGTGCTACAAAGCTGTCGAGACCAATGCCGGCAACATTAAGGCATAATTTGTCGTTTATCTCAATCACGTCGATATCCAAACTGTCAGCCTTTTTTATATCGGATAGCAGAGATCGTACATTCATTTTAAATCCAAATTCCTTAGCAAACCCGTTACCGGAACCCAGTGGCAGAACTCCCAGGATTTTGTTGCTGCCCACCAATTGTTCTGCTACAGTGTGAACAGTACCGTCACCTCCGGCAGCTACAAAAACTTCATACTTATTAAAGTTTTGTTTTATGAGTGATCCGGTATCTTCCTTGGTCATTGATTTGCAAAAGGATAGTTGATTTTTACGGAGCTCAAGCTCTTTTGATACAATAAAGTTTACAGGGGGTACCCCTGAAGCTGGATTGAGAACAAACAGTGCTTTTTTATTATTTCCCCGGGCAGACCTTTTCATGCTCAAATTTACGGAAGATTTTTTCAATGTGATGTATTAAACATAGAAGATGTTCCGGGAAGGTCATTATTTCTTTTAATGCCATATGGCTCTTTCAGAGCCTTTGAAATAAAGAAAGTATGTTTTCTTACTCCATGAAAGGATACTTAAAGTCGGTAGCCGGGATAAGAGTTTCTTTAATAGTCCTGGGACTTACCCACCGGAGAAGATTAAGGTGACTGCCTGCTTTGTCATTTGTCCCGGAAGCCCTGGCTCCTCCAAAAGGCTGCTGCCCCACCATAGCTCCTGTAGGTTTATCATTAATATAGAAATTTCCGGCGGCATAACGCAATGCCCGGCACGCTTTAATCATTGCATATTTATCGGAGCTGAAAATAGCGCCAGTAAGTCCATAGGGTGATGTTTCATCGCACAGAGTAAGGGTTTCATCGAATTTATCATCGTTATAAACATAGATAGTCATTACCGGGCCGAATATTTCTTCTTCCATTGTAAAGAAATGCGGATTTTCAGTAACGATCACCGTTGGTTCAATGAAATATCCTATTGACTTATCTCCTTTACCGCCGGTGATTATCTCTGCATCACCCGATAATTTTGCTTTATTTATATACGACATTACTTTGTCGAAAGCATTCTCATCAATAACAGCATTTATATAATTGCGGAAGTCACATACGTCACCGACTTTAATCTCAGAGGCCATTTTCAGAATATGGCGCTTTGTATCTGTCCAGATTGACTCCGGGATATACGCCCTTGAGGCTGCTGAACATTTCTGACCCTGATACTCAAAGGAACCCCTTACAATTGCAGTTGCAAGTTCAAGGGCGTTTGCAGATTTATGTGCAAATATGAAATCTTTACCACCTGTTTCACCAACAAGTTTCGGGTAAGATTTGTAAACAGAAAGATTATCAGAAACCTGTTTCCAGAGTGAATTGAATGTTGAATTTGAGCCAGTGAAATGAATACCTGCAAGATCTTTATGTTTTAGTACAATGTTACTTATCAGGGAACCGTTACCTGGTATAAAATTAATTACACCGGAAGGGATTCCTGCCTCTTCAAGAATTTTCATCAGATAGTAGTTTGAAAGGAGAGAAGTGGTTGCAGGTTTCCAGACTGTTGTATTTCCCATAAGGGCAACACTTGTGCTCAGATTTGATGCTATTGCAGTGAAGTTAAAAGGAGTTACAGTATAAACGAATCCTTCGAGTGGACGGTATTCAAGGCGATTGATGTTTTCACTTTCCGATATAGGTTGTTCCTGGTAGATAAGCGATGCAAAATATGTATTGAAACGCAGATAATCTATCACCTCGCAAGCTGAATCAATCTCAGCCTGGAGAACATTTTTCCCCTGCCCAAGCATCGTGGCTGCATTGATCTGAAAGCGATATTTCTTGGAGATAAGTTCTGCCGCTTTAGCCATTATTGCGGCCCTCTCCATCCAGGCTAATGTCATCCATTCGCATTTGGCATCAAGAGCTGCATTTATTGCAAGAGAAACCTCCTTCTCAGTTGCCATATGATAGGTTGCAAGTACATGATGGTGATCGGAAGGCATTACAACCTTTCCTGTTTTCCCTGTCCGGATCTCTTTTCCCCCTATGATAAGAGGGATATCAATAATCTGATTCTTTTGTTTTTTTAGTTCTTCTTCAAGCAGTTTTCTTTCCTCGCTGCCCGGTTTATAGGATAAGACGGGTTCATTCTTCGGTTCCCTGAAATTATATATGGCATTATTCATCTAATTACTTTTTTGCAATATTTATCTTTTTACTAAAGTTATCCAATGACTTTTATCGTGTAGAAACATAATTTGATTCTTTTCCTGATTTTTTTGTTACACAGAGGTTCACAGAGGGTTCACAGAGGAACACAGAGGCAAACTCCGTGGTCTCTGTGCAACTCTGTGTCATGTTCTTCATTTTGTTAAGTATATAACTAAACACCTTCATTCCTGAAAAGTTCGTTATCTGAGTTCAAAGAGGTTTTTCTGAATGTTGTTTGGAAATATTTAAGCCCTGGCAGTTAACCTTTCAGGTTCTTTTTTGTTGGCGAGATCAAACATAGCAAAATGTTTTTCTCCGAATGCCCTGATAGCGTAAGAAAAGAAAAGTCCTGAAAGAATGTCAATGCTATAATGTCCCCGTGCCAGGAATAATGCAGCTATGACAATAAAAAGGCAAATAAAGATAAGCCATTTATACCCTTTGTCTTTAACAAGTAAGAACATTAAAAAAACATTTCCCGCATGTCCTGAAGGATATACTCCGAGTTCAAAGTTTGAAAACCCGTGAAACAGAGGATCTGACCCGCTGAACATTGGCGGATTTCCAAAGGGAGTTAAGACAATAAAGATACCTCTGACAATATAAAAAATGCCGGTCAGGAGCAAAAATAAGGGGATCCTGTTATAATCCTTTTTATGAACAATATATATTAGAACAAGGAAGATAGGTACCAGGCAAAATATATCATAAATAAGAGAAACATTGTAAAAAGGAAGATGGTCGAGAATAAAATCTGAAAGCATGGGCAGGGTTTTCCCTTCACTCATGTAATTATGGAGATAAGTTTCGGAGGCAAAGTTTAATCCTGCCCCTGCAAAAATCGCAAGAATACCAAAATAGAAATACTTGCTTTTTATCACCGGGATAATGGAATGAAGCATGTCTGAAGTAAAAGTAAGCAGTCTGTATTTCTCTTTTTTTATCTGATTCATTTAACTTAATATAAACAGTTACATATCAACCAACCAGTGAGATTGGTATATTAATGATGAGCAAAGATAAAAACTTAAGTTGATAAGAAGTAATATGAAAATGAGGATTAATCCGACATTTGGCTATATACACTTATGATCTCGTCTGAATATTCTGCCGGCGCTTCAATATGGCCCCAGCCAGACTGCGTTTGCCATAAACCATTGTAAGCTGAATCGTGATAGGAACGTATCAGATGAGGGATTTGTTTTTCAGTAAGTATTTCATCGAGAAGCATTGCCTCAATCTCATTCTTAAACATTAATATTTTTACAGGCTTACTCATAATTTTTATTTTCTTTTTACGACAATAGCACAATTTTTAAGAAGTACATCCATAAGAAAGCCGGAACATTCTCCACGAAGTGTAATTTCTTCACCGGATTTGTACTTAGAAGGATCGGTTATATTTTGGAAAGTACAGATTACAGTTGACATGTCACTTCTGGTTTTAAGAGCTATATTCAGATGAGTGCTATCGGCAGGGGTCACTGAGGCTATAGTGCCATTAACTTCAATAATCTTATTGATATACTTTGAAGATGCTGTTCCCTCATTATCTTCAAATTCTTTCTGCAGCACAGTAGCCGTAATAACAAAATCGGGTTTTGCTTTAGCTGTGTCGGTATGTTTAAGATTGAACATATGCAGACCAATCCAAATTGCTGTAATAACAATTATCAGAACAGCAAATAATGCAATTTTAACCCAAAGTTTCATTGGCAAAAGTTAGTAAAAATAATAGTATTGTGCCCGTAAATCCTTCTATTTATTTGCAATAGGTGTATATTTCATTGCAACGGTAACTTCAAGGTTCTTATCAAATTTATCTTTTACAACACCGGGAATATTTATCTTATAATCTTCAGGGACTACTTTGAATTTTGAGTTCGCATTTATTCCGCCACTGACAACTTCAATAGTGCCCTGTGCACTAATCTTATTTGTTACATCATGAATGGTAAGATCCCCCTCAACAGTAACATTGTAGATCCCGTTCTTTGAAAAATCAACATCTTTAAGATTTGAGATCTTTCCCTTGAAAACTGATTTGGGAAATTTATCCGATTCCATATAGTTTTCGTTGAAATGTTCTTCCATAAGAGCTCTGTCGAA
>PMNJ01000138.1 GCA_003162595.1 Bacteroidales bacterium | reverse complement strand
CAGCAAGATCACCATTCCAGAATGAATTTGATTTACAATTACTCCAGGAATTTAAAGTGAAAGCCGGAACTTCTGTAAATAGATTGCAGGTCACTTTTGCTATCCTTAATATTGGCAATATGCTGAATAAGAAATGGGGTCATTCTATCTATGCTTCCAACCAGCAATTTAACCTTATAAATTATAAAGGAGTAGTAGGTTCCACTCCTACTTTCACATACGATGGTTCGGGTCAGACTAATGGTAACCCCTATCTGTTATCTGACTTGCTTTCCCGCTGGAGAGGCCAGATTGGTCTCAGGTATATTTTCAACTAAACAAATTACTTCATAATAATCAAAGGCTGTCGGTTTCCGGCAGCCTTTTTTGTCGTGTTTTTAAAAAAATCAGGAACAGATATTAACTAAGCCGACCGCGCTTTAAATCTTAATATTAGCTTGAACTTTTGCCTTTAGTAATTGTTTGTATGAAGTGGAAATATATATTAACAAATTTATAATCAAGCATATATATAATAGTTAATAACTATATCATCAAATGTTAATAAACTTAAATTTTTACTCTTGCATCACGAGGTATGCTTGATTAATTTAGCAATTACCCGATTAAAATATCAGTGGCCGTTTAATCTCATTAAAATCAGAGAATAACAAAAATATATGGAAGAGCTATTTGTCCAGGAATCAGCTATTGCAACTGAAAAAGCAAAAAACCAGAATTCAGCACCCGAGGTGCAGAAAACGGAGAAGGGGGAAAATATTGAAATGTCTAAGAACCGAGGACACGAAAAAGTTGTTTATTCTCACGAAGAAGCTGTTGAAGAAAGTATCCAGTATTTCAAAGGCGATGAACTAGCCGCAAGGGTTTGGGCAAACAAGTATGCTTTAAAAGATTCATTCGGGAACCTGTATGAAAAGTCACCCGACGACATGCATCACAGACTTGCCCATGAAATCCACCGGGTAGAGATGAAATACAAAAACCCGCTTTCCGAAGAGCTTATCTATAATGTTCTCAGAGATTTCAAATATATTGTTCCCCAGGGAGGTCCAATGACAGGCATCGGAAATGATTACCAGATTGCTTCATTATCGAACTGTTTTGTGATTGGTAACGATGGAACATCCGATTCATACGGAGGAATAATGAAAATAGACCAGGAGCAGGTACAACTTATGAAACGGCGGGGAGGTGTAGGGCACGACCTGTCGCACATAAGGCCCAAAGGCACTCCGGTGCTTAACAGCGCTCTTACATCAACAGGCGTGGTGCCTTTCATGGAAAGATATTCCAACTCAACACGCGAAGTAGCACAGGATGGAAGACGGGGTGCTCTTATGCTCTCTATCTCAATCAAACACCCCGACTCAGGTAAATTCATTGATGCCAAGCTTGAGAGCGGAAAAGTCACTGGAGCGAATGTGTCAGTTAAACTGACCGACGACTTTATGAAAGCCGTTGAAAATAAAACGCTTTTCAGACAGCAATATCCAATTAATTCCGATAACCCGAAATTTGCTAAAGATATCGATGCCGTTCAGCTTTGGAGCAAGATTATCCATAACGCATGGAAGTCAGCTGAACCCGGGGTATTATTCTGGGATACAATAATAAGAGAGAGTGTTCCCGATTGCTATGGCGATCTGGGATATGCAACCGTTTCAACAAATCCCTGCGGTGAAATTCCTTTATGCCCTTACGACAGTTGTCGTCTTCTGGCAATTAACCTGTATAGTTATGTCAATAATCCATTTACCGACAAAGCTGAATTTGATTTTGATTTGTATAAAGAACATGTAGGATTAGCTCAACGCATGATGGATGACATTATTGATCTTGAACTTGAAAAGATCGATGTGATCCTTGCGAAAATAAGTGCTGACCCGGAAATTGAAGAGATAAAACATGTCGAGAAAAACCTCTGGAGCAATATAAGGAAGAAATCGGAGGAGGGACGAAGGACTGGTATCGGAATAACTGCAGAAGGAGATATGCTTGCGGGTCTTGGCATGAGATATGGCAGCGATGATGCCACAAATTTTTCTGTTGAGGTTCATAAAACACTGGCACTTGAAGCTTATAAAGCATCGACATACCTGGCAAAAGAGAGGGGAGCCTTCGCTATTTATGATGCCGAACGGGAAAAGAATAATCCGTTCATTTTAAGAATGAAAGAGGCTGACCCTGTTATGTATAATAACATGGTTAAATACGGACGCAGAAATATTGCCCTTCTTACAATAGCCCCTACAGGTACCACGAGCCTGATGACCCAGACAACCTCAGGAATTGAACCTATATTTTCCACTTTCTATAAAAGAAGAAGAAAAGTTAACCCTAATGACCTCGATGTAAAAGTAACATTCAAGGATGAGGTTGGAGATTGCTGGGAAGAATTCAATGTTTTCCATCATAAATTTGTCGACTGGCTTAAACTTAATGGTTATGATACCGATGAAGTAACAAGGATGAGAGATGAGGAGATTGAAACGATAATCGCAAAATCACCTTACTATAAAGCCACGGCAAATGATGTTGACTGGATAGCTAAAGTCAAAATGCAGGGCGCAATTCAGAAATGGGTTGACCATTCAATAAGTGTTACAATCAACCTTCCTGCTGACGCAAAAGAAGAACTTGTGAGTGAATTATATCTTACAGCCTGGAAATCGGGGTGTAAAGGAGCTACAGTATACCGTGACGGATCAAGGAATGGAGTCCTTATCGCGGGAAAAACCGAAGCAAGGCCTGAACGACCAAAACGTCCAAAGGTGCTCGATTGTGATGTTATCAGGTTTAATATAAGTGAAGAGAAATGGGTTGCTTTTGTCGGACTTAAAGAGAGTCGTCCTTATGAGATATTCACAGGTATAGCAGATGAAGAGATATTCCCTATTCCAAAAAGCATCGTGAAAGGGAAAATAATAAAAATAAAGGATGAGGATGGGAATACCAGATACGATTTCCAGTATACCGACAAATATGGCTATAAGAAAACAATGGGAGGTTTATCTCATATGTTTAAGCCCGAATTCTGGAACTATGCAAAACTGATCTCAGGTGTTTTGAGACATGAAATGCCAATTCAGGATGTTGTTAATCTGGTCACATCTTTGAAGCTTGACAGCGAGTCGATTAATAACTGGAAAAACGGAGTTGAAAGAGCGTTGAAAAAATACATACCAAACGGAACAAAAGCAAAAGGCAAATGCGGAGAATGTGGTTCAGATAACCTGGTCTATGAAGAGGGGTGCCTTATCTGCAAAGATTGCGGATCTTCCAAATGTGGTTAAATTTTTAATATGGGGTTTCAGGTTTTAGGGATTATGATAAATCAGCGGGGTGCTTTTCGGAGCGCCCTTTTTTTATTCATTCTTTAAAATATTCATTGGAAAATCAACTCAGTTATTATGCATTATTGCACACAATGTATTCCCTCTCTCTTTGCAGACGATAAGGTCTTTATCAAATAATACTCTTGACTTTCCGATACCACTCATTACATATTGTTTTATTTTACTGAAAACTGCTGATGCAAATGGTATTCTGGTAATGAGCACCTGAATATAAGGCTTAAAGGTATTCTTTTTACTTGCTACCTGTTTTATCAATTCTCCAGCCGAATTAAAAAATGGATTTTGCAAGCGACTGGCTCTCAAGGACTTTAATGAAATTACTTTATAATTCTTTTTATAATACTTATTAAAATTGATAAAGCTTACAGTTATATTTAAAGATCTTGCAATATATTTCATAGATTCTTCACTAAACCACCAGCAATGAACCGGAGGGAGATCTGTCTCCCAGATTATGTCAGAAGGATATAAAGATTTATTAGGACTGGTAATGATAGCGTTCCCTTGAGGCTTGAGTAATTTCAAAATAGATTTGATAAAGTCAACTGGATTGCTGATATGTTCAATTACTTCTGTCAAAATTATTATATCAAATGATGCTGGATAAAGCTGAGCATATTCGAATAAATCGGCACATATATAATGATCTCCAAAAGTGTCTTTTGCATGGTCCACTGCAGTTTGAGAAATATCTAAACCAATGACATTATAGTTTTCCTTATTTAATGAATAGGTAAGATAACCTAAGCCACTTCCAATCTCCAGTATTTTGAACGATTCTTTATTTAATCCGGATTTAGACAGATATTCTCTTACTCCCCAGTAAATCTCTGATGTATCAGCAAGGTATTTAAATGGATTTTTGAATTTTTTAACAAACCTTGCATATCTCCAATAACGATTATATCCGGGTACTTTATCACCATTTTTGTATATGTTTTCATAAATAAATGAAGCATGTACTACAGGTAAGGAAAATGAAGTATTACATTCATTGCAGTGGTAAATCTTAAACGTGTCAGGTTCTTGATAACCAGGGTACTTTTCGTATATTAACTGTGCAGAACCTGCGCATAAAAGACACTCTGTTTCATTAGTATTCATAGAATTGTATAATTATTTATTACTTAATTACTTTTAAATTCTTTCCAACTTTTTCAAAAGCCTTTATGGCTTTATCCAGATGTTCTTTTTCGTGGCCGGCAGAAAGCTGAACCCTTATTCTTGCCTGTCCTTTGGGCACTACAGGGAAATAAAATCCGATAACATAAATACCCTCTTTAAGAAGTCTTGCTGCAAAGTCCTGAGATAATCTCGCATCATAAAGCATCACTGCACAAATTGCTGATTTGGTAGGTTTTATATCAAAACCAAGTTTTTTCATGCGTGTAATGAAGTAATTAGCATTAAAGTGAAGTTTATCCTGCAGCACATTGGTTTCAGTCATCATTTCAATCATCCTGATACCTGCTGCTGCAACCATAGGAGGGATGGAGTTTGAAAACAGATAAGGACGGGATCTTTGTCTCAGAGTCTCAATTATCTCCTTCTTACCTGTTGTAAAACCACCAATTGCACCACCAAAGGCTTTACCAAGTGTCCCAGTAATGATTTCAACTTTTCCTGTAATATTATAAAGTTCAGTAACTCCTCTTCCGGTCTTCCCGACCACACCAGCCGAATGTGATTCATCGACCATTACCATGGCATTGTATTTATTGGCAAGATCTACAATTTTATCAAGAGGCGCAACATTGCCATCCATCGAGAATACTCCATCGGTTACAATAAGTCTGAACCTCTGATTCTGAGCCAGATGAAGTTGTTTTTCGAGATCTGCAATATCAGCGTTTTCATATCTGTAACGCTGGGCTTTGCAAAGACGGACGCCATCAATAATCGAAGCATGATTCAGCGAATCAGAAATAATTGCATCCTCTTCAGTAAGAAGTGGTTCAAAAACTCCGCCATTTGCATCAAAGCAGGCTGCATAAAGAATAGTATCTTCTGTGCTGAAAAATTCCGCAATTTTTTTTTCAAGCTCCTTATGGAGATCGGTGGTACCACAGATAAATCTCACTGACGACATTCCGTAACCATGATTATCAAGAGATGCTTTTGCTGCCTCAATAAGCGATGGATCGTTAGAGAGGCCAAGGTAATTATTTGCACAGAAATTCAGGACTTTTTGTCCGGTACTAAGTTCAATTTCAGCTCCCTGTGGTGATACGATTACCCGTTCATTTTTATATAACCCGGCTTCTTTAATTTCATTAAGAAGTGAATCAAGGTGTTTTTTATAATTTGTATACATAATAATACTTTAAAAAGGCCAAAGACATAAATAACTAATAAAAAAGTCTTCTTGGTGTTACTTGGAGTCTTTGCGTCTTGGTGGCTTTTTTTTCTGCTACCAAGGCTCCAAGACACTAAGTTTCATCAAGAGTTAATCAATCAATCCCAGTTTAAGATAACCTTTCCGCAGTTGCCTTTTTCCATCTCATCGAATCCTTTCTGAAAATCATTTATTGGAAATCGATGGGTTATAATCGGATTTAAATCTATTCCACCGATTATCATCTGCTCCATCTTATACCATGTTTCCCACATCTCCCTGCCATAGATACCCTTTAAGGTAATTGCCTTGAAAATGATATCACTCCATGGAACTTCGAAGTTTGACGGCAGTATTCCTAACAATGAGATGCTAGAGCCATTATACATATTATTCAGCATTTCAACAAAAGCCTTCGGTGATCCTGACATTTCAAGGCCTATATCGAATCCTCTCATCCCCAGCTTCTTAACAGCATCAGAGATTTTTTCTCCTTT